>NZ_CP020373.1:0-314722 GCF_003957745.1 Shewanella khirikhana | reverse complement strand
CTCTCACATCAAATTCGGCTAAATTAATGCTGGATTGTACCCAATTTTCTCCGGCTGTTGTGTGTGTTTTGCGTTAGAATAGCCACTAATTTTTGTCTGTGAGTGAACCCCAAGTGGTAGAAAGCGCGCAATTTTCCAATCACCTGTATCACCCCAAGTATTGGCTGCTGTGGCTGGGCGTTGGCCTGATGAGGCTGTTATCGGCTTTGCCTTTGTCATGGCAAATGAAACTCGGCGCCGGTCTTGGCACCCTGGTGAGAAAGCTCGCGGGCAGCCGCAGCAATACTGCCAGACGCAATCTGGAGCTTTGCTTCCCCGATATGCCCGCCGCTGAGCGCGAAGCCTTGTTCAAGCGTAATTTTGAAGAAACCGGCAAGGCAGTGTTCGACACCATCAGTGCCTGGTGGTGGAGCGATGAGCGCATTCAACAGCATATGACCATCAAGGGCACCGAGCATGTGGAGCAAACCATTGCCAATGGCCAGGGGGTTATCCTGTTTGCGGTGCACTGTTTGCCGCTGGAGATGGGCGCGCGGATTTTCGGTCAGTTTCAGCCGGGAATTGGGGTTTATCGCCCGCATAACAATGCGGTGATGGAATACCTGCAAGTGAAGGGACGCTTGCGCTCCAACAAGGGGCTGGTACCCAAGCGCGACCTGCGTCAGATGGTGCGTTGCCTGCGCAGCGCTGAAGTGATTTGGTATACCGCCGATCAGGACTTTGGCCGCTCATCGGCGGTGTTTATTCCGTTTTTTGCGGTACCAGACGCCGCCACCATCACAGGTGCCACCACCCTTGCCAAGCTCGGCAAAGCCAGGGTGCTGCCGTTTTTTGTGCAACGTAACGACGATGACAAGGGCTACCACATCGAGATCATGCCGCCGCTGGAAGACTTCCCCGGTGAGGATGAGGTATCAGATGCCATCCGTGGCAATCAGGTGGTTGAGCAGCTGATTTCACGCAATCTGCCGCAATACATGTGGCTGCACCGCCGCTTCAAAACCCGCCCCGATGAGAACGCGCCGTCGCTGTATAAGTAACGCGACTCAGCGTCCTGCCTGCAGCCTCAGGCCCAGGCAGGACGGACAATCCCCCTCAAGCTGTGCCACCACCCATTCACGTCCCTGCCAGACAAACACGTCACCTTCGATGGGAGTTTTGCCCAGCATCCGCTCGCAAAGCTGCGCCAGCGTCAGCTCACTTTCATCCTCGGCCAGCGCCAGTCCGTACAAGGGCGCAAGCTCGGCCAGCCTAACCCGGGTATCCAACATAAAGTCGCCGAAAAAGCCCGACATGGCAGCCGTTGCAGGCGCTTCACTGAACAGCTGACTCAGCGCCGCCAGATCTTTCTCCTGACCGAGCACACACAGCACATCGTCCGCTTCCAGCACAGTGCTGCCCGAAGGGTGCAGCAGGGTGTTGTGGCGAAACAGCGCGGCAATACGGGTTCCCTCAGGCATGTCCAGCCGCTTCAACGGCTCGCCCACACACCATTTGTGCGCCTTGAGGCGATACACAAAAATCTCCCACTCGCTGGCGGGGAAGATATCCACCCCGGCGCGGCTGATGGGCTCAGGTCTGGCAGGCAGCTCTACCTTTGCCAGACGCATCGCCAGCGGCAGGCTGGTTCCCTGCAGCAGCAAGGACACCAACACCACACAAAACGCCAGGTTGAAGTAAAGCTCCGCATGGGGCAGTCCGGCCATCATAGGGAACACCGCCAGAATAATGGGCACGGCGCCTCGAAGCCCCACCCAACTGATAAACCAGCGCTCCCGTGAGGTAAAACGCTTAAATGGTGCCAGGCTCAACCAGACCGCCAGTGGCCGGGCGAACACTATCATCCCGATTGCCAGCGCCAGCCCAGGCAGCAGCACATCCAGCAAAGAGGACGGCGTCAGCAGCAGTCCCAGCACCAGGAACATACCGATTTGTGCAAGCCAGGTCAGGCCATCCATCACCGCCAGGGTGCTGTGTTTGCCGCGCATGCCACGATTGCCCAAAAACAGGCCATAGAGGTAAATCGACAAAATACCACTGCCGCCGAGGCTGTTGGACAGCGCAAACAGCAACAGGCCACCCGCCAGCACCAGAATGGGGTAAAGCCCATCGGCCAGCACACTGCGATTAACCAGACGCCACATCAGATATCCGCCACCGAGTCCGGCGGCAAGGCCCACTCCCGCCTGCAATATCAAGCTTTTCAGCAGTACAGGTAAATCGAAGTTGCCGCCAGCGGCTATCATGGCAATCAGGGTAACGGTTAAGAACACCGCCATGGGATCGTTACTGCCCGACTCGATTTCCAGCGTCGAGCCCACCCGCTCGTTGAGCGCCCGCCCCTTGAGCAGTGAAAACACAGCGGCTGCATCGGTACTGCCGACGATAGCGCCAATCAGCAGGCCACTGAGTAAATCCAGATTAAACAACCAGGCCGCCAACATGCCGGTCAGCGCCGTGGTGACCGCCACGCCAACCGTGGCCAGCGACAAGGATGGCCACAGTGCCAGTCGAAAGCTCGCCATCTTGGTTCTGAGGCCGCCATCGAGCAAAATCACCGCCAGCGCCAAATTACTTACCAGGTAGGCGGTCGAGAAATCATCGAACTGAATACCGCCGGGGCCGTCCTCTCCGGCCAGCATGCCCACCCCCAAAAATACCAGCAGGATCGGTACCCCAAGGCGCGAAGACAGGGGACTGAGTACCACACTGAGACCCACCAGCGCAGCGGCTACCAGAAAAAACAGATTCATATTTTCAGCGCCCATATCCCCTCCTATAAAAATTACGCGGCAATTATACCAGCCAGCATCATCATTAAGCTGTGGGTTAACGATTTTTAATTAAAATTTGAAGTCAGTAAAACCCAATTTATTTAAGCCATTAAGTGAATTTTATCTAAAATATTCAGCATTCATTCAAGAAGTAAACGTAGAGCAACAAAATCAACAAATTACACAAAAAGCATCTTGGTATCAAAATGACAATCAAAGTGTAATTTGCACAATAAAAATCACTGTCTTAATGACACCATTTGGTTAAGCAAAAACCTCATCACATTGTTATTTATCACTTTTTCACTTTGGCACACAAACTGCCTTGTAGGAATGACATTAGAACAAGCGCTAGAGAGGCCAGAATGAGTTCACTTCGCAAAACGGCTATCGCACTGTTAGTAGTGCTGATTGCCTCCTTCACAGTACTGCTCAGCTTGGGCAGCGAGATTTATCGGGAGATGCCCCCCATCGCCGATGCCTATACCAGCGAAAGCGGTCAGGTGGTATTTGATAAGCAGGACATACTGCGCGGCCAGCTGGTGTGGCGCTCCATGGGCGGCCATCAACTGGGTTCCATTTGGGGCCACGGCTCTTACGTTGCCCCCGATTGGTCAGCCGATTGGCTGCACCGCGAAGCCCAGGCCTGGCTCGATATCAGCGCCAAGGCACAGTATGGCAAAGACTTCGCCAGTCTGGACAGCAGCCAGCAAGCTGGTCTGGAGCAGGCGCTGCGCGATGATATGCGCCGCAATAGCCTGTTCAAAAACGGCGACAAACTGGAAGTGTCTTTAAGCGCTACCCGTATCAAGGCTATTCAGACAGTGGCAGATCACTATGTTGCCCTGTTCGGTGACGATGCCGCCATGCAGCCACTGCGTGAACAGTACGCCATGAAAGAGGCCACTGTACCCGATTTGGAGCGCCGTCAGCAGCTGACGGCCTTTGTGTTCTGGAGTGCCTGGGCCGCCATCACAGAGCGTCCCGGCGAGACCTACACCTACACCGCCAACTGGCCGTACGATCCCCAGCTTGGCAATACCCCAACGTCGGACAACATCGTCTGGTCGATTCTGAGTATCGTTACCCTGATCGCCGGGATTGGTGGTCTGGTGTGGTATCACGCCGCCGGCCGTGAACAGCCGCTGCCCACTCCGGCCAAAGAAGACCCGCTGTTCCGCTTTAAGCCCACGCCGTCACAAAAGGCGGTTGGAAAGTACTTCATTACCGCTATTGGGCTGTTTTTACTGCAAATAGTGCTGGGTGGGATCACGGCGCACTATGCGGTGGAAGGTCAGCAGTTTTATGGTATTCCGCTGTCTGAAATTCTGCCTTATTCGGTCACCCGTACCTGGCACACTCAGCTGGCAGTGTTCTGGATTGCCACCGCCTGGCTTGGCACCGGCCTGTATATAGCGCCGGCGCTTTCGGGCCATGAGCCCAAGTATCAACGCCTTGGCGTGAACGTGCTCTGGGTTGCCCTGGTGGTGGTCGTGCTCGGCTCCATGGCCGGTGAATGGCTGGGTGTTCAGCAATACTTCAACCTCGACAACAACTTCCTCTTTGGCCATCAGGGCTACGAGTACGTGGATTTGGGCCGGGTGTGGCAAATCCTGTTGCTGGTCGGGCTGATGATCTGGCTGGCGCTGGTTACTGCGGCCATTCGTCCTGCGCTCAATGATCAGGGCGAAATGCGCCCCGTGGTGTGGGTGTTGTACGCATCCTGCGTGGCCATCGGCCTCTTCTACGGCGCCGGTCTCTTTATGGGCAAGCACACCAACCTCGCCATGGCTGAATACTGGCGTTGGTGGGTGGTTCACCTGTGGGTAGAAGGCTTCTTTGAAACCTTCGCGACCTCAGTTATCGCCCTGCTGCTGGTGCGTCTGGGACTTATCCGTGCCCGCAGTGCCAACGCAGCCGTGCTGTTTACCACGGTGATCTTCCTCACCGGCGGCCTTATCGGTACCCTGCACCACCTGTACTTCACCGGCACCACCAACTCCATTATTGCCTGGGGTGCTATCTTCTCGGCGCTGGAAGTGGTGCCACTGGCTCTGATTGGTTATGAGGCTGTAGAAAGCTATCGTCTGCGCAATGCCGCTCCCTGGATGCAGCGCTACCACTGGGCCATCATGTTCTTTGTGGCTACCGCCTTCTGGAACCTGGTTGGCGCCGGTATGCTTGGCTTCCTGATTAACCCTCCGATTTCGCTCTACTTTGTGCAGGGTCTTAACACCACAGCCACCCACGGCCACGCCGCCTTTATGGGGGTATATGGCATGCTGGGGATCGGCCTGATGCTCTCCTGTGTCCGTGGTCTGACACTGGAAATGCAGTGGAACGAGAAACTGCTCAAGGGCGCCTTCTGGAGCCTGAATATCGGTCTTGCCGCCATGGTGTTCATGTCGCTGCTACCGGTGGGGATCACTCAGTTCTTCGCGGTGATTGAAAACGGCTACTGGTTTGCCCGCTCCCCGGAAGTCATCCACAGCAGCACAGTAGAAACCCTGGTGTGGCTGCGGGTGGTCGGTGATGTGATCTTTGCCTTCGGCGGCATGTTGCTGGCCATGTTCCTTTGGGATGTTGTTCGCAAAGCCTTTGCCGGTAAAAAAGCCGCGGCAACCCGCCCGGTAACAGCCTGACAAAGCCTGAGCCAGGTAAACAAAACCTAAACTCAACCCATCAACACTGGTCAAATAGACAATGGGGGCGCCCAGTGCGCTCCCTGTCAAAATGACAATTCAGAATGATAAGCGTATGCTGACAGACACACTTTTCCCCAAGGGTCAGCATACGCCCATGTCCTTAAGTCAAACCCTGCTTACCCGTATTGCCCTGGATATCACCTCGGGTCTGTCCCATCGCGACCGCTTTGCCCGCCTGGTCGATACGGTGAAAACCAATCTTGGCTGCGATGCCACCGCACTGCTGGAGTTTCGCGACCGTCACTTTGTGCCGCTTGCCACCGCAGGCCTTGCCGAAGACGTGGCCGGGCGCCACTTTGCCATTGACGATCACCCCCGACTTGAAGCTATCGCCCGCGCCGGCGATCTGGTGCGCTTCCCCGCCGACAGCGAACTGCCCGACCCTTACGACGGCCTCATTCCCAATCAGGACGACCGCCTGCACGTGCACGCCTGCATCGGTCTGCCGCTGTTCGATGGCGAGAAACTGATTGGCGCGCTGACGCTGGATGCCTTTTCCCCCGAGCAATTCGACAATCTGGGGCTGATGGATCTGCGTGCTCTGGGGGCGCTGAGCGCCGCCTCCCTCAAGAATGCGCTGCTGCTCGACAAGCTTGAACGGGTATCCCTGCTTGGACCCGCCAGCCGTGAAACCACCGATGACAGCCAGCCGATGGTGGGCAATGCCGCCGCCATGGAAAGCTTGCGCCAGGAGATCCTCGCGGTGGCAGGTACCGACTTGAGCGTGCTTATTCTCGGCGAAACCGGTACAGGTAAAGAGCTGGTAGCCCGCTCGGTCCATCAGGCCAGTACCCGCGCCGCCAAGCCGCTGGTGTATTTGAACTGCGCCGCCCTGCCCGAATCGGTGGCCGAAAGCGAACTCTTCGGCCACGTCAAAGGCGCCTTTACCGGCGCCATCAGCCATCGCAGCGGCAAGTTTGAAACCGCCGACAAAGGCACCCTGTTTTTGGATGAAATTGGCGAGCTGCCCCTTGGGCTGCAGGCCAAGCTGCTGCGGGTGCTGCAATATGGCGATGTGCAGCGTATTGGCGATGACAGAAGCCTCAAGGTCGATGTGCGCATCATCGCCGCCACCAACAAGGATTTAAAGCAAGAGGTGCTGGCGGGGCGCTTTCGGGCCGATTTGTACCATCGCCTGAGCGTGTTTCCGCTGCATGTGCCAACGCTCAGAGAGCGGGTGGAAGATATTGGCCCGCTGTGCGGTCATTTTCTTGAGCAAAGCCGCAAGTCATTGGGGCTGTCGGTGCTGCGCCTTAGCCCCGAAGCGCTGTCGCGGATTAAAAAGCATGACTGGCCCGGCAATGTGCGCGAGCTTGAACACGTAATCAAACGCGCAGCCACCCTGGCGCGGGCGGCATCGGAGCAAGGGGAAGTACTGATTTTGCCACAGATGCTGGCAATTGGCGGCGCGCCTGTATCCCCCCAGAGCCTTGGCAGCAAGGCCGCCGAGCCCGAATTTGAAGGTAAGGCATTGAAAGAAGCGACCGATGGATTTCAGGCGCGCTATATCCAATCCTGCCTGAATGCCCACAAGGGCAACTGGGCTGCCACCGCTCGGGCGCTGGGACTGGATCCCGGCAACCTGCACCGGCTGGCACGCCGCCTTGGCTTAAAATAGTGATTGCGGCCAGAGTTCAAATAAGAGTTGAAATTCTGGCCGAATTCTATGAGGATGCCAGCTTTGCCACGGAGCGAAAACAGGCGAGTCGCAGGCTCAGGACAGAGCGAATGCCAACAAAGAGTCAGATGAATTTAATGAAGCGTTTTTTACAGTTAGCCGTATTTATTGGACTCACCGGTCTGTGCCAGGCGGCGCTGGCGGTTGTCTATCCCTTGCCGGCCAAAGATAGCCGTCTGGTGGGCGAAATTCAGTATTATGTGGTGCCGGACGACAAGCGCACCCTCGAAGACATTGCCGCCCAGTTCCAACTGGGGCTGTCGAACATCATGGAAGCCAACCCCGGGGCAGACCCTTTCCTGCCACGTCCCGGCAGCACCCTGATTATTCCCCATCAGTTGATCCTGCCCGACGCCCCCCGCGAAGGCATAGTGATCAACATCGCCGAGATGCGCCTGTACTATTACCCCAAGGGTAAAAACATCGTCGAAGTGCTGCCTATCGGCATAGGTCAGGTGGGTCGCGATACCCCGGAAAACTGGGTCACCAAGGTGCAGCGCAAGCGCGCCAACCCAACCTGGACTCCCACCGAGCGCATTCGGAAAGAATATGCTGCCAAGGGTGTGACCCTGCCACCGGTGTGGCCGGCCGGTCCGGATAACCCCATGGGGCTATTTGCGCTCTACATCGGTAACCTTTACGCAATTCACGGCACCAACGCCAGCTTCGGTATCGGCCTGCGGGTAAGCCAGGGCTGTGTGCGTTTGCGTGACACCGACATCGAACACCTGTTCAACAGCGTGCCCGTGGGCACTCGGGTGCAATTCGTGAATCAGCCTATCAAGGCCACCGAAGAGCCCGACGGCGCCCGCTACCTTGAAGTGCACCAGCCGCTGTCACGCACCCAGGAAGAGTTTGACTCGGCCACGCCTGTGCCCCTGTCACTGCCTGCCAACATCACCCGTTTTGTGGCCCACGCAGAGACCAACTCCTTCGTGCTCAAACGTCTGCTCGAGCAGCGCACCGGCATGCCAACCCGCATCAATCCCTGATGCGGATTGCTGGATAACAAAAAAGCCGCCCTTGGGCGGCTTTTTGTTTTAAAATCTGTCACTTAGTGACTACATCCAGCTACGTTCACATCCTTTTTAAACACCAATACCGCTACAAAAATCAATGCTAAAGGAGGAATAAGTGAAAGTAGCATACCTAAAACAGCAGTCAAAATCGGGGTCTGAGTTTTACGGCAGCCCAGGTAATAACTCACAGCGCCCATGAGCAGCGCGAAGACCAAGATAACCAGGCCTGCTAAAGTGGCATCAATATTCAACGGAACTCTCCCTGTAGTTGTAAGTGCCACCAACCCGGCGGCAACTGATTGTTAAACTCTTGTGAACTCAATCTATCGTAAACATCTCTCTAAGTACATGCCAGCAAAAACCTCCGCAAAAAACTGGAAATTTAATCTGCGCTGATATGCACGCTAATCATGGGACAAGCAACAAATAGAGTGTAGGTCAAAAGCACCTCTGGCTGAGATAACATCTGCCGACCATTGTCTTTCGCGGCTACCGATGCTTAATGAAGGCACTCAACACTCTACTCCCCACCGGTTTAGACCAAGTATCACGTGTATCATTCAGCCGCTGCCAGCATATCCAAAAATGCGCCCATGGCGGCGGCATTGGCGAGAATACGCTGATCCAGATTCTGCTGCCCGGGGGTCTCACTGCAGCAGCCAACACGTGCACCGCTGCGCACCAGGAAAGACTCGAACGAGGTATCGAAGTGATTGAAGATTACCCCGTCACGCACCGGGCAATCGTCAATGCTGCCATCCTGGGCAATCGGGAAGTAATGCCCAAGCGCATCCCGCAGGGTATGACTGAAGCGGCCCGGCGCCTGGCTGGGCTCGAAGGTGTACACGTAGGTGTCTTTCAGCAGCACGTCTTCATGGCAGGTGAGAATGCCATCGCGGCTCGCAACCTGCAGCAGATGGGCGTGTTCCAGCAAAATCTTGCCTTCATAAGACGTATCGTCACCCGCTTTGGCCTTACCGTTTTCAACGAAGAAACCACGATTGGGGTTTTCGCCCAGCTCGTTGAACCTGTGCCCTTTGGCAAAGCCCGTGGGGTTCACCAGTGGCAGCAGGCTCAGATTCACCCGCTCGAACAAACTGGCGTCGAGCTGCGACAATAAATACAGCAGCCCCCATGGGCCCGCAGCCTCTTCGCCGTGAAAGCCTGCGCTGATGAGCAGGTTTGGCAGTCCCGCTTTTTGTCCGGGCGATTGCATCAACCACAGTGGATGGCCTCCGGCACTGCCAAGTTTTTTGGCACTCAACCCCAGGCGGGTCTTTTCCTGCTCCAACAAGGCGTAAAAACGGCTGATATCCGTGCTGTTGCACTCGAAAATCTCGCTGTGCCAGACAAAAGACTCGAAAGGGGAGCGGCTCATTGAACACATCCTTGCAATTACAAAAGGCGAAAAGGGAAGCCTTGCCATCATATCAGCAAAGATGAAAAACTGAATGACATGCCTAGGGACTGTTTATCTTTCGCGGTTAAATTTTGTTCGATGCAAAAGCGTTTTAATCAAGGTGAGTGCTCTGCCGCCCAGAATCCTAAGCAAGGAGCGCTCAACACAGAGTACAACGCTTTTAGCCGAACCCTTCGGGCAGCGTTTGTGGGTCCTTTCTACGGCGTTATCGGCTTATGAGGTAGAATAACTACCTTTCAAACCCTCTGCCTTGTATAAAGAACCCACAAACCGCTGCAAAATCAGCTCAAAAGATAAACAGCCCCTTGGCTTGGAAATAACAACCATGAACCTGCTTGGCCGCCTTCGCCCGCTGTTGCCGACATCCCTGCCAGCCATGCCACTGGCCATGCTGCTAGCTGTGCCCGTTGCCGCACATGCAGGCGAGTGCCGCCTGGACGACAGCCACCTCAGGCAACTGGACCAGGCCATCAGCTACAGCCAACTGGAGAATGGCATGGGTCTGTATCTGCTGCCCCGCGAAGGCAAGCAGAGCATCGCCATGGCGAGCCGCTTCGCGGTGGGTTCGCGCCACGAACTGGTCGGGCAAACCGGCTGGGCGCATCTTTTTGAGCATCTGCTGTTCAAAGGCAGTGCGCTGGCGCCGGGGGATGATTACAGCAAGCTGATGAATGCCATGGGCGCCAGTTTCAATGCCAGCACCAGTTTTGATGATACCCGCTACTACAGCCGCATTCCCGCCGAAGGGCTAAGCTTCAGCCTGGCATTGGAGCGCGACCGCTTCTCCCGCCCCGAGCTTTCCGAACAGGCGGTGCTCAATCAGCAAAAAACTGTCCTTGCGGAAATGGCACAGACCATTGATAACCAGCCTTATTTTCGCGCTGCAATGGAATACCTGCTCACTCAGGCAGCCGATACCCCCTACCGCCATGCGATTATTGGCACCAAAGCCGATATTCAGGCCGCCACGCCCGAGCACTTACAGGCATTTCACCGCCGCCATTATCGTCCTGCCGCCATGACCCTCGCTCTGACAGGTAAACTGCCGGACAACACAGGCGCCCTGGTGCAGCAGTACTTTGGCGACTGGAGTAATCAAATTGACTCTGACACCGGCGACAATGCCAGCCCAAACGTCAGCAACAACGCCACCGCCTCGGAACCCCCGCTCTGGCGGCCAAGGCCTGCAAGCCATGGCGAAGTGGTGGATGAACGCGCTCCCTGGCCTGGATTGCTGCTCGCCTGGCACACGGTCGGTCGCAGCCACCCGGATGCTGCTGCCATTCGGCTGCTGGAACTGCAGCTGTTTCAGCGCATTGCATCCAGCCTTGAGCGCGCCGGCATCAAGGGGGATCAAACTATGTTCAGCCAGTCTCTGCCGCTGGACATGGACCTGCACGGTATGACCAATCTGGTGTTGGTACCAAGGGCGCGGGTCAGCCTGGACACGCTGGCAAAGGGCGTTGGCCAACTGCTTCAAGCCGCCGCAGACAAGCCGCTGAGCGAGTCAGAACTGTGCGGGCTTAAATCGCTGTGGCTGACTCAGTACCAGCAGCGACTCGAGCGGGATGAGTTGCTGGCGCAGCAACTCGCCGCCACCCCAGCCGCAGACAACCCAAGCCCGCTGCAGGCGCCGTGGCGGGCAATTGAATCTGTCACGGCCGCCGATTTACAGCGGGTGGCCGAGCAGTATTTCAATGGCCATACCGTGAGACTCGATTTGCTGCCCGCCTGGCATACCCGCTTTGGCAAGGGGCTGCTGGAATGGCTGCCGGATGGCTGGGCCGATGGACTAGAGGAGCTGGCACTGTGAACGCTTTTGTGAATCCGCGCCGGGCGCCGGGGTTCCGGACGTTGCAGACAGCTGTGCTGCTGATAGCAGCGCCACTGCTTTGCAGCTGCCAACAAACCCAGCTGAGCTTTGAGCCGGTGGCAGCGCCTACGCTGGCCGACTTTGCCAACACCGGCGGCAGCGCCAATCTTGCCATCGAAACCGGCTTGGCCGATGCCAGCAGTGACCGTCAGACCAAGCCAGTTTCCGGGCTGCCACCATTTCCACAAATTGGCGCTGAGCCGCTTGACGAGCAACAAACTGAAACTCTTATGCGCTCAGGCATCCGCCAACAGGGCGCAGTCACCGTCGATGCTCGCCTAAAGGCTGCCCATTTCATCTTGGTTAGCCCAGGCAGCACCCTGGCCCACGGCGACTTGCTTGCCCGCGCCCTGAACGCCCAAGCAAGGCATGCCGCACTGAATGGCGACGCCTGCGCCGAAAACCTTGTCGTTGTGGCAAGGCTGCACAGCTTAAGCTTCTCAAGCCGCTGTGACTCGGCAGCTGTACTTAAACAGCGGGCACTTGCATTGATGGACGGTCTTTGCCAAATGACCAGCGCCGACTTTAACCGTATCGTGCGGGAACAGAAGCTTGCGCGTCACATAGATGCCTTCACCGGCGCCGATATCGACCGGCTGTGGGCGCAAAAGGTGCTGGGTGAAGGCCACCCGTATCTTGGCTACAACCGCCCTTTTGATGGCAACCTGGATGAGCTGAGCGCAAGCCTGCAGGCGTTCCGGGCGCAGGCCCAAACCCATTTACTCAGTCATAGCGCAGCGACCCAGGATGACAATGCGCCTCACTCTTTCCGTGCTCAGGCGGAAATGATTGCCCCGCCACAGCGCCACGCCGAGCCCGATAAGCCAGCTCTGCTGACCCCGCTGTCTCAATCGGGCAAACGCCTCTATTTGCTGGACGCCCCCGGACAGGTTCAGGCCCAGGTCCGCATCGGCTACGGCCTTAGCCCCTCAGGCGACAGTAGCAGCTGCAAGGCGGCTGCCGCACTCCTTGGCCGCAGTCAAAGTGGCAGGCTGTTTTACGATCTTCGCAGCCAGCGAGGCCTGACCTATGGCGTGTACGGCAGCTGCATCGACAACCCACTAAGCCGCACCCTCAAGTTTTACGGTGCCAGCGCCAATGAAAGCAGCGGCGCTTTCGTGCGCGGCATTGTTGACCACCTGGCACTGCTGGCAAAAGACGACGCGGGCACAGAGGAGCTCAATGCGCTGCAAAGCTATCTGGCCGGACAGCGCATACTGAGGGCCGACAGCCCGGGTGCCGCCCTGGCTGATTGGCTGGATGCACTGGAGCGGGGGCAATCGCAGCCAAAGGCTGCGGGCACCTTGCTGAATCGCCCTGCTCTGGCCGGGTTCAACCGGCTGGTGTTCAGTCAGGCGCCGCTGATTGTGGTCAAAGGCGATGCCAGCGTGATCCGCGCCGATCTTGGCGCCAAACTCCCCGATTGGCAGATAGAAGTGCTCGAGAATATTCCTTAAAAAGCCACCAACCCCAAATGGAATACCATACGGCAAAATGCACACCAATTTGTATCCTCAAACAGACCGAATCCCGCTATGGGCAAGGGCTAAAAGTCCAAAAGGGTATTTAGTCAGGCTGGTGGCAGCACACTAAAATTGCCTGAAAGGGAAATTTAGCCACCACAGAGGAAATCCAAATGTGTCATTTTTCACGGGTCCTCGTTGCCACCGACGATGGGCTACACGCCAAGCCTGCGCTCAGAAAAGCAATTCACTTTGCTAATCAAAGCCATGCAGACCTTACGGTACTCAGGGTTCAGCTCCCAAAGCAGGCGGCTATCAGTCAATGGTTACAGCACTTGTTGATGATGGCGCCCGGCATCAGCCATCAGCGACAAAAACAGCCCAGCTACCCGGACAAAGACCTGCATCTGATCCTCAAACACTGCCATGCCGCCACCCTGGCCAATGCAGTGCTGAATGAGCTCGAACACAACGAATACGACTTACTGATCCTGGAACACCACGAATACTCCACCTTCAGGTGTGAATTCAGCCACACCGATGATTGGCTGCTGTTGCAACAGGCGCCGCTGCCGGTATTGTTTGTCAGCCGCGAGCCCTGGGAAAACGACGGTAAATTACTGACGGCGCTGGAAGTAGACGAAGAGAGCGACCCCCATCGTCAATTCAATCGCCAGCTGTTGGATGTGTCAGATGAACTGGCCAAACTCTTTAGCATGGAGCTGCATTTGCTGACCTGCTATCAGGCGCATGATTTGAGTGTGTCGTTTGAAAACAAAGATTTGAATCATCACACCTGGGTTGCCGAGCAGTGGCGACGACTGCGGCAAACCGCCGAGCCGTTGGCGCTGGAGGATAAACGCCTGCATCTGGCCGCAGGCCTGCCCGACGACATGGTGCCCGAAGCCGCCCGCCGCTGGCACAGCAATCTGGTGGTCATGGGCGCAGGTGAACACGCCAGTTTACTGAGCTCGCTAAAAGGCCGTGCCTCGGAGCAACTGCTGAATCAACTGAGGTGCGATGTGCTGGCCTTAAAACCTCACGCCCAGCAGGCGCTGCTGCACTGATAAAGCGCATCATGGCAATAAAAAACGCGGCTTAAAGGCCGCGTTTTTACTCGACAAGACAATGGCTTACATGCGATTAACCGGTGCATTCACAGGTACATCGGCTGCGCCCTGGGTGCCAACTGCACTGGCGTCGCTATCTACCACCACAGTGCCGCTGCCAGTCACATTGGCGGCAGCGCCTGTCGCAAGACTGTCGGCAGCAGTGCTTTCTTGCGCACTGTCTGCGGTTTCACCTTCCGAAGGCTGAGGCTGCAAGCCCTGTTCTGCTTCGGCATCAGCATCGGCGGCGCTGTTTTCGCTGAAGGACTGCTCCAGCAGCATGGCATTGGCAGCATCCATGGCTTCGCTGTCTTCAGCAAAATAACCGGCTGCCGGCAGAGAGCCGGAAGCTTCAAGCACAATCCCCGCCTGCGATGCATCACTCTGAGCCATACCTGCCGAGGTTTCGGTGGCAATCAGGTTATCGAGTACGGCCCTGGCTTTCTCATCACCGGCGTCCGTGTTGGATGCACTCAGCGTCTGTAAGCTGTGGCTGATATTGGCAATCAGCGGCGTTTTGGCCACCACCAGCCAACCAATACCAATGGCGGCGGCAAGTCCCACAACCAACTTCAGATGGCTCTTGCCACCTTCCTGTGGCAACACGGCATTGGCCGGCATGGGCATATCCACTGCATCCGGACCACGGGTGCGGCTGCCCACAAACTGGCCACCGTCGAAAATTTCCATTTGATTGCTGGCCACTTCACCTTCGACCACACCACCGTGGACTATGGTGAGTTTCTGGCAGCGCAGCTTACCGCGAAAGGTGCCGCAAACTCTGAGTTCGTGGCAATTCAGTTCGCCATCAATCAACCCTTCCGGCTCAATTTTGATTTGTCCGGCGGAGCTGATTTTGCCTCTGAGCTCGCCGGAAACCAGCGCGGCGCTTTCCAGCGTCAGCTCGCCTTCCAGGCGGGTGCCGGCGCCAATAAAGGTGATCCCTTGTCCCTTGTTCATTATCCCGTTACTCGTACTTTCGTCAGGCTGTTATTTTTGTGGCGCAAATGTTAAACACATTTGCCGTCAAGGGCAAAGAATAAAAAACGTACATTTTATACTCTGGCGTCTCAGCCTTCGGCAATCGCCTTGTCGCTGAAGTCGGCCAGCTGGTTCCCTGCCGCTAACATGGTGGATTTGTGGCCCGAAAGCAGCTCAACGCGCTCACCATTTTTGCACAGGGCAATCAGCACGCAGCGGCGGCTACTAAGGCCGTTGGCCACCATAAAACCCTGAATATCATTGAGCTTTAGCTGCATCACCCAAATCGGGTACAGGCTGCTTATCCGCCGGGTGAGCAGCCCTTTGCCCTTATCGAGAACAATCTGATGCCGGGCAAACAGACAGTGCCAGCTCAAGCTTGCCGCCACCGCCCAAATCAGTACCCGCTCGGTATCACCATCAAACCCCAGCAGTCCAAAAATCAGCGTAGGGATAAGCGGTATCGCCCCCACCACCAACAAGGCGGCGCGACTGCCAAGTTCCAGGCGACCTTGGGCCGAATTCTCTGACGTCCATTTCATACAGGTATTCGCTCTTGTCAGTGGCCAAGCAACATCAGTGCAAAACCGAGGGCAAAAAACAGCGGAAGCGGCAACAGCAGCAGCCACAGGGAACCGGCGCGCCAGGCAAGGGACTGACCAGACTGTGGACCTTCCCCCACATAGCAAGCGGCCACAGATGCTGACGAGCCGATATCCGCCTCAGCTGCTGCCAGCGGGCACAATTCGGGCCAGCGGCTTATCCGCTCGAACCCTTTGGCACCGGTCGCCTGGGCCAGCGCCCGCACCAGGGCCTGCGTTTGGGCCTGCTCGCCTATGCTGTAACGGGCTTTGGATTCTCCGGCATAAAGACTGAGCCAACAGCCCTTTCCAAGGGCGCCAATAGGCTCGGCCACCAGTTGCACCTCGGCCATGGGCCAGCGCTGCTTTACCCTGGTGGACAGGCCGTAAAAGCTGCGCTCGCGCACCAGCGCATCAGTGCGAAACACCCAGTGTTCACGTAATCCAAGCAGCCCCAGAGCCAGCAGCAACAGCAGCGGCGCAATAACGCCATACATGCGTGCCTCACTGCCATCGAGCACCAGCGCCATGACCAAAGACGAAGCCATGGGCACCAAGGCAATCACCCCAAAGGTTATTGCTTTGATTTGCCACTCGCTGCGCAGGTACAGCTCGCCGCTGCGGCTGCGTTTAAGGTGCATTCGTGCTCCGGGTCCCAATACCTGAATATTCAAATCGGCGGCCGCTGGGCCTGACTGGAACTGGTTCACCGCTTGGTCCCTCCCGGCAGCTCTGCCAGCTTTGCGGCCCCGAAACTACAGCGGGTCATGACAGTCGCCACACCCGACTGCTCCGAGCGCGCCATGCGCCCGGCGAGCTCGCGGCTATCAAGCCCTTTATGAATAAGCACCAGATCGTCCCGACCATCGAGAGCAGCCAGGTCGTCACAATTGCCGGACTTGATACTCACAGTTGTACCTTTTAGCGCTGTCAGACTCAGCCAGTCGCTAACGTCGGCATTGGCAAGCTGTATGCTGCTGACATCGTGAAGACCCTTGAAACCAGCCAGGGTGACGTTCGACAAAATCAGGTTATCGATACCTGATAGCGGCGTGAGGTCGTCGATGTGGGCATTTGACAGCGCCAGCATCGACAAGGCAGGAAACTGGCGTAAATCCGCGAGCTTGACTGATTTTCCGCTCAAATCGCATCGCAGCAACTCAAGTTCGTCCGTCATGGTCACTGACATCGACCTGGCAGCCTCCTTAATGCAGCCGCCCAGCGCAGCATCCGTAAACGTCACTGCACTGACTGGCTGAGGTGAAGCAGCCGAACCAGAGGGCGCCTGCGGCGCATCTGCCACGGTATTATCTGCGACGGTATTATTGTCTGTGCCTTGAGTGTTCTGCCCGGCAGCGTCTGGCCCTGCCGTCAAAGACTTGGCCATCAAGGGCTGGGCTATCAAGGGCTTGGCTATTGAGGCGTTGGTCTTATCATCGGCTGGCATCTGCCCGGCTTGTGCTGCCATCAGCGCCGCCAGCACTTCGGCGTTGTCGCCCTGGCCTGCCTCGGCCATCAGCGCAGACATATCCTCTGCGGCCAATGTGGAAATTAGATTGATGGCAAGGGCATCACCTTCCTCACCACTGAGCCCCCTGGCAAGCGCAGGCGCCTCATCCAGCAGCACGCAATGTCTGAAGGTGGCACCAAGGGAGATGACCGACACTACCCGGGCGTGGCTGATATTCATATCCATTACCGCCGGATAAGCTTGTTCCAGACTGCTTAGCCCCTGATAGCCCTGGAGGCGCTGAATATAGGCATCAATGGCCGCAAGTTCGGTATCCATTTGGGTAAGCGGGGCCTGACTTTTGCAATGGCTGCCAGCCGGCATAGCGGCAATCATGCTGCCAAGATGGGCGCGATACTGACGCGCCAACTGCTGCTGGGCATTGGCATCCTGCAAAAAGCGGCTGACCCAACCCTCCCGCAGCAGCGCTGTTGCATCACCATTGTGACGCTCAAGTCCATTACGAAACGCTTTGTCATCCCAGCCATGCTCAATGGCCTTGCTCTGGCGCACCAAAGGCGCAGTGCTGGCATCAAACTCGGCAATCAAGGCATCGCGATCGGCAGCAAAAGCAGTGCCCGCCAGCAGCATGAATGCCAGCGTAGCGAAAGTGGGAGGGCGATTTGGCATAGTGTCATCCTTGATATTGCAATGCCCAAAGGCATACTCAGGGGCTATTGGTATTCGGCTTTCCATAAAGCCAAAGGCTCTGCTGAGCACCATTGCCAGAAGCTTTTCTCTACCAAATCACTGGCCTCGGTCGCATCCCGCCCCTCAAACAGGCGCCAGTTTTCCTCGGCAGACTTAAGCGCATGTTGCCTTAAATGCCCGGTAACCCTTTCGAAGTCAGCCGCTTCCAGCAAAAACATGCTGCCATCGCGATAAGATTCCCATGGCACTTGATCTTTGGGCGCTCTTTGGTGGTTTTGAAAGAATGCCTCGGCGTAGATACTGGCCGAACCGCCTGCAGCAGCGCAGTCATTCCAACGTTGACAGCGGTAGAAGAACTCTTCTTCCTCTTCCTCGGTTCCGCTGAGTTCCTTATAAGGACAACTGGTTTCAAAAATGTCCCAGGGGCGTTCGATATGGGTTTCAGCCATGCGTTTGCGGGCAAGCTCTAACTCATTTGCCTTGGGCAAGGTATCCATCATAGCGCCTAAAAGGGCCTTGCCCTCATCTGCCATCGATGTGGACTGCGCCAACAGCAGCAGAATGCCAGCCAAAGCCCTGATGACCAGTGTCTGGGGAATTGAATGTTCATGATTCGATTTCAACGCTGGCATCCTTATTTTCCACACTTCAATGAAAATCAGGCGCCTGAAGTAAGGCGCCTTTAAATTACAAGCCGTTCAGATGAGCACGGATGACAGGCGTAAAGGCGGGGTCATAACTTAACCACAACCAATTAAGCGTCTCGGTATTAAATGCCTTGTTCAGATCAACTTCACCGATTACGCCCGCTTCTACCAGCCAATATTCGCCTTCATCCAGGGATAATGCCTGCTCAGGCGCACCACTGATGGTTTTCAGATGCACCAGGGTTTTACCCGCCACACTGTTATCAAGTGCCCAGCGATAGCCGATATCTTCACCCGGCCCCATGGCATCTTTTATCACAAACTCATCATCACCCTGGATTTCATATAACCCATCGGCAAACTCGTAAGGCCACAAGGCCGCCACTATAGCTTCGCCGTTAATCTCGGCCGCAGCAACGGTAAAGGGATAGCTGATAGCCCCTTGCGATCGGCACAGCACATCGGCGGTTTGATGGTAATTAAGACGATAAACGGTATTTGGCCAGTCCAGCGAGCCCAGTTTAAGCTCAGGCGGCAAAGCTGCTATCAGGGTTTGGAACTCACTGTCATCGCTGCGGAATTTATCCACTGTGGTCTCAACCGCTACCATGGTTCCTTCATACACCCGGGTCAGGCGGTTGTCCTGAAAAATTGGTTCAGGCATTTGATACCCTTGGGCCCCCTCTTCCCCAACCCAGCGGGAAAGCTCGGTATTCCAGCACTCAGATGCCAACTCATTACCATCCAAAGTGGTCCGCATAAGCTGGCCGTTGATTAGGGTCAACCAAAGCCCGTTCGCTTCGGCGCCCGCGCGCAGTTCAACCACCTTGGTATCCCCCAGTTGGGCGATACTGAGCAAATGGCTGTCGCCGTCATCATCACTTTCGTTGTCCAAAAGTTCAGACCAATTGGCCTCAGACATCAGCCGCTCGTCAATTGGCGAACTGATATAACCGAGATTTTTAAGCACATCGCTGACCCGATAACGCAGGTTCAGCGGATCGCTCGCCAGCCAATCGGTCACACTCAGGCCAGCCTCATCGGCAAGACCGGTAAAGAGACTTTTGCCAACAAACATGACTTCTTCAGCCGCCAGTATTTGCGGTAACTGGCCATCTATCAGCATTTCAATATGGTCCAGCAGCGCCAACGCGTCTTTAAATTCCGGCTTGGCCGTGTCGGCTGCGGTGATTTGATAAGGGCTGGTGGCAGAAACGGTGAAAATACTGGGCAGAAGCAACCCAAGGCGCGCTTCAACAGCGGCCTTATCATCACTGCCAGCAGCATTCATCCGCCTGGCTTCAAGATCGGTCAGCGGATTAATAGTACCGCTATGCTTGCTATGGGCGAGCAAACTGGTGCGTGTGCCGGCGGCAGAAGCCTTTGCAGCCCCCACAGACGATGGCATTGCCAGCCGCAGCGGCTGTTTAACGGCGCTTGCCACCGGCAGCACTGCAACCAGTTGATATGCTTCTGTTTCATTACTGCTTTGCCAGTTCAGGGTAAAAGCACCATCGCTATCGGTGGTAGCGCTGGGCTCCCCGCCGTCGCAGCTGGCATTGAAATTAAGATCTGCGCAAACCTGTGCACCAACCAAAGCCCCGGCAAAACTGGCTGTGCCCACTTGCTCATGCGCAAACTCTACAGGAGGGTTTGGCTCAATGGCGTCGGGGGCATCGGTATCGGAGCCGCCACAGGCGGACAACATAAGGGTAGCGGCCGCTATGGCCGTCAGGCGAAAATCTGGGGGATTCATGAAGACTTCCTGTTGGGCGATAAAGCCCTAATCCATTTCTCTCAAAAGGTGCTGCCGGAGGAAGCCCTCCGGCTATCCGCATCACAAACTGCGGTTAGAAGTACAGATTTTCAACCTGCTTGCCGTTCACCACCAATTCGCACTTGTCCGCAGTGCTGTTTTTGGAGGATTGAATGGCACCGGCGATGGCACCGAAGGCGCCGCCTTGCTTACCAAGTACAGAGCCAAAGTAGCAGTTACCCTTGATATTCATGTCCTTGTATTTGGCATTCAGGTTCTGGGTGGGGGTGTATGGAGGGAAAGAGCCCTGCATGATGGGGTCACCATTAACCTTAAGCACCAGCAAGTTTTTGCGCTCATCGAAACTGCCACCGAAGGTCAGGTCAACGCCGTCAATGGCAACCTTTTTCTCCTGCGCCACCCGAGGCGCCGGCTCAGTGGAAGAACAGGCTGCAAGACCCAGAACAACTGCGACCAAAGAAACATACTTCAACTTCATCATTTTCACTTCCTGTTGTTAAAAAACTTATCCTTTTAAAGCACCACCGGTAGCGCGGATTACTTGTAAAAATGGCGCTAGCGGGCAAATCCAAACATCTTATATTTCATAGAAATACCAGTTACCTTCAGACTCAAACCAGTTACAAGAGTAAGTCCCAACGGATTTGACCTCATACTTATACTTAATCCTCACCATTCTGGTGGCATTGGGATACAGTTGCATAAGTTTCTTGGGCAAGGGCATGATTCCAGAGTTTGAAACATCCAAGGTAAAACTTTCCAATGGCGCTTTAATCACATTAAAGTGCGCGATTTTACGAGCGACCATTTTCTTGGCTGATTTCCCTTCGTTCCATGACTGCCGCATTGGATAATCGGTCAAAGATGGCCTGCTCATCTTTGGCTTTAAGGTCAAGCATCACCTGATCGCAACGGGGTTTAAAAACTTCAATAAGGGTTTGGTCATCAGTCGCAGCCCAGGTATTGAAAGACAGAGCCGCCAACAAGATAAAATATCTCATCGCCGCGACACTCCAATACTGAAAACGGGGCATACAGGTGAGCTCGGGGCCCAGGCAGCATTCGATGCCCTTGAGCCAAAGCAGGCAGATAAGGGGCCAAAGAAAGCCCCTTTGAGGATTCGATTCATTTAACACACTTCCATGTACTGCGCAGGCGCGCTAATTCCAGTAAGTATTCCCTACAACCCAAACCTCTGTGCAATCAAGTGCCTTTGCAACCAGGCAGCTTTGAAAAGAGAGGGTAAAGCGGCCAAGAAATGATTACCTCAAGATGGAACAATGCAACACCTAAAAAACAGCCTAGTTGTTTCAGTTGAGTTGTTCCAATCAGGTTAACCCATTGTTCGCCTCTTACCTAGTCAGCCCCAATTTATACAGCCGTAAAACACACCCTAAGTAATTAGGTCGTTAGCATGACGATATTAACTGAACCCGCCCTCTAAGATTATTTTTACGGTATATATTCTGTAAGTGCATTTTTACAGTATTAGGCGAAATATTCAGAGTATCGGCAATCTCCAGGTTACTCATTCCTTTTAATAGGCAATCAACCACCCTGCGCTCCTTTTTGGTCACATCGAGGGACACACCTCTGGCATCTAAAACATCGCTATTATCGTTCATTTCAGTAATGAACAATGACATCGCCTTCCTGGAAAAATACATTTCGCCACGGATCAAACTGTCAATAGCTGAGAGCTGCATAACCAAAGAACTTTTCTTAATTATCAATCCATTAAAGCCAGCCCTCAATATGCTTAGCTCAGTATCCAAGTCCTGATGCTGGGCTATAGCGATATATGCTGTTAATGGCTTACGCGCTAGAGTTGTTGAAATTTTGTTGCCACCTGTGCAGTCAACAAAAATAATTCTGACACAGTGTTGCTCGTCCGTGTTTAGCAGCGCCTTTCGTAAACACCCACCATTTGCAAGGTAAAGTTGTTTCAACTCAGGTAATAAGTCGAAGCCCTCGCCTTCCAGGTGAATGCTGGCACGGGTTTGTATATCCATATTGCGTTTCTCAGGGGTAAAATTACTACTGGGTACTACGACTACAAGAGGCGGACATTTTAATTGTTTTGTCGTATCATCCTGCTCTCTTAATTAATACGCTAAAGTAAGATTCGCCCGCTGAAAAGGATTTTTTATGGGACAAAATACTTTATTGAGTGCTGTATTTTTGGCTGTTACCGCCTTCAATGCCTCTGCCAGTACGCTTTTCAGCACCTTCCCGGATGCCAAATATCCCGCAGAAAAACGCATTCATTTTACGCCGCTCGATCTCATTACCGCCGTTGATGATGGCAAGCTCTCGGTTTTGCCGGTGTCAGGCAAACTTACCCAACAGAGTTTCGAGCTGCCAGACAGCTATACGCTGGAGCTGGTTATCAATAACTATCTGGCTCAGCTTAAAAAACTAAATGCAGAAATCCTGTTTCAATGTCAGCAGCAAGCCTGCGGCGATCCCTATGCTCTAAGGGATCGGTTAGCACCGAGGATAAGCGTAGATACCAGTTATCCGGGGGCCTACGTGGCGGCAAAGCTCAATGGTGCCAGCGGGGATGTTTACAGCGTCATTTATGCCTTTCATCGTGAAGGCAGTTACACCAAGGTGCAGCTTGTTACCCTTGAGGGCATGCCCGAGCCACTGGGTCTGATTGAAGCAAATCAGGCGTTTTTGCAGCAGGCTCCAACAGCCGTGGAGATAAAAGACAGACGCAGTGAAGATAGTAAGGACTCGGCCGATCATCCGCTGCTTGGCCGCATGCACGGCAGTTTTATCAGCCGCTATAAGCAAACCAATTTCACCCAAGTCCCTGTGATTGTGGGTGTATCTGCAGCCGGTTATCAGACCCGGCCACTCGATGCCAAACTCACCGAGATCCGTTATCGGATGCCCGAGGAATACTCGCTGTTTGAAATCAGCAGTAACTACGCCGCCGCAGCCAACAAGCTGGCCGCTGAGCCTGTGTTCCATTGCAAGGGTAAAGCCTGTGGTGACGACGCAGCACTGATAAAGGCCATGGGGTTACATCAGGATGATGAAACCGATGAATGGCAAGACTATCAGCTATTTAAACTAAGCCACTCTGGCGGTGACCTCTATTTCGATATCTACGCCCAGGGCCGCTACGATGGCACGCCGGCCGACACCACTGTGCGAGTGATGGAGCTCTCGGTACTGCAAGATGACAGGGTTGCCATTGACCTCGACGCCCTCACCAAGGCCATTAGCCAATCCGGCAAGGCTACTCTGGAAGGCCTGCTGTTCGACTATGACAGTGAGCAGATGCTGCCGGAGTCCAGGGGCATACTGGAAGTACTGGCAAGCTACCTTAAGCAGCATCCGAAGCTGGATTTTTACGTGGTCGGCCACACCGACGATAAGGGCGATAACGGCTATAACCAGAGCCTGTCTCAGCGCCGCGCGGCAGCAGTGATAAAGCGGCTCACCGAGCAATACCAGATCCCCTTAAGCCAATTAACCGCCCATGGCAACGGCGAGTACAGCCCCGTTGCCAGCAATGCCAACGAAGCCGGTCAGCGGCTGAACCGGCGGGTGGAACTGGTGCTCCGCTCTGATAAAAAGTAATTGTAAATCAAAATAATACTAAGGATATAAAAGGATGCGTACCCTTGGATATTCCCTCGCCTTTGGCCTGCTGATGGGCCTTGGCGCTACCCCGGTCATGGCAACCGATGCAGCCGAACTTTTTAGCACGCCGCCCGATGTGCAATCGACGAAGAAGGAGCTGCGCCACTACATCCCCTTCAGGCTTATCACCGATGGTGATGGCAAGGGATTTGGGTTTACCGAAGTGGGCGGCGTACTTAGCCGTACCAGCTTTGAGCTGCCACGCAGCTACGAGCCGCAGCACCTTATCAACAACTATAAGGCCGAGCTGCAAAAGCAGGGCGCCGAGATCCTGTTTGAATGTGCTGAGGAAACCTGTGGCAACGATGAAAAGTTCAAGCGCATGATTGCGCCGCTGTTTTCGGTCAGCAAATACCAACCGAACTATCTGTCAGCCAAGCTCAGCCGCCCAAATGGTGCCATCTATGTGGGGCTTTATGCCGCCAATTGGCATAATGGCACCGACATTCAAATCGATGTGTTGGAAGAGACGCCCGAACCATTGGATCTGGTGCAGATAAACGGAGCACTGCTTAACGCTCAGCCCACTGAAATTACCATGGCGGACAACAGTAAAAAGGACGCCCGCAACAGCGCCGACCATCCGCTGATGAAGCGCCTCCCCGGCGCTTATATTTTTGAATACACCCAACAGGGCTACGCCAAATCGCTGGTACTCACAGGTTTTAACGACAACAAAGCCGTGACCGAGGCGCGGGAAGGCAAACTGACCCAAATCGCTTACAGCCTGCCACGCACTTACTCGGAGTTTGAAGTCAATGCCAACTATGTGGCCGCATTGAAAAAACTCGGGTTTCAGGAGGTTTTCAGCTGCGAAGGCAAGGCCTGTGGCAGAAAGGATTCGCTCTACTATGCGCTAAAGCCCTTAGTCTCCAATGGCACCGACGAGAGCCAGTTCTACGGTCTGTATCGCCTCAGTCGCCCCGAAGGCGACATCACAGTGTCCAGCTACACCCTTGGCTTCTCCGGGGCGCTGTGGAACGAGCTCAAGGTAATTGAAGAAACCGGCCTTAAGGACGACCGGATTGGCATTAATCTCGAAGCCCTCACCGATGCCATCAGCCAAACCGGCAAGGCTACCCTGGAAGGCCTGCTGTTCGACTACGACAGCGACCGCATGCTGCCAGAGTCCAAACCGGTTCTGGAAGTGCTGGCAAATTACCTCAAGCAAAATCCGGCACTGTATTTTTATGTGGTGGGCCACACAGACGATCAGGGTGACAAAGCCTACAACCGCAGCCTGTCGGAGCGACGTGCCGCAGCCGTGGTTAACGCCCTGGTGAAGGACTATCAGATCAAGCCTGCGCAGCTCGAAGCCCATGGCATGGGCGAATTCAGCCCTGTTGCCAGCAACGCCAACGAGGCAGGTCAGAGCCAAAACCGCCGGGTAGAGCTGGTACTGCGTTCTGATAAAAAATAGCCCATTAACGCTTCGCAGCCGATTGCATTGTGCTGCCATCAGCTGCGAAGATAGCCCGCTGGTTACATAGGGAAATAGACCATGAGATTACAGATCACTTTGCTCGGACTGATATTAGGCCTGAGCCTTACCCAGGCCGCGCAGGCAGAAAACGTCTACAAGTGGGTCGATAAAGACGGCAAGGTACACTTTGGCGACCGGCCACAGGCAGAAGAAGCTGAAGAACTGAAAGTTACTGATAAATCAGCTCCGGTTCGCGCCAGCAGCCGCTATAACAGAGTAGATGATGAAGCCGATTTAGATGAAGCCAGCCCTGGGGCAAACCTGATGGCCGATGCCAGCGATACAGCTCCTCAAGGCTCCTTCGATGCCAAACAATTGGTGGGGCGTTGGCAGGACGATATGATGGACGACGCTATTGATACCTTTGCCGCCGATGGCAGCTACACCCGCAATGCGAGTATTTTTGGGGCAAGCATTACCTTGAAGGGTAGTTGGAAACTGGTTGGCGATCAGCTGCATATTCAAATTAACAGCGAGTCCATGGCGTTGCCAAACGGCAAGACCAAAACCGAAGCCAAATCTCAAAGCCGCAAGTGTAAGCTGCTGAGCCTTTCTGGAAGCGAAATGACAGTGCTGCAAAATACCAAGGGCGGCGAACTCGAGTTCACCTATAAAAAGGTGGGTAGCTGAACCATATCATTCCCCATAAAAACAAAAATGCCCTGTATGACAGGGCATTTTTAGTTGCTCCCAATAGCGGGCTCAGCTCGCGTCAGGCCGCTTTGGCCTCTGCCACTGGTACCACAGTTGCCTTCGGCTTGAGCTCGCCAATCGGCAGCACAGTGCGGCCATACTCACCGTTGATCACCTGCGCCATGGCAAAGTAAATGGCCGATGCGCCGCAGATAATGCCTTCCCACGCGGCTATGGTGCCAATCAGTTCACTGCCGGTGAAGTCGCGGGCCGCCAGCAGGAAAAACAGCAGCGTCAGCGAGCCGAAAATAAACTGCTTGATGCGCGCATAACGCAGCGAGCCGATAAACATAAAGCCAGTGAAAACGCCCCACAGCGCCAGATACCAGCCCATAAAGGACGCTGGGCTCGCCGCTACGCCTGCGTTTGGCATCAAAATCAGCCCAACCAGGGTGAGCCAGAACAGGCCGTACGAGGTAAAGGCTGTGGTGCCAAAGGTGTCACCACGCATAAAGCACATAATGCCAACGATCACCTGCCCCAAACCGCCGTAAAAAATCCCCATGGCCAGGATCATGGCATCGATGGGAAAGAAACCGGCATTGTGGATATTGAGCAAAATGGTGGTCATGCCAAAGCCCATCAGCCCGAGGGGGGCGGGGTTGGCCAGAGGGGTGGACATAGTTAACTCCTGAGTAAAATAACCGCCGGCAAGCTGACGCCAACGGTCGGGATCTGCTGTGCCTGCTCCAAGCTGGGAAGGCTTGAAGGGCGGCGCATTCTAGAGGAGGGGCAAGCAAAACACAATTGCAGAAAGCAGTGGCATTGATCTATCTCAAATCACACAATTTCAACAAGTTAGATACATGTGTATTTATGTTTTCAAAATCATCAACCTGCACACAGAGCAGCTGAAGCCCAGTGCCCGTCACTTGCTGAAAAGGCCGGTGCAGGCAGGCGAATAAGCGCCCAAACAGCGACCCGCAAAAAGCCGCCTTTGTCGATACTCATCGCAGATATCTTGGTCATCCAGCCACAAAAAACGCCCATGGCGGGCGTTTCGGAAGTTGGCAACAGGCTATTTTCGTGCCCCCACCGGCACCATGATGTGGGCGTAAGGGGTTCCCTTCCACATCACGTAGGGGCCGCCCTCATAGGGGTCAGTGGGCAGGCTGTCCAGCATGGCTGGATCCGGCACAATAATCATCAGGTGCGGGCCTTCAACAATCCATTGATTATCATCCGTTTTACCTTCGGCGAAGGGGTCGGTATTGCTGGCACCGCCGTCACCTCCCAGCATGTAGGAAATCCCAATGGATTTGGCCTGAAACGGCTTTTTATGGGTCCAGGCATCGGCCCACATCATCTAGGGACCATCCATACACATGGGCGCCTTGCCGGTTAAACTGGGCGGCGTGGGGAAACAGGTATAGTTGCTGCTGCCCTGTTGCAGCACATTTTGCTGCCAATCCATTACCGTGACCTTATCACGCAGGGTGGGTGGTGCGGCGCTGAGCGCATCCTCCAGCAATGCCTGATTGTCGGCGGCCTGGACAGGGGTGATTCCAGCGGCCAACGCCAAGCCCAGAACGCAGGGCAAGCTGTGCCGCAAGGGGTTCTTGATGGTCATAACACTATCCTCTGATAAGTGAAACGTCCGTGACCAAGCGTCCCTGAGCCCGTTAAAATCCGCATCAGGTTGGGGTTTCCGGCGTTATGGCATGCAAAACGGCAACATGGAGACAAAACGGACCGGCGCAAGCGCGGGCTGCCGTTTCAGGCAGGACTCGATGGCGGCGCTGAGCCAAAGATTGCACGCTGAAGTATAGTCGCCACCGGCTTATACAACCAAAGTACGAGCATGCTGAATCAGCGGGTTTGGGTAAACACCTGATCCAGCGACTCAATATTGTCGGCCACGTATCTGGGGTCGATACAATCCCCCAGATTTTCGGCCATAAAACGGATAAGCCGCAGCGCACTCTGGGGCAAACGCTTATCGCGTCGAGCCACCAGATACCAGTTGCTGCGCAGGGGAAAATCCGCCACATCCAGTACCGTGGGTTTCTCCGGCCCCATGTCCCCTTCGCTGAGGGTATGGGCCGAAATGACCGACAGCCCAAGCCCCGAAGCCACGCTGAGGCGTATCGCTTCGTTGCTCTCGATTTGCATGGTGTCACTGAGCTCAATCCCTCGGGCACTGAGCCAGCTTTCAAACATCATCCGGGTTGCCGAGCCCGGCTCGCGCATAATAAAGCGCTCAGTCTTAAGAGCATCAAAACTCAAGCCTTTTTGCCCCACGGCCCAGTGATCCGCCGGTGCAATCAACCTCAGCGGGTTGGAAATGATCCGTGACGCCAACACCCGCTCACCGGCCGGCGGGTGACTGAAGAGGTACAAATCGTCTTCCTGCTGCTCAAAACGATTCAGCACGTGGGCACGGTTACCTATGCTCAGGGTGACCTGCACCCCGGGGAAGCGGCGATAAAAGGGCCCCAGGATCCGTGGCATCACGTACTTGGCGGTGGTTACCAGCCCAATGCGGATATGGCCGGAGCTACCTTCGCGGATCCCGCCAAGGTAGCTGTCCAGATCATCCAGCCGCGACAGCACATCGCAGGCCGCCCTATATACCTCCGCGCCCACTTCGGTGGGCACCATGTTGCCATCGCGGCTCTCAAGCAGTGGCTCCCCCACCAGCTCGGCCATTTTTTTCAGCTGCAACGACACTGTTGGCTGGGTAAGGTGCAAGCTGCGCGCCGCTGCCGACACCTTGCCAAGACGAACCACAGTAATGAACACTTCCAGCAACCGCATGCTGAGGTGTTTGAGTCGGGGATTGATCATAGATATTTATCTATACATGACTGACTTAAAATTTATTTTTCAATATAACCAATTCAAGGCAGAATCGCCATCCGCTGAACCTGAGTCTTTTACCAAGCCATGCAAGCTGTGGCACCAGAAACAGAGGATAAAGAGAGACAGTCATGCCGGATATCGTTATTGCCTTTTTTGCCCTTGGTCTGCTGGCCGGGGTGATCAAATCGGACCTCAAGGTCCCTGAGTCCATTTACGAAACCCTGTCGATTTTGCTGATGCTGACCCTGGGTCTCAAAGGCGGCATGTCGCTGCACGGCCAAACCGCCACCCTGGAACCGCTGGAACTGGTTGCCGTGGTCGGCCTGGGTTTTGCCATCCCGCTGCTGCTGTTTCCGGTGCTGAGGCTGCTGGTGAAACTGAGCACCTCAGATTCGGCCAGTATCGCGGCCCACTACGGCTCTGTGAGCGCAGGCACCTTTGCGGTGGTCATGGCGCTAACCGAAGCGGCAGGCTGGGAACTGAGACCCGAAACCACCCTGTATCTGGTGCTGCTGGAACTACCTGCCATCGTCATCATGCTTTGGCTGCACCGCAAGCTGAGCCAGAACCAGCAAGATGCAACAGCAGGCAGCAAGCCCCAGGGCGGCAACATCCTGCATGAGGCGCTGACCAGCCGCGGCGTGGTGCTGCTGCTCGGTGGCGTATTTATCGGCTGGCTGTACGGTCCGGCCGGTCTTGAGCCACTGGCACCTATGCTGCTGGGCGGATTTAAAACCCTGCTCGCACTGTTCCTGCTGGAAATGGGTCTGGTTACCGCCAAAGTGTTTATCCCGCTGCCGCTGAAACAATGGCGTCTGCTGGCATTCGCCGCCACCGTCCCCTTTGTGCTCGCCTGGGTCGGCATAGGCACAGGCATCACCCTCGGGCTGCCTGCGGGCACAGTGCTGGTGTTGGCCGGCCTGACCGCCAGCGCCTCCTACATTGCCGCACCGGCCGCCATCCGCGCTGCGATTCCCGATGCCAATATCGGCCTGGCGATGCTGGCCTCCCTCGGCATTACCTTTCCGGTGAACGTGCTGATAGGGATCCCACTCTACAAACACTGGATTGAGGCGCTGATGTTCTGACACGGGTAGCCTTTCGTACAAATCATCGCGAGCCACTGGCTCGCGATTTTGTTTTCATGCTAGGCTGATTCCCTTGCTAATCAACCTGATGGAAGACAGTGGATGTCTGAAGTTCGCCGTACTCGAAACCCCAGTATCGATGCCGTCCGTGGCCTTGCGGTGCTCGGGATCTTTTTCATGAATATCCTGTTTATGGGCAACAGCCTGTTTGGCTATGGCGCCACCGACCCGGCTGCGGCCACGGATACTGCCGTTGAGCTGTTTTCGCGGGTGTTCCTCGAAGGACGCTTTATCGGGCTGTTTACCCTGCTGTTCGGGGTGGGATTGGCTATCCAATTCGCCAGTTTCAGCCGCACCACAGACAACCCCTTTGTTCCCATCAAAAGGCGGCTCAAAATACTGATGCTGTTCGGCCTGCTGCACGGCGTGTTTATCTGGCCCGGTGATGTGCTGCTGACTTACGGCCTGTCGTCGCTGCTGGCCATCAGTTATCTGAACGCGGATATGCACACCCTGCGCGCCCGCTCGGCACTGTTTATCGGTATTTCGCTGGTGTCCATGGCCGCCCTTTCTCAGATAGATATCGAATCCATTAACCAAATCCGTACCAGTGAAGAGTTCCAGGAAATGCTGGCGCCCTGGGTTGGCAGCTATCCCGATCAACTGCTGCAACACCTGATGATGATGGCGACCATGAACATGTTCATCCTGCCGCTGGCGATGCTTTGGTATGTGGCAGGTATGATGCTGCTGGGGATGTACTTGTATCGCTCGGAGTTTTTCAGCTATGGCTTCTCCAGCAGTCACAGGAGCCGGGTGTGGGCGCTGGCCTTGCTTCTGGTGGCCATCGACCTGATGCTGTTTTTAAGTGATTCACCGCGGCTGCATTCGCTGTCTCAGGCCTCGGTGATTTACAGCGCAATCCCGGTTGCCCTGCTGTATGCCGATGCCATTATTCGCCTTTGCACTTCTGGCCCCTTGCGGTTATCCGCGCTGCAGGTAGTGGGTAAGCTTGCACTGTCGCTGTATATTTTGCAGTCTGTGGTGGGGATTTTGTGTTTCCGCTACCTGTTCCCCGAGTGGCTGATGGACTTCGATCGCATCCACTATTTGGCCGCAGCCATCGTCTGGGCTCTGTGTCAGTTGCTGCTGGCGAGCCTGTATCTGAAAGTGTTCAAGCAAGGGCCGCTGGAAACCTTGTGGCGCTATCTGGCCTTTGGCAGACAGGCAGGTCGCAGCGGCACCTCTGAGGTAAGTTCATGATAGTGTTTGCCTTGCTGTTCTATTTGTTGCTGGCCATCGCGGTGGCACTCAATCTGCTGCCGCTGTGGCTGCTGGTGAGCTACGGCGTGCTGGGGCTGTTTACCTTTGCGGTGTACGGCCTCGACAAACGCGCCGCCAAAAAAGAGCTGCAAAGAACCGCCGAGGTCAAACTCTGGCTGCTGGCGCTTATCGGCGGGTTTGCCGGTGCCATGTTGGCCATGGGGCTGTTTCGCCACAAAACCAGCAAGCGCAGTTTTTTATGGCCGTTCTTTGTGGCAACCGCAGCGCATTTGCTGCTTGCCGCCGGGCTGATGTGGTATCTGCATGGGCAGGGTAGCGTCAGTTAACTCTGCTGGCACAGGCTGGTTGTAATCCCAGCCCAGCATAGCTCAGCCCATATCAGCAAAGCATCAGGGCAAAGCACTGGGGCAAAGTATCGAGGCAAAGTGAAGTCAATTGCACCTGAGATCTGCAACCTGAGCCCCGCCGCATCCAACAATAAAAAAGCCACCCAGAGGTGGCTTTTTCGCACTGGTTTCACGCATTGCACGGTTTCAGACCTTGCCCCTTTCAAACCGCTGCAGCAAATGCACAAGCAGCGGCTTTAAAGGCACTGATTTATCAGGGCACTGACTTATCAGAGCAGTGGCTTATCAGGGCTCTTATCTATCAAGGCAGTACTGTGAGTTTCGCCTCACCCGTCACCATATCGAGGCGCGCCCTCAGTAGGGTTTCACCAGGCGCCAACCCTTCAAAGGTGCCATTGCCGTACACATTCACCAGGGTGTCATCGTCGGCTGTCACCTCAATAAAGCGGGTGTAATCCTCTTCATGACCATCATCGAACACTGCCCACAGGATATAGCTGCCAACCTTGCCGACTTGCACTTCAAGCGTGCTGGGCTCGAAGCGGAAGTAGTCAATCGGCTGAACGTACACACTCACCTCAGCAGTATCGGTCATTCCCTTATAGGTGGCGGTTATGATGGCATACCCGTTGTCCTTGATGCCGGTGACCAAACCGGCCTGGTCGGTGCCGGTTTCAACCGTAGCCTCCTGCGGATCGTCACTCTGCCAGCTGGACTCGAGGGTGACATCACGGCTGCTGCCATCGACATAAAACACGGTCGCCGTAAGCTGGGCCTGCATTCCAGGCTCAACCCCCAGGTAATCTGGAGTCACTTCAAAACGCTCGGCCACTGGCTCGTATACGCCAACATCGGCCGAGGCACTCATGCCGCCATACTGGGCAGTGATGGTGGCCGAACCTTGTTTCAGCGCAGTGGCGTCACCGCCGCTCACGCCAGAGGTCACCACATGCACCACGTCCGCCGCACTGGATGACCAGGTGGCGTATTGGCTCACATCGAAATGATAATAACCATCGAAGGTTGCCGTCGCGGTAAAATGCCCCTGGGTGCCCAGTGGTACCTGTGCCGAATCCGGGGTGACCTTCAGCGCGGTCAGCACGCCCGGGCGAACCACCAGCTCGGCAGTCGCCTGCTTGCCAAAATAGGTCGCCCAAATCTGGCTTATCCCTTCACTCAGCCCGGTGGCACGTCCCACCTTGTCGATGCTGGCCACAGCGGGGCTGCGCGATTCCCACAGGACATTGAACACTTCTTCCTGACTGCCATCACCGTAGACGGCGTAGGCGTGAAATTGTCGGCTGGAGCCGATAAATACCGACGAGTTGGCAGGCTCAATCAACAGACCATTGAACACCTTGTCGGTAACCGTCAGCTGGGCGCTTGCGCTCATGCCAAGGTAGTCTGCCCAAATGGCGGTGCTGCCCGCAGCAAGCCCGGTCGCCTTACCGGCATCGGTGCCACTGGCAGCGATTGAAGCTATGGCGCTGTCATCCACGCGCCAACCCACCACGCCGGTTGCATCCTGAATATAACCGTCACTGAAAATGGCACTGGCCTTATACGCCTGCATACCATTTACCGGTACCGAAGCCTGTGCAGGTGTCACCTGCAGCTGAACCAAGACCGGCTCGGTTACCGTGAGCTCGCCAAGGGCCGTGTAGCCAAGGTAACGTGCCTGCACCTGGGTTTTATCGGCATACAGGCCCTCCGCCAGACCGAACTTATCGATACGGGCGATATTGCTGTCTGCCGTGATCCAGGCGGCTTCCCGGGTGACATCTTTACTGCTGCCATCGGAGAAGCGGGCAAAGGCCTGATATTGAAGCGTCAGGCCAGTTGGCACCTGTGCCAGCGCCGGGTTCAGTGTCAGCTCCACCAGCGTGGCCGGGGTCACTTCCACCGAGGCACTGGCGCTCAATCCGGCAAAGCTCACTGTCACTTCGGTCGTGCCGACCGCCAGCGCCTGGGCACTGCCGCCGCCAACGCCGTTGACCACACTGACCAGCACAGGGTTAGCCACTGTCCAGGCGGCAACATCGTTCACCACCTCCTGATGGCCATCGGTATAGATGGCGGTAGCCTCGAATTGCCCTAGGGTGCCAACCGGCACCTTCACGCTTTGCGGGGTGAGCAGCAGTTGGCTCACCTCGGCGGCTGTGACTGTGAGAGAAGCATCATCGGCATAACCTCGATAGCTGCCGTGGATGCTCACCTCGCCTGCCACATAGCCAGTTGCCGCGCCTTTGCTGTTGATGGACGCTATGCCTGTATCGCTGCTGAGCCAACTGGAGCCCTGGGTCAAATCCACCACAGAGCCATCGGTGAAGACACCGGTCGCCTGAAAGGACTGGCTCAAACCTGCCGCAACAGTCGCGGTGGCCGGGCTAATGCTGTACTGCTTAAGCTCGGCATTGGTAACAGTAACATCGCTGCTGGCGGTCAAACCGGCAAAGCTTGCCGTGACCTCAGTGGCGCCAACGGCAACGCCCTTGGCACTGCCGCCAAATTCCCCGAGGGCAACCAGAGTCACCACAGACTCATCGCCACTTTGCCAAAGGGCATCCTGGGTTACATCCTGACTGGTGCCGTCACTGAAATGAGCATTGGCACTGAAACGTCCTTCATACCCCAGCGGCACCCGCGCTTCGCCGGGCGTGACCACCAGCGATGTGGCCACCGCATCGGTTACCGTAAGCTGCGCCTGAGCGCTGAGCCCCTGCACACTCGCCTGGATTTGTACTGAGCCGGTTTGCAGCCCAACTGCGATGCCGGCCCCCTTTACCGTGGCAATGACCGGGTCACTGCTTTGCCAGCTCGCCACCTGCCCAAGGGGATGGATGCTGCCATCGCTGTAGAGCCCCATCAGTTGATAACTCTGAGTACGGCCAACCGGAATACTCGCCTGCGCCGGAGTCAGCGACAAGGATTCAAGCACTGCGTCTGTGACTGTAATGCTCGCTGAGTCAGTTAAAGAGCTCCCGGCAAAGCTGAGGGTGGCAGTCACGGCGGTTTGGCCAGGCTGCTGTGCCGAGACGAAGCCGGCATTGTCTACCGTCGCCACAGAAGGCGCGGCCGCTTGCCACTGGCTTTGCGCTGTGACATTCAGGCTTAGGCCATCTTCGAGCAGCAGATCCGCTTGCAGCGCCACACCCGTGCCTTTGGGCAGAGTGTGATTTTTGGGGCTGACCACCAGGGCTTTAGGCTGGCTCGCCAGCACGATAAGCTCGCCGCTGGCAGCCTTGGCGCCGAAACTCGCCTGGATAAGCGCATCCCCCACGCTGATACCGCGGGCCACCCCCTTACTGTTTTCGCTGTTGGTCACAGTGGCAACGGCGCTGTTCAGGCTCGACCAACTGGCATCCTGAGTGACATCCTGACGATGGCCATCACTGAAAAGCGCCTCGGCCATAAAGGCCTTATCGAGCCCGACCAGCGTCAGCGCCTCTGCCGGTGTTACCACCAGCGCGTCCAGCGCAGCATCGGTAACACTGAGATTGGCATCGTCCGTCAGGTCGCTGGCACCTGGCGTTGTGGATGTGAGGGTTGCGCTGATACGGGTACTGCCTGCGGCCAGCGCCAGTGCCTTGCCACCGGCGGCTATGCTGGCCACATTAGTGTCAGCAGCTTGCCAGCTGACACTGGTGGTCACATCTTTTTCGCTGCCATCACTGTAGGTAGCAAGTGCCTGATATTGAAGCGATGTATTCACCGCAAGCCGACTTTCCTTCGGGCTCACACTCAGGGAAACCGCATAGGGTGGGCAGGGATTGTCCGGCCCGCCACATTCGGCGGTGGGGAAGCCGTCGTTATCACCACCGCAGGCGCCAAGCAGCATCACCAATGGCAACAACAGGTGTTTTTTCAATCGATTGAACAAAGTCACCCAAGCCTCCTTAGCGTGCATTGGCATCGTTGCTGACCGGAGTCACATCGACTTCAATCACAATTGACGGCGAAAACACATCCACCCGACGATTCAGGTGACGGTGCTCGGCGCTGTCGTTGGCCGCTGCGGGGAAGTCTTCACCAAAGGCCTGGGTTTGGATACGCTCGGCACTGACTCCCCTTGCCATGAAATAGTCGGCCACCGCCTGCGCCCGCCGCTCGGAGAGCTTAAGGTTGTAGGCATTGCTGCCTTTGGCATCGGTGTAGCCTTTAAGCTGCACCTTGGCGGTGGGGTAACGCTGTAATCTTTCGAGGGCGACATCGAGCGCTGCGGTATCGGTCAGGGTGCTGCTGTCGAAGGCGAACAGGGTCACCAAATGCAGCGCCTCCAGAGTGTGATTGACCTTGGTCGGCATCACCGCCACTGGCTCAGGGACAGGTTCCGGCGTTTTGGCCACCACGGGCTGAGGCTCGGCGCCAAAGCGATAGATAACCCCAAGGCTGGTAAAGTGGCCGTTGCTGCCGCCCAGCTTATCGCTGCCGAGGCTGTCGATATATTGGTATTCGAGCCGCGCACTCCAATGCCTGGCAAACTGATATTCAAGGCCAACACCAGCCATGGGCGCCGTGCCTGAGTCGGTGTCGGTGCGTCTTGGGCCCTGGTTTTCACCATCCCAAACAAAGGCACCGGCCTTGATAAAGGCATCGAGGTTATCGGTCAGCCCAAAACGGCCCAGGAACGAGAATTCCCACCCGGCCATGGCGCCTGTGTAGGTTTGGTTGACCCCGCCCTCTGGGTAAATCCCCACGGCATTACCCAGATCAAGCCAGGCTGCTTCAAAGCCGAGGAACGGGGTAATCTGGTAACCGGCAAAGCCACCGAAGGCATTGTCATCGCCATCGCAGCCAACATTCCAGTCTTCGCAGGCATGTTGATAATGCATCCAGCCGGCTTTGGCTCCCACATAGGGGTACGGGCTGAAGGAAGTGTCATCGGGGGTGTCGGTCAGTTCTCCTGCGCGAAGGGCGCCGGACGTGAGCAGCGAACAAAGAAGCAACAGATGTAATACTGCATTTCCTGTGGGGCGCAACATAGGTAAAATCCTTGCAACATACTGTTTGAATGGAATATTTTACACCAACAGCCAGTATTATCCAAATTCACTGGTCAAAGTTTCAACTTATCATACTCCCGTACCTACCGCAGACGAATACGTCGGCAGATGGCTATTCCAGATATAAATGCCGGGGCTGAGCCCAAGCCAATACCCGATAAAAAGGCAGAATAGACAAGCCGCAAACGTTCAGCGCCAGCTTCAGGTTCGCTGCGACAACCGCTTCTAATTAAAGGCTTGTTCGCTCTTCATTCCCCCCGTACCATACTGCACAGGTTATTAATCCGGACACTGGAACCCACCCATGAGAATTGCCCTCGCTGCTGTCGTTATTGCCTGCGTTATCTTTTACTTTTTCACCACCATGAACGGCCAAAAGGCCGCCAAAGCCAACGAAGAAAAAGGTGCCCTGTATCTTGCCGACAACGGCAAACGCGATGGCGTGGTAACCACTGCTTCCGGCTTGCAGTATGAGGTGTTGGTTGCAGGCAATGGTGAACGTCACCCCAGCGCCAGTGACACAGTACGGGTGCACTACCATGGCACCTTGACCGATGGCACAGTGTTCGATTCTTCGGTTGATCGCGGCGAAACCATCGCCTTCCCACTGAACCGGGTTATCAAAGGTTGGACCGAAGGGGTGCAACTGATGAAAGAAGGCGACAAGTTCCGCTTCTTCATTCCGGCAAGTCTGGCATACGGCAGCCGCAGCGTGGGCAAAATCCCGGGCGGCTCGGTACTGATTTTCGATGTCGAACTGATTGCCATCGAGTAATTACTGACTGACGCAAAATAAAAACGGAGGCCTGAGCCTCCGTTTTTTGTTTACCGACACTTGCGTGCAAGATGCGCTAATTTAGCTGCACGTTAAGCTCACTTAGCTGCAATTTACACCACTGACAACTTACAACGCTGACGACTTACAACGCCTGCCAGGCATCGCTCCAATAGGCACCTACCCCTGGCTCATAGGCCCAGGCTGAACCACTGCACCAGCCGCTGTAAGGGTATGGCTTACACTCATAGTTTTTGCCCTGATTGCTGACCCGGCTGCCGGCCTGATAATTCGCGCCTGGCTGATAGCCAGGATAGGCTGGTGTTTCCCCGGTGCCCGCCTTCAGCAGCAGCCCATGGCTGACACTGTGGCTCGCGCCTTCGGGATCTGCGACTGTCACACCTATGTTCAAGCTGGTATCGGCGCTTACCTCAGGCAACGACAGGGTGATGAGCGCGCCATCGACACTGTCTGCCGTCACGCCCGCCGGTAAACTCCAGGCGAAGCTTAACGCTTTGCCTTCAGGATCGCTGGATTGCTTCGCCGACAGCTGCACCGAAGCGCCGCTGTCAGCCTCGGATGGACCACTGATTTTCGCCAGTGGTGGCTGATTGGCTGGCTCACCGCCGCCGTTATTCCCACCGCCATTGTCTCCACCGCCACCGGAGCCATCGCCTGCCTCAATCACCAGTTCCGGGAAGAAGTGGCTCAGACAGCGGCCATAATCCCCATCGCGGAAGGCGCTGAAACGGGTTTGATAGCCCACCAGCTTACAGGCATAGCTCTTGCCGCCATTGGGATTGCCGGGCACATAACTCCAGTCCTGCTCCCAATAGATGTTCATGGCGCCGCTGCCGCCCACGGCAAAGGCCTTCATATCCTTACAGCCCAGCACCTCAGAATCGGCAACCGGCACACCGAGATTGGCCGCATGGGCACGGTAATACTCGATACGGTTGGCAGACTGAGGCTTCTCTGTGCCCTGCCCGCACTCGATGCCACCATTGATAATCATGGTGGTCACGCCAAATCCCGGGGTCAGATTGGCGGCCAGATCCTGGGCATTGGGCTGCCAGGTGCCATCTATCACATGCAGCATCGACGGCTTGGGCGGCTGGGGATAGCTAAAGAAAAACACCGCGCTGGCGAGGTTGAGCCAGCTGTCAGCCACTAACTCCGGGCTGTCGAGCAGGGTGCGCACAGTGCCGAACATGGCCTCTGAGAAGGGGCCATAGTTATAGTTGTACGACAACTGCTTGGCGCCGCGGCCAAAGTAACTTTTGTATTCACCGTTGGCGAAGGTGCCACAGGGCCACTCCTGCCCCTGCCAGGTACCCGGGCTGCACTCGGCGTTGTAGCCGCCACGCTTGGTTTCATCCCAGCCCACTTCCCGCACCCAATAAAGCCCCTGACGCCACTCTGGCTCAGGGCGCCACACATCATGGGCACCGGTTTCCTGGGCAAAATGGGCGAACATGGTTGCCAACGACTTGCGGCAAATGGCCTCGGCATTACGGCCATCATCATAGTCACCGCAGAGCGCCGGAAACTTGGCCGCCGCCTGCAACAGGCCGCGGTAGCTATACTCCGGCGCCCGGACCGGGAAGATAAACTCAAACTCGGCTTCAGGCAGTATCGCCTCGAGCCGCTTCACGTTGGCTGGATTTTCGGCGCGGCCGGGGAGAACAGCCTCAACAATGGCATTGTCGCGGGTGGCGATGGAGGCTTTAACGGCATGCATCAGGGGGAAGTCGGTAAGACTCGCCTCTTTCGCCGCCACCTCGGCAGCCGTCATGGTAACAGTGCCATCGGCATTGGCGCCGCCACTACCACCTGCGCCGCCGCTCTCTGTGCCACCGCCGTTCTCTGTGCCACCGCCAGAATCTGTACCGCCGCTCGCGCCGCCGGTATCTCCCGGGTCGTCCCCAACCAGGCTCCAGGGATTATCCCATTCGTTGGGATAGCTGTTGCCCGGACTTTGTCCGGGGTTGGCATACCATTTGGCCTCATAGAGCTTGCCATTGAAGCTGACCTGGCTGCCGCCGCCATAGGCTTTATTGATGTCGTACAAGTCAGCCGCATACAGGCTGGCCGTGAGCAGTGCGCCCATAGCGCCTGCCAAAATCGATAATTTATTCATGATGTTATTCCCACGAACAGCAAGCCCGGCCGAAGCCGGGCTTGTATTGGGTTAGTCGTTATCGCTCAGGTCTCAGTTGCAGCTGGCAGGGCCCACATCGACCCAAACGCTGGCAACACCCGGCTCTTCGCCCTTGGTCCACCAGGACGCTTTCCAGTTGCGGCCATTGTGGGAGGTCACAGCGCCGCCGTTGTAGGCGACAGCCGCATCCCAGCCGAGGTCAACATTGCTCTCCAGCGCCCAGGCATCGGCGCTGCGGCTTGGCTCGTTGCCCTGAGTCCAGTACTTGGCGCGCCATACCAGCTGGCTGTGGCTCACCTTGTCACCGCCGTTGTAGATGGTAGTTGCTGACCAGGCAGGGAAGTTACCGGCGTTGGGGTCGGTGGCATTACAGCCGCCGTTGTCACCACCGCCTGACTTGGGCTTCACGGTCAGCACTGTAGCTGCACTGGCATCGAGCGCACCATCAGACACCAGCACGCTGATGTTGTACTGGGTATCGGCAGTCACTTCAGGTGCAGTCACCAGCAGGGTGGCACTGTTTTGGCCGGACACACTGAGGCCCGCAGGCACTGTCCACTGATAAGTCAGCGCATCGCCATCGGCATCAGCAGCGCTGGCCGCTATGCTCACAGCGGCGCCGGACTCAGCGCTGAAGGCTGCATCCACAGTCACTTCAGGGGCACGGTTTGGCGTTTCTGCCTTGTTGATGACAGTCACTGAGTCAGTGCTGGCAAGCCCCTGTGGGTCTGTCACTGTCAGGCTGAAGACATAGCTGACGTCTGCCTCGGTTGAGCCAAGGGAAATACTGGCATTGGCACTGTCGCTGCCGCTGATGGCGACAGCCGGGCCTGAGGTTTGGCTCCAGGCGTAGCTCAGCGCGCCGCCTTCAGGGTCGCGGGATGCTGAACCATTCAGCGCGACATCGGCAGGGCCGGTAACACTGACGTCAGCACCTGCATTGGCAATGGGCGCCTTGTTGGCGGGCGGGTTGGTGCCTTCGCCGTGGCCCAGGCCTTCGTGCATGGCATTGAGGATATCGCCATTATCGGCGTCGATTTCCCAGGCAAACAGACCACCCAGCTGATTGGCAAGCACATACTGGCCCTTGGCTTTGACCGAGCGTTCGTTATCGAAGGTGATAAGGTCGCCACTTGATGGGTTAAACAGCCATGGTGCCTCGGCCGCTTCGTCATAACCTTGTTGCCAACCACTGCCCATACGGTTGTTGACTATGTCGCGGTAATCCACCACGCCATTTTCCCAGGTGCCTTTTACCGGTCCGCTGGCGGTGCCGGTGAAGGGGTTGTCGTTGCTATAGTTGCTCACGCCGGTCCAGCCGCGGCCATACATGGCGGCGCCCACCACCAGCTTGCCCGGAGTCACACCCTGTGCCAGCAGTGCCTGCACGCCCTTGTCGGTGGTGTAACGGGTGTTGGGATCCCAGGAGGCATCGTAAAGCGCAGTCTGGTGGCCAAGCTCGGTGTTGCTCCAGGCGCCGTTGAAGTCATAGCTCATCACAAAGATGTGGTCCATGTACTGCTGCGCCTGCAGGTAATCGACCTTGGCAATCTTGTCGTCACCGGCGCTGATGGCCGAGGTCAGTTGGAACTCGCGGCCGGTTTCGGCTTCCAGCTCATCGAGCATGGCGCGCAGCTCTTTCATCAGGGTCACGTAGGTGGCGCCATCTTCGGGGCTGCCAAGGTTGGGGTTGGCGCCCAGGCCACCCGGGAATTCCCAGTCGATATCCACGCCGTCGAAGAACTTCCAGGTTTGCAGGAACTCCTTCACCGAGGCGACGAAGGTGTCGCGCTTGGTCTTGTCACCAAGGAAATAGAAAGGATCGGACAGGGTCCAGCCACCGACGGACGGCAGAATTTTCAGGTCCGGATAGGCCTGTTTCAGCGCCATCAGGTTGCCAAAGTTGCCCTTGTAAGGCTCGTCGTAGGCCGACAACTCGCCCTGTGGCATCTGCACTGCCGCCCAGGGGTCGTGAATCGCCACTTTGAAATCTTCACGGCCGGAACAGGCGCGCTGCAGCGCTTCAAAGCTGCCTTCGATTTCTTTGAGGCTGTCGTTGATGCCATTGCCGCCACAGATTGGCGTAAAGCCGTACAGCAGGTGAGTCAGGTTTTGCGCCGGAATATCGTCCACGGTGAACTTGCGACCATAGACGCCCCACTCCACGTAGTAGGCGCCCACCACCTTGCCGGACTTATTGGCGTAGGGTTTGTTATTTTCCTTGAGCGGCGCAGTCAGTGGCGCCAGATGGCTGCCATCGGTATCGGCAACCAGAATTTCACGGGCATCACTGGCGGTGCAGCCATCGGCATTACACAGAGCCACGGTGAGCTGATAGCGGCCGCCCTGGCTGACAGGGAAGGTTGCGGTGCCGGACGCGCCCGACGGGCCGCTCCAGTATTCCACGCCGTCCAGCAGCACCTTGGCGGTATCACCCACATCGCCGCTCCACAGGTTCCAGCTTACCGACACATTGGCGGCATCCTTAACCGTGACCAGCTGATTGTAGGCGGTGGCCGCCTGATTGATTTCGATGATGGAAAACTTGGTTTCGCCCCATGCAAGAGCCGGTTTTCCAGGTTTGGCGGCCATGGCAGGCGCGGCCAGCGCCGACGCCACCACGAGCGCGGTTACTGAGGGTTTAGTTAGAAACATGTCTTTGTCCTTATTGGTTTTTATTCTTTTCAATAAGGCAAGGCAAAGCGCCTTCAGGAACGGCAGATGCCGACAACAAGCATGGGGTGCGACCAAACACCCGCTTAAGACATCATCCTGTGGTATCCCCGCTGTCGTAGCCTCTGTCTTTACAGAGCGCCCTTAGACCGGTGGCTTTGCGTCCCGGCCTTTCGACCGGTTTGCCTTTTTCACAAATGACTATTTGGCAGAACCAAATGACAACGTTGTCATTCATAATTCAGCATAGGCTAATTATTTTTAAGGCGGCAACAACTTATTTACAGAACGCTATCTGTTTTGGTGAAATTCAGCGGAAAGTGGATATAGGTTGGAGTGAAAGCTTTAAATAATATCGATTTTATTCATAAGCTTAAAAACAAACGGCGCCGATTGGCGCCGCACCGCATAACTGGTCAGACCTCGAGTCCGAACGGGTCATCAATGGAGTAAGAAGGCTGAGTAAACCACTTTGGCCCCAACGCCGTCATATAGAAGTGATCCTCGTGGCGCACCCCAAATTCCCCCGGCACACACAACATGGGCTCGTTGGAAAAACACATGCCCGGCGCCAGCGGCGTGGTGTCGTTTGCCACCAGATAAGGCCATTCGTGAATATCCAGCCCTATGCCATGGCCGGTGCGGTGTGGCAGACCCGGCACGGCGTAGCCGGGGCCAAAGCCTGCGGCCTCGAGCACACTGCGGGCGGCCTTATCGACGCTGCCACAGGGCGCGCCCAATCTTGCTGCTTCAAAAGCCGCTGCCTGCACCTGCTTTTCCAGGTTCCACAGCTCACGCTGACGCGCACTTGGGGTGCCATAGACATAGGTGCGGGTGATATCTGAGTTGTAACCATAGAGCTGACAGCCGGTGTCAATCAGCACGGTATCGCCCTCAGCCAGCGCTTTGGGATCCTTAACGCCATGGGGATAGGCGGTGTCTTCGCCAAAAAGTACGATGCAGAAATAAGAGCCCGCCGCCGCCCCAACCTTGCGGTGCGCGGCATCGATAAAGGCTTCCACTTCACCAACGCTAATGCCGGGGCGCAGCATGGCCGCAGCCGCCTTGTGCACTTCCAGGGTCATGTCCTTGGCACGCTGCATCAGCGCAAGCTCAGTGGCGGATTTTTGCATCCGGCATCCGGCAGTCACGCCCTTGGCACTGACGACCTTAAGTTCCGGGTTGGCATCACGAATGCCTTCGCTGATAAAAAAGGCCGCCGACTCATCCATGCCCACCCTGCCCTGCGTGAGACCGAGGCGCGCAAGCACTGCGCCAAACAGCTGATATGGGCTTTCATCCTCATGCCAGGTGTTTACCTCACCCTTTATGGCCATGTAGCCTTTGAGGGTATCGAGCTCAAAGGCCGGCGCTATGTATTCCAGCGCCCCTTCGGCGGGCAGAATGGCACCCACCATGCGTTCGCTGGCGTACCAGCGGGTGCCGGTGAAGTAGTAAAGATTGGTGCCTGCATTGAGGTAAACCGCATCCAAACCCAGCGACTTCATCAAGCCCTGCGCCTTGTTGATACGCTCCTGGAACTCTGCCACCGCGATGGGCTCAACCCCGTGGGTCATGTCACTGAGCCTGGCCAGTGCCTGCTCTGCGGTTAACCCGCCTACACCTATGGTCATACTTCACCTCTTGTTAGCGTTACGAAAGGCCGCTGGTCGCGCTTCCTGATTGCCGCCTTTTTAGCATAAAGTATACAAACAGTGAATCAGAATTCATTTCATCAAGGCCGATTTTGGGTGTCAGCCGCTGGAGATTATCACCTTGAGGTATGATTTTCGGTCAGATTTCACCTGAGTGGCTCACATATCCATCGCCGTCTGCTGGCACAGCGCTGCGCAAGCTGCTAAAAGGTCAACAGGGTCACGATTTGTTAACCCTGACAAGCGGCGACAATCCGGTACCAACGAACTGCTAATCGCTGCCTTCACAGAGGCTTGCGATAAGCCACAAAGCAGAGGATTCAGGCAATCCCTGCCACCCCAAACGGGGCTTTTGTGCGATAAATCGGCGCCGGAGATCACGCAGGGCAATCCAGCCCCGTTCAGGGGCCAATTTCGATTGCCAGATGAAGCGCTTGTGGGTATTGTGACGCCAGTGTTGCGTGGTTCGACCATTCAGGGCCGAAAACGCTGCGCAGTTACCCCGGGGGAAAAGGTGTCAGAGGGAGCCATGGCGGCCAATTGGTTCAGGTACAGCCTGTGTTTATCAGCAGCTGATGGCGAGCGCGCCAGGCAGCAGGTAAACGCGTTGACGCCAATGCAGGCTCTGGATCTGCTCGGGCTGTCCCAATGGCTCGACAATCATGAAACCCTCGACGATTTCAAAGCCTTCAGTAATCACCTCAGACTCGATATTTCCAGCGACGCCGGGATCAATTTCCGCCTGATGCGGGCCGCCAAAGCCCTGGGGGTGGAATTTATCAAGGTTCACGCCCGTTGCGGTGCCCTCGAAGCCAGTCAGGACAGTTTTTTCTTTCACGGCCGCCGGCCGCAGGATGCCGAACTTGCATCGCTGCTTGCGCGCTATCTACCTGAAGATACGCTGGAATCCCTTATACGCGAGCACAGGGCCGATGAGTTGGCGCGGCTGCTGACCCAGGGTCTGAATCCCAATACCCCCATTGGCGATGAGCCACTGATTTTCAACGCCGTTTTGCATCGCAGTCTGGAGATATTCACTCTACTGCTGCGCCGCGGCGCCGACCGGGAAGAGCGCGACCGTCAGGGACAGGATTTAATGGCCCACCTGTTTGCCCTGGCCGACAAAAAGCTGGCTCCCTTTATTCAGGCGTTAATCGATGCCGGCTGGGACAAGGCGCGGCGCCTGGACGATGGCGGCTCGATTTTATGGCACAGCTTTGCCCTCGACTATGAACTGGCGGGCAGCCTGCATCGTCAGGGTTTTCCCTATTTACGCCCGGAAGCGGCCTACCGCGACGGCAATGTTGAGCAGCAAATCAAGCGCGCCATCCGTCATCACGATAAACCCGTGCTGGAGCGACTGCTGTCGACGCTGGTGCTCAATCACGATCAGCTGATGGTGCTGGCGGGCATTTGTGCCCAGGTCGACAATCTGGTGGGCTTTAAACATCTGGAGTCGCTCGGACTGGAGTTTGGCGGCCATGGCGATGACATGGTGGAACTGCTGCAGGGTGCGGCGTCCAGTGGCGCTTTCCGGCTGGTGGCCTATTTGCTGCTCAAGTCAGAATCTCTGGGGCTGAATATCGATGATTGCTGCGCCGATCTGGTGGAATATCTGGTGGCAGACGACAGAGCGAGCCGGCTTATCTCCATCATCACCCGCCGCATCCAGCACTTCGACCACAACCGGGCGATTGGCACGGCAATTCATCACAACGCACTGAATAACCTATCGATTCTGCTGAAGGCTAATAAGCCGTTTCGCTACCGCACGCCGCTGCTGCACGACTATCTGGAAGAGTTAAGCCCCATGGCCGCGCGGATGCTGCTGGCCTCGGGAGAAAACCCCGCCGAAACCAATTTCGATGGCGAAACCGTATTTGAAGCCATGCTGCGGCTGCGTCCCAAGGATGACGAGCTGCATCAGGTCTTTCACGATGCGCTGTTTGAGCTGCCGGTGAGCGAGCATATCTGGCTGGTGATTGCCCTTGGCGACACCGCCGCGTTCGAGCGCAGCTGGCTAAGGCTCAGAGACAAACGCATCATCAATCATCAGGGCGATACCCTGCTGATTCACGCCTGTCGCCACGGCGCCCGCGAGATAGTCGCCTTTTTGGTGGGCAAGGCGCAAAGCCTCAACCACGCCAACCATGAGGGCAACACGGCACTGGCAATGGCGGTGATAAGCGGCAACACCGACATCTGCCGTATGCTGCTCGATGCCGGTGCCAGCACTCGCGATCTGCTCAGGGTGCCCAGGCTCAAGGCCACCGGCAGCCATCGCAGCCTCGAGGTGTTATTGGGCCCACTGAGCCGTTTACGTCAGGAAGCCGATGCACTGCGCGAGCCCTTAAGACCACAGGGACGTCAGGCGCTGCTGAGCTGGGCGGCCTATTTGGGGGATGTCACCCTGGCGCGGCTGTTGGTCAGCCACAAGGCCCGCCTCAATGCCCGCGACAAAGATGGCGCCACCGCGCTCTATTTTGCGGTGGCCAATGGCCATTTGGCCCTGACCGAATACCTGCTGGCGGAGGGCGCCGATCCACACAGCTGGTTTGAGGGAGAATCCTTACTGCACACCGCCTGTTATCGTGGCCATGGCGAACTCATCCCAACTCTGCTGTCGGCGGGCTTGTCGCTGGATATGCCGAGCGAGCATGACAAAGACACCCCGCTGCACCTCGCAGCCCGCATGGGTGCGATGCACGATGAGGATCTTTGCCCCTTGTTGCTGGATGCCGGTTGTGATGCCGACGCCCTCAACCGCGAAGGCCAGACGCCGCTGATGAGCGCGGTGCTGATGCTCAACCACAAGGGCGCTGCCTCGCTGCTGGCCCGCAGTGTGGATATTGGCGTGCTGGATAAAAGCGGCAAGAGCGCCTTCGACCACTATGAGGCCCTGGGGATCCCATCACCACTGATTGATATCAACGCCTTGAAACCAAGAGGTTTTTGGTATCGGCTGCATAAACTCACCCTCGGCCTTGGCCACGTGAGCCTCTGGTACCTGCTGCCGGGTTCTGTGCTGATGGCACTTATCTGGTATTTCGCCCCCGATTGGCTGCTGTACACCGGCCTTGGGGTGTTTGGCTGGTGGCTGGTGAGCCTGATAGTTGGCCTCAAACACAGGGCACAGGAAGAAGCACGACGGCCAAACCTGCTGTCGCCCCTTGGCAACTTCAGCCGCGACGAAGATGAAATTCGCTTTATGGCCAGCTGGGATGACGAGCGCCAGGATCTGCCGCTGGAGCCGCCCCGGCTGCAGGCATAAAAAAACGCCGCGATTGCGGCGTTTTTTCTCACTTTAGCTTTCCTGCTTATCCAGCATGGCGGCCAATCCGCGGCACACCAGGGTTTCCATATCATCCACCCTGTGCACCTGGCAGTTGGCCATGGGCGCGCCCAATGCCATATCCCGCAGGCTGCTCATACAGCCCTTGTAGAAATCGGCACTGTTCATCATGCTGCCCGCCAGCCAAATCCGGTTGGGATTGAACAGGTTGACCACCCACGCCAGCCCCATACCCAGGTACATACCGCCCTGGTTGAGTTCATCGGCAGGTGCCTGTTTGCGGCCACGCAGCAGTTCGGCCGATGCCAGCTGCTCAAGGGAAAATTCACCGCCTTCCGTCATGATCCGGCAGTGTCCCAATTCGCCTGCAAAGCCGCTGGCGCCGCTGAATACCCGGCCGTTCATGGCAATCGCCATGCCCAGCCCGGCGCCGCACATCACCAGCACTTCGCAGTCGTGACGGGGATCGGCAATGGCTTGTATACCCGCGTCCATATCGTTGACGATAAAGGCGAGCTCACCACTGCATTGGATGTGTGATGGATTCAGCCCGGTCAGCCCGGGCAGCGACTTGCAGGTGACCAGGCGGTTGTCCCGCACCAGACCGGGCACGGCAATGGCGAGGCGATAATTGCCAAGGCCAAAGTCCTGCTCGAACGCCTGGATCTGCTCGTTCAAATCACGGATTGAGAAACCATCACCGGTGGGGAATTTGTATTGTTCTGTGTGACCTTCGTGCCTGAGTTCAAACAGGCCGTTGGTTCCCCCCACATCGAGTGTTAACCTTTGCATCATTTACTCCACTGATACGCCCTGCTCTGACCCCGAGCAGGGATAGTGAAGTTTAACACAGTGTTGTGGGTAAGGAGATTGAATAAATCAATTGTTATCACCCTGTAACACCCTGCTTTTACTGAGTTTCCACCAAGCCATCAACATCAACTGCACCCCAATGAAGGGCAGACAGGCCACCAGCAATATCTGCCAGCCAAGGCCGGTCAGCAGCGCCCCGGCCCCCAGCGATGCCATCGCCTGAAAACCGAATACCGAGAAGTCGTTAAACATCTGCACCCTGAATTTCTCGCCGCCGCGATAACAGGACGGCAGCAGCGAGGTGCCGGAAACGAATAGGAAATTCCAGCCAATACCGAGCAGTACAAGCGCCGTCCAGTAGTTCAGCAGCTCACTGCCCGACAATGCCATGGCGATAGTTGCGCCGTAGGCCGTCAGTCCCGCCAACATCATATTGCCGTGGCCGAAACGGGCAATCAGCACGCCACTGAACAGCGACGGCAGATACATGGCCACGATATGGCTTTGGATAACCCACTTGGTGTCTACCAGCGAGTGGTGTTCCATATGATGCATATGCAGCGGCGTGGCGGTCATAATAAGGCTCATCATGCCGTAGCCTATCGCGGCCGCTCCGAGGGCCACCCATAACTGGCTCTGCCCAAGCAGCTCAGTCAAACTGCGATCTGCCTCGGTGGCAGACGCCAGGCCGCTGGCTTGCCACTGGGATTCATTACGGTAGGCAAGCAGCACGCCCCCTGCTGCCAGCGACACACAGGACAATAAGAGGAAGGCTCCGGCATAGGAGCCTTGCACCAACTCGGCCCCCAGCACCGCAAGCTCAGGCCCGAGGAAGGCCGCCACCAGACCACCAAGCAGCACCCGCGATGCCGCTTTGGGCGCAAGCTCAGGTGACACCGCCTCCATGGCGGCAAAACGGTATTGCTGCACCACTGCCCCTGCCGACCCCAAAAACAGCGCCCCTAAACAAAAGAGCGCAAAATTCTGCTGATGTACCCCGGCCGCGGCGGCAAGCCCGGCAATCGCGCCGAGCACACTGCCGAGCAGAAACACCCGCCTGCGACCATACCTGCGACCAATCAGCCCCACCGGGATAACCGACGCCGCCAGCCCCACAATCATCATGGCGATGGGCGCGGTGGCAAGCTCCGCTGAAGGCGCGATTTTGGCACCCACCAGGCCCCCCAGCAGCACCATAATAGGGGTGGCGCTCATGGCCAGCGCCTGGGCCAGCGTCAGCAGCCAAACGTTTAGCGGCATGGATTCTCCAAAAAGCAGCAACAAAAAGACCACACAGCATAAACACTCCTCCAAGTGGAGAGTCAATAGCCATAGACAGTCTCAATACTTTTCACGTTCGCCTTGGTTGCAGCCGTCAACATCGGTTGCGATAATCCCTGCATATCTATAAGCCCCGGCCGAAGCCTGTGGGCAACTCACAAGCAGTCAAACAAAAAGGTCTCCCATGTCAGCCATCCCAACAACCGAAATTGCCAAGCGCCTCGATGCCATTCGCACCGAAATGGCCGCTTCGCGCCTCGATGCTTTTATCATTCCCCGCGCCGACGAATATTTGGGTGAGTATGTCCCCGAGCATAACGAGCGCCTGCTATGGGCCACCGGCTTTACCGGTTCGGCTGGCATGGCGATTGTGATGAAAGACACTGCCGCGATTTTTGTGGATGGCCGCTACACTGTGCAGGTGCGCGATCAGGTTGCCCAGAGCCTGTATGCCTATGAAAGCCTGACCGATACTCCGCAGCCACAGTATCTGGCCGAGACCTTGGGCGAAGGCGCCCGGGTGGGTTTCGATGCCCGCATGCATACCCTCGCCTGGTATGAGCAGGCCAAAGCCGTGCTGGAAAAAGCCGGTATCGAGCTTGTGGCCGTCAGCGAAAATCCAGTCGATAAACACTGGCAGCAACGCCCCATCCCCGAGGCCAAGCAAGTGATGCTGTTTTCCGATGCTTCTGCGGGTAAGACCAGCCTGGAGAAGCGCCGCGAAATAGGCGTGCTGGTGAAAAAGGCCGGCGGCGATCTCGCGCTTATCACAGCGCTCGACTCCATCAGCTGGCTTTTGAACATTCGCGGCTTCGACGTGCCCCGCTTGCCGGTGGTGCTGGGCTCGGCGCTCCTGTGGCAGGATGGCCGGATGCAGCTCTTTGTTGATACCGCCAAAATTCCGGATGGTTTCCATCAGCACGTGGGCGAAGGCGTTACAGTGGCCGCAGAGGCCAATCTTGAAGCCGAACTCAAGGCGCTGGGCGGTAAAAAATTATTGGCCGACCCGGCCAGCAGCAACGCCTGGGGCCAGTTGATTGCCCGCGACGCCGGTGCCAAGCTGCTTGCTGTACTCGATGTGGCTGCGCTGCCCAAGGCCGCCAAAAACGATTCTGAGCTTAAAGGCATGCGCGAATGCCATATTCGCGATGGCGTGGCCGTAAGCCGCTTCCTCGCCTGGCTCGACGCCGAAGTGGCTGGCGGTCGTCTGTATGATGAAGGCGAGCTTGCCGATAAGCTCGAAAGCTTCCGCCTCGAAGATCCACTCTACCGCGAGCCCAGTTTCGACACCATTTCCGCCGCTGGCGCCAACGCAGCCATGTGCCATTACAACCACAACAATGGCACCCCAGCCAGGCTCACCATGAACAGCATCTATCTGGTGGACTCAGGCGCCCAGTATCTGGACGGCACCACAGACGTGACCCGTACACTCGCCATTGGCGAAGTGACAGACGAGCACAAAAAGATGGTGACCCTGGTGCTCAAAGGCCATATCGCACTGGATAAGGCTCGCTTCCCCAAGGGCACCACCGGCCAACAGCTGGACGCCTTTGCCCGCCAGTATCTGTGGCAGCATGGCTTCGATTATGACCACGGCACCGGCCATGGTGTGGGCCATTTCCTCAGTGTGCACGAAGGGCCACAGCGCATCGCCAAAAACAGCAATGGCGTGGCCCTGCTGCCGGGCATGGTGGTCTCAAACGAGCCGGGTTACTACCGCGCCGATGGCTTTGGCATCCGTATCGAAAACCTGATTGTGGTGCGTCACTGTGACGCCCTTAAAGGTGCCGAGCGTGAAACCTATGAGTTTGATGCGCTGACGCTTATTCCTATCGACACCCGCCTTATCGAGAAGGCGCTGCTGAGCGCAGAGGAAGTCAGCTGGCTCAACGATTATCACGCGAAGGTGTACGCCACCCTGTCGCCGCTGATGTCCGGAGATGAGCTGGCCTGGCTTAAACAGGCCACCCAAGCAATCTGATGAAAAGCGCCTGCGGGCGCTTTTTTATTGCTGTTTTAATGGAGGAAAACCATGTTTGCCGTGATCTTTAAAGCCACTGCCCGCGCCCAGGACAGCCAGTATTCCGCCATGGCGGCGAGCCTCAGGCAGCTGGCATTTGAGAAATTCCGTTGCCGCGACTTTATCGCGGTCACCGAAGGGGAGCAGGAAATTGCCATCTCCTACTGGGACAGCGAAGCAGACATCGAGGCCTGGAAGCAGGAGAGTCGGCACCTGATGGCACAAAAGCTGGGTCAGGATAAGTGGTACAGCGACTACACAGTGGAAGTGGTGGAAATTAAGCGCCGCTATCAATCCCGCTGAATAGGGGCTGCTGACGTTTCGAGATTAAATTTTGTTCGCTCTGGCAAGCCCGTGCTCACGAAGCGAGAAATGATGTGTAGTTATTCTACTCAAATGACGAGTGACAAAGAGCAAGGGCGTACCAGACGAACCCTTCGGGCACCATTTGGCTGACGTTTCTGCTGCGTTAGCGCCCGTTTATGTAGCGTCACTACACTGCACGGACTTCGCCTTGCATAAACACCAGCCAAATTGCTGCAAAAATAACCGTGAAACGTTAACAGCCCCTAAACACGCCACCTCTCGGTGGCGTTTTTGTTTGCGTTAATGAAATTCAGCGCAGATGGAAGCGGCTTAAAACAGCCCCAATGAAGGCAGGCAATAGTCGCTGCCATCTTTGGCGGTAAAGCGGCGATCGTGGCTCTGGCGGCAACTGTCGTTGCAAGGCTCGGTGTGCAGCAAGCTCAACCAATTGCGGCACTGGCTCACGGCTTCCGTGGCACACTCATCGCTGTCACGCAGACAAAAGCCGGGAGATTCAACCTGAATATCGTCGATGTGAGCCGGATTGGCGGCGCCCATGGAGCCGTTTTTATCCAGGGTCATTTCAACGTGAATGTCGCCGGATTTCAGTAAGATGGCTGCTGGGCTTTCCTTGTGGCCACACAGGGCGACAAACTGCGAAGGGGTTTCCAGGCCACTGTGGCTGCCATCTTCAAAGAAGGCCAGCAGGTGCTGATAGTAAACGACATAGCTTTTTACGGCCTTGTGGGAGCCTCGGGTCAGCGGAAAGCGTCTATCCAGAAACTCGGTAGCACTCTCCAGGCTCACGCCCCGTTTGGCGCCATTGACCACGGCGGCAATGGCTTCCCCGATGAAGTGTGTCAGATGTTGCTGATTGCTATGGGTATTCATCATGGTCATATTCATTGCCTTGTCCTCTGTCACAGGAGTAAATGTCAGGTCTTGTTCGGTCTGGGTAAAATCCGGCCTGTTTTGCTGTCGGGCGGCCTGTCGATTTCGCTTGATTTTTAGTCTAGGTTATTTTTTACTACAATTTCACAATAAAAATTTCACAATGTGAATTTTACAAAATGGCCAGTGAAAAAAGTCTGATGCGCAAGTCCCATTTTATGGGCACAAAAATTAGAAACTTAAGGAAACGCAATCACTTAACCATGGAGGACTTGTCTTCCCGTTGTGTGCGAGTGGATCCTGAGTCGGCGCCCTCTGTGTCTTATCTGTCGATGATAGAAAGAGGCAAACGGGTACCCAGCGCCGCCATGCTGGAGGTGATTGCCAAGGTTTTTGAAAAGTCACCTGACTGGTTTTTGGACGATGCTCCCGAAGAAGAGGCCATTACCCCGGACAAGGGGCGCCGTGGCGGTATCAGCGGCATGGCACTCGAACCAAGCTTTTTGTTCTCCAGGGATATTTTGCAAATCGCCATTCCGGAGATGCTGTCGCAAACCGGGATCAGTGGCCGTCAGTTTGCCCATCTGCTCATTCGTGCCCACCAGGAGCATCATCAAAACCATTTTCCGGATCTGGAGCGGGCCGCCGAAGAGGTGGGTGACAAGCAACTCAATCTGAGCGGCGAGGATCTCAGCGCCATCTGCAAACGCATGGGCATGAAAATTCGCTATTTTTCAGAGCCATCTCAGCAACAGGTAGACGATTACGGCGTTCCGACCCATCAGCTGGTGACCTCCTATTTCGAGCCACCGGGCACCATTTTTATCAATGAAGCGCTGAAGAAAAACCCCGAGCGCCTAAAATACGACCTGGCGGTGCACATTGGCCACAGTGTGCTGCACAACAAAGACGGCCTGAAGAACGTGCTGGCGGTGGGCCGGGGCATAGGCAGCACCCAGGAGCTGGATACCCTGTCCTCCACCGTGAATGCCCAGGATATTCTCAGCGCCTGGCGTGACTTTGAATCCAGCTTCTTTGCCGGCGCCCTTTTGTGCCCCAAGGTGCCATTCCGCCAGCTGTTGGAGCGTGGCGGCTATGAAATTGATACTCATAAGAAAATTGGCGTTTCTGCCTCGGTGGCAATGCGCCGGATGACGGTCGTATCGCCCTATCCGCACTGGCATTACTTTGATGCTTATGCGCCGGGCAAGCTCAAGGCGGTGTACCGTGGCAACGGCATTCCCCTGCCCTGGGGCAATATGCGCCAGGTACCGGATCCCTGCCAACACTGGGCAGTGTTTCGGATGATAAGCGAGCCCACCAGCGGCAGTTCGGCGCAGATTTCCATTTTGGATGTGGAAGGCAGCCCACGCATCTACTGCTGTGAATCCACCAAGGTGGTGGATCTGGCCGGTAACCACCATGTGCTGTGTGCCGGTATCGACTTAAACCCTGCCATCGATGCCCAGGGCACGGATGCGCTGACACTGGCCGAGTCCCTCAAAACCCATTGTATTGAGGCTGGCGGCCAGGGCGAAATCCCGCCCACTATACGACGCCAACTGATGAGCATTGCCCGCATTCTCAATATCAACTGGGTCGAGCGCGGCATCGAAAAAGGCGCCAGGCTTATCTGTTCCCGGGGCGCCGTGTGCCCGCGCAAACCCAGCTGCTATGGGGGGCAGTGCCAGGGACTATAAGGCGCAATGACGTTTCAGGTTGGTGTTACAAGCCCTTACTCAGTGTCATTTTTAATTTGTCATTTGAGTAACTGCAGATACTTCCCCAACGCGCGAGCACGGGTTTGCCAGAGCAAACCCAATTTAATCTCGAAGCTGCGGTACGCCCTTAACTGGCGTCCCCAGAGACGCTCTGGCACACTGAAGCGATTTTCAGTGCGCCGGGGCTTTTATGCTGACCACCTTAGCCATTCAACATTACCGCAGCCTGCGGGATCTGGTATTGCCACTTGGGCAACTCACCCTGGTCACAGGCCCAAACGGCAGCGGTAAATCAAATCTATACAAAGCCTTACGACTGCTTGCACTGACCGCACAGGGCGGCGTGACCTCGGCACTGGCGCGGGAAGGCGGCATAGACTCCTGTTTTTGGGCAGGCCCTGAATATTTCAGCCGCGCGGTAAAGCAAGGGGAATACCCCATAGAGGCAACCGTGAGGCAAGACAGCAAACGGGTGCGCCTCGGCTTTGCCGGCACCGACTACAGCTATCTGATTGAGCTTGGGCTGCCAAAGCCCGACGGCACCACGCTGTTTGGCCTCGACCCGGAAATCAAGCGTGAGGCCATTTGGCACGGCCCCAAGTATCGCCCCTCCAGCGCCTTGATTGAACGTCGTGGCCATGTGGTCAAAAGTCGCGATGCCCAGGGGCGTTGGGAAGTGCTCAGTCAGCACCTCGCCCTGAGCGACAGCATCTTTACTGAACTTGCCGATCCGCATAAGGCACCTGAGCTGTTGCGCCTGAGGGACGATATCCGCGCCTGGCGCTTTTACGATCACTTTCGCACCGATGCTGCGGCGCCTGCCCGCCAGGTGCAGCTTGGCACCCGCACCCCGGTACTGGCCCATGATGGCAGTGATTTGGCCAGCGCCATTCAGACCATTTTTGAGATTGGCCACGGCGATACCCTGCACAGGGCCGTGAATGACGCCTTTCCCGGCGCCCGGGTGAGCATAGCCGCGCTGGAAGGTGGCATGCTGGAGCTGCGCTTTCATCAGCAGGGGCTGCTAAGGCCATTGAGAGCCGCCGAACTCTCGGACGGCACCTTAAGGTATCTGCTGCTTACTGCGGCGCTGCTGACCCCCAGACCTCCCGCCTTAATGGTACTTAACGAGCCGGAAACCAGCCTGCACCCGGATCTGCTGCCCGCACTGGCACGGCTTATTCGCCACGCCTCGGGAAAAAGTCAGCTGTGGGTGGTCTCCCATGCCCAGCGGCTGATTAATGCGCTTTCAGAAGATGACAACTGCCAGACGTTGATGCTGGAGAAGCCCCTCGGGGAAACAACGCTCTACGGCCAGGATTTACTCACCACCCCCAGCTGGAACTGGCGCCTGGACAACAGATAAAAAAAGACCGCTTCCCGGGAGATGTGGGAAGCGGTCTTGCGCTTGCAATAACACTTTTATTCAGCGGCAAGGACCTTACTGCCCTGCCGCTCCACTATCAGAACTTGAGTTCGGCACCCAAGTAGGCGTAGCGACCCACACCACCGCCGTAGAGGCTGTCGTAGTTGCCGCGGCCTGTGTTGTACACTCCCGACGCGGGGATCCATGGCCCCTGATTATCAAAGATGTTACGCACACCGCCGTAAAGGCGAAGCTCTGTTTGCTTAGCCACATCCATGGTGTACGAAACGCTGAAGTCATGGGTGATGTAGGAACCATAATCATAGAAAGCCAGTGTTGTTTCTGGATCTTCTACACCGCCAGTGCCCGCATCCAACGCCTGTTGGTTTTCCACCAATGCCTCTTCCAAAGACTCCATACGACGATAGTCATCAACCATTGGCCCTTTGTACTTGGTGGTCCAACGCAGACGCAGATCTTCGTACTGCCAGGTAAGCGATACCGTGGCCTTGTCTTCAAAGATGCCACTGCTGAGCTCACCAACATAGTCTTCTTCAAAGTAAGTGCCATCTACCGCTGTATATGCCACTTTGTAGGAGAGGACATGGGTCCAGTTAGCTCTGAGCTTCAAATCGCCCCATGAGTCCATGTCGAACTTGTAATCCATGGCAACGTCATAGCCGCGCGTTGAGATCTCATCCAGATTCTGTTCACGTTGAATAATTTGAGTCAGTTGCCCTTCTTCATCGCGCTTGATGTCTGCGCAATAAGGATTCTCTGCTCCATAAGCCAGATCTGAGTCATAGCAAAGCGCCTGGATATCTTCATTTGAGAATGAGCTAATGGCGTTCGTTACAGTGATGTCGTAGTAATCCACCGCAAACTTGAAGCCAGGCAGAAACTCTGGGGCCATGGTAAAGCCCAAAGTATAGGTGTCTGCTTTCTCCTCAATCAGCTCTTCATTACCCGCGTTAGGCGAGTATTTTGAGCCGCCCTCATCCTCATACACTCCGTTGGCAGCAATTGCTGCAGCAACACCGGGGTCTTTGCGACAGTTCTCTGCAAATCGTCCCTCGGTGCCAGCTTCCACACCGTCACAGATATCGGTAACAGAGTCATAGTCGCCACGGGGAGGTGACATAAGCTCTGTGATACCTGGAGCACGGTGCGCGGTTGCATAGTTTGCGCGAAGAGCATAGTCGGCAGCAGGTTCCCAGAAGAGGCCCAATTTATAACTTGGCAGAATGCCATCAATATTTTTCTGGCTGTACTGTGCCAGACGCAGCGATACGTCCAAATCCAATTTGTGCGCTGCGGTTACATCTCTGAGTAAAGGCAGGGTTGCCTCACCGAACGCTTCATAGACCTCAACATCACCTTTAAAGGGAGGAACATCGTTGAAGGTTATTGCGAGGCTTCTCAGCTCATTGTCTACCTTAATTTCCTGAGTATCTTTGCGATATTCGACACCGAAAGCTGACTGAACTCCACCAGCTGGCATTTCGAATAGCTCGCCACTCATATAGGCCAGGAAGTTGAGTTGACTGATATCGGTGTGAATATAAGGATTTACACGAATGTAATCGGCAGCGTCAGCGGTAATAGAGCCTTCACCGAATATGTTGATAGGCACACAGCCATCGGCCTGAGCTTCTTCACCAATACATTGAATAGTTGTGCCATCTTCCGCGTATTCGGCTTTCAATGCACGGTTTAGCTTAACAATACTGATTTCGTTATAACGCTGCTGGCGTTGTTTGAAGGTGCCGTAGCCAACGGAAGCATCCCAGGTCCAGTCGCCAAACACATAGCCCTGCAAGCCAGCCCAGGTACGAATGGTTGTCCGCTCGTTCTCTGTCTCAACGGGACCGACTTCATTGAAGCGTCTGTCCCAGGACACACTGGAGCCAGCCATATCACCAATCACACTTGGTACAAAGGGATTGTTTGGCTTGATGGAGCCAGGAGCAATCGTTTTGGCCTCTCCCGTTACAGGGTCAAAATACAGTTCGGCATCATTGTAATCCTGCCCCTCGGCATCACCGCCTCGGAAGGAGTTGTTCTTACTGAACTGTACCTGCGCATACGACTTCAAATCATCAGTTAAGTCGAAATCCACTTTAACTGCTGCTGCCAGAGAGTCTTCGGGTACTTTAAGGATCACGTTTTCGAAGGTGTTGAAGCCGTCTCGTTCCTCTTTAAAGCCTTCTTTAAGCTCAGTGCCGTCATACCACCATGCATTACTTTCGAAACGACCACCGGGAATATCGTTGCTGCGCTCACGCCAATCATCGGGGGTGATATCTCGCATACAACGATAGCCATCTTCGGTCTTCATGGCATTACACATTTCATCGGTATCATAGGCATAAACAGACTCGTACAGGCCACGATCCCTGTCAGAGGCCATCAGACCTTTCTGCTCTTCATAGGTAGCGCTCGCGTACAGATAGCCCCTATCGCCCGCAAAATCAGTACCATAGCCTAAGTCGAATGTGTACTCTCGACCGCCGCCATTCGTGGTTTCACCACCACGGGCATTGAACTCAAAACCCGTTTTGTCTTGCTTGGTGATGATGTTTACCACGCCGGCAATCGCGTCAGAGCCATACACAGCAGAAGCGCCGCCGGTGATGATTTCCACTTTTTGAACCATTGCGGTTGGGATAGTGGACAAGCTTACATAGTTGCCTGAGTAACTGTTGGACACCACGCGGCGACCATCGATAAGAGTCAAGGTTCTGTCTGTACCCAAATCACGCAGATCGATGGTCGACAGACCCGTGTTTTGCACGCTTGACTGGGAATTGGTGTTACTCACCCCTTCAGCAATTGAGGGCACCTGATCAACCAAAACTTCAGCCAAAGACCCCAAGCCCGCATCTGAAATATCATCCGATGTCAGACCCACGATTGGTGTGGTCAAAGAAAAGCTGTCCCGCTTAATGCGCGAGCCGGTTACGGAAATTTTTTCAATGGTTTGCTGTTCAAGTTCAGCGGTTTGCTGTGGCTGATTTCCCTTAACCTGGGAAACCTCCACTTCGTCGGCCGCCAGTGCAGTCATGGACACGCTGCCCAATACCGCCGCCTGAATGGCCATTGTCAGAATGGTTTTCTTCATGCTTCACCCTTCCCTGCTTGTCTTTGCTTGCAGTGTTTTTGCTGTTCGTTTTCGATGCGCATAAGGGCACGGCAACAAATGACGGCCCCCTCCCCGCCGTTACATTCATTAACCTGATTAACAAAGAGGTAACGGTCTGAGTCGTTTTTACGGGTGCAGCAAAGTGAGGGCAATCAATGGGGAGTCGTTTCTATCCCACTTTTATCTCTATTTAAAATCTATTTTTTTATATTCAGTCAGTTAAGTTAAATTCACTACAACTTTAAAAGCGGAGGTTCAGGGCGATAGAGATAAAATAGAGACGCACTAAAGCAGCAAAAAGCCGCCCTGGGGCGGCTTGGGTATCGGCGGGTACTACTGACTTATCCGAGGATAAAGCGGGCAATGGTCTTTTGAATGCCAACCACGTCGGTGCCACGCTTAAGTTCTTTCACCAGCGGATCGTGCTGGCCTGAGATCCACAGTTTCAGTTCAGCATCCATATCGAAGGTCCCGGCGGTTTCCACTTCAAAGTGAACAATCGCCTTGTAGGGGATCGAGTGGTAGCTCACCTTCTTGCCGGTCATGCCCTGCTTATCAATCAGGATCAGCCGCTTGTTGGTAAATACAAACATATCGCGGACGATTTTGTACGCCAGCTGCAACTCTTCGTTATCCCCCATAATGGGCGACAACTCGGCGGTCAACTCCGCCAAATCCACTTCACTGGCATTCCCCATCAGGGCATTCAGAAATCCCAAGCTACACCTCCCTTGTCTTGCATTATGCATTCTGCGGCAGTTCTTGGCCGCGTAAAGCCACAGCATACTGCAGATAGGGCCATGGATTCAAAGCGGTTAAAAACCAATCGCAATATATTATATCCAATCGATATATATCAGATTTAACTTGAGAAACTTTCACTGTAAGCCAAGGCGTACGCTTTTTACACAATCCGCAATGGGCCCAAAATGGCGGCTAAAACTGCCTTTATCCTGATGAGCATAAAAGCGGCACGAATTTGTTACACATTTGTAAACAAGAGCCTACACCCAACCTGCCCCAGCATAAAAAATACAATTTGATGAATTTTTATGTCAGGCATATGGTAAAAACCGCTTCCATGCTGAAGCGTCCCGGGCTACCCGGGAGTCACTATAAATCGGCCTCGGCCGTTATAATTTGCCTTTTATCAGTTGCAGTTACGGATGACGGCATGTGGTTTATTTCGGTTTGTGCGCCCAATAACAACAGCAAAAATCGGAGTCAAACATGCATTTCCATTCAAGGCTCGCACTCTGTGCCCTCGCAGTAACCAGTATCCTTTCCACTCAGGCCGTGGCCGCAGAGCGGGTGAAACTTCACCAGAGCAATGCCGCCAACAAGGCCTCACAGGCCCACAAGATGTTTGCCGCGGTCGATAGCGGCGATTATCAAGCGGTCACCTTTGCCGCCACTCCCGGCGGGGATGAGAAAGGTCGTTTTCAGCAGTTCCACCAGGGCATCCCTGTGTATGCCGCATCAGTGGTTGCCAGCCGCTCGGCCATGAAGCAGCTTCATGGCCTCTATGGCGAGCAAATCGTTGGGATTGAAAAAGATTTGCCGTCACTCAAGCCCAAGTACGATCTGGAAGCCGCGGTGGAGCAGGCCCTGGGTCACACCGGGGTACAGCTCAGCCGCGATGAAGTAGAAAACCTGCAAAGTCAGTTATTTATCTGGCTTGATAACAAAGATAAGGCGCACCTTGCCTGGCAGATTTCTTACGTCCACCTTCAGCCCGGTCAGGCCCCGGTTCGCCCTATGCTGTTTATCGATGCCCACTCAGGTGACGTGCTCGACAGCTGGGATGCCATGGCGTTTGCCTCTGGTACCGGCCCTGGCGGTAACCAGCGCACCGGCCGCTATACCTTCGGCCCCAACGGCACCTTCCCGGCGTTTGAAGTCACCGGCAGTGGCAGCAGCTGCCGCCTCGACAGCACCAATGTGGAAACCTGGGACATGAACCACGCCACCTCAGGTGGCAGCGTGCATACCTTCCCCTGCTACGAAAACACCGCCCGTGAAGTGAATGGCGGCTACTCGGCGCTGAACGATGCCCACGCCTTTGGTCAGGTCACCTTCAACATGTACCGCGATTGGTACAACAAAGCCCCCATCAGCCAAAAACTCAGAATGCGGGTTCACTATGACCGCAATTATGAAAACGCCTTCTGGGATGGCCAGCAGATGACCTTTGGCGATGGCAACACAGTGTTCCACCCACTGGTTGACCTTGGCGTAGTAGCCCACGAAGTCAGCCACGGCTTCACCCAGCAAAACTCCAACCTTGAATACCAGTATCAGTCAGGCGGCCTGAACGAGTCCTTCTCAGATATCGCAGCGGCAGCGGCCAGCTACTACCTCACCGGCAGTTTCAGTTGGCAGATTGGCGACAAGATCAAAAAAGGCAGTGGCGCCATGCGCTACATGAACAACCCACCCCAGGATGGCCGCTCTATCGACCATGCCAGCCAATACAACAGCAGCATGGATGTACACCACAGCTCAGGCGTGTACAACAAGGCGTTTTATCTGCTGTCGACTACCTCCGGCTGGAACATCCGCAAGGCATTCGACATCTATGTGCGCGCCAACCAGCTGTACTGGACTGCCAACGCCACCTTCAATAGCGCGGGCCAGGGCGTCTACAAGGCGGCCAAGGATCTGGGTTACTGCGTGGATGATGTAGTGGCTTCACTCGAAGGCGTCGGCATCAGTGGCAGTGGCGCCAAAGATGGCTCAGGCTGTGGCGGCGGTGGCAGCAATCAGGCGCCCAATGCCAACTTCAGCTACAGCATCAATGGCCTGACCGTCAGCTTCAGCGACAGCTCCAGCGACGACAAGGGGATCAGCAGCCGCAGCTGGAACTTTGGCGACAACAGCAGCAGCACCGCCACCAACCCAAGCCACAGCTATGCCAGCGCGGGCAGCTACACAGTAACCCTGAAAGTGACCGATGCCGAAGGCCTCAGCGACGAGCATCAGGTAACCATCAGTGTTGGCAGCACCACTCCGGGCGAGTGTACAACCGCAGCCTGGAACGCCACGACCGCCTATAACCTTGGCGATCGCGTGTCATACAAGGGCTACAACTACGAGGCCATCTGGTGGTCAACCGGCGCTGCGCCCGATGTGTACACCAACGTGTGGCAAAAGCTGGACAAGTGTGACGGCGGTAATGGTGGCGACAATCAGGCCCCGCTAGCCGATTTCAGCTACAGCGCCAATGGCCTCGCGGTGGATTTCACCAGCCTGGCACAGGACGACAAAGGTGTGGCCAGCCACAGCTGGAACTTTGGTGATGGCAACGGCAGCTCGGCCACCAACCCAAGCCACAACTACGTCGCCGCAGGTAACTATCAGGTACAGTTGACCGTTACCGATGCTGAAGGCTTAAGCCACACTGCCAGCAAAATCGTCAATGTCAGCGGCGGTGGCAACGGCAGCTGCAGCGCCCAGCCATGGGACGGCGTGACAGTATATCTGGCAGGCGATATGGTTTCACAAAACGGCAAGGAGTACTTTGCCAACTGGTGGAACCAGGGCCAGAGCCCTGAGGTGTTCTCAGGTCCATGGGACGTGTGGACCCTGCTGGGAAGCTGCCAGTAATACTCTGAAGTAATGCTGTAAAAGTAAAAAGGGCGGTGAAAATTCACCGCCCTTTTTGTCGTTTTAATCCATGCTTGCTGCCGGAGTTAACCCACCACCAGCATTTCGCACTTGTGGCAGTCGAATACCAGCTTGAATTGCTTGCCGCCAAGCTCCATTTCCAGCGGCTCGGCCTTGATGCCTGGTACTTCCTTGGGGCACATGTTGTAGCTGTAGCGGATACAGTGCTTGGTGATCATCAGGGGCGCATCACCTTTTACCGGCCGCACTTCATAGGCGTCGCGAATCGATACCACCCCATGACGGGTAAAGAAGTCCTTGGCCTTTTGGTTAGCCACGTTGGCAAGGTAAGTCATGCTTTTTTGTGGATAGCGCACACTGTCGTCACGCTCCCAGGGGGTTGGCCGCTGATAGCCATCAATCCGCGCCTTGGACAGCGCTTCTACCGCATCACGGCGCAAGCCATTGATAATGGATGCTGGCGCAAACACGCCGCCGGCATTGCCCACATTCACCTTGCCCAGCATAAAGTCGGTGTTGCCCAGCTTGCCGAGGTTCTTTTTCAGCCCTTCGCAGTTGCGGGCAACATCGTTGGCCTGCTGCTTTTCAAAATCGGCGCTCACAGTCACGCAGTGGCCGTGGCGATCGGCGGCGGTCAGGCTCAGGCCAGTGGCGGTTTCTTCCAGCGCGAAATCGACCGTAACCAGACGCTCGGCAGACTCTTTGGCCAGCAACATTTCAAATTGCTGATCGTGGTTGCGATACAGGGTCACACCCACCCGCAGCTCTTCTGGAATACTCTTCAAATACAGCTGCTTGCCTTCGGCGCGGTTTACCCGAAACCCGGTAAGCTTATCGTCCGACAGACGCGCCTTTTCATAGTTGCGGGCAAAGAAGCCAAGGCCATCGCCATTGTGAAACTCGGTATCAGAATCCACAACAATATGATCTTTGGCGATTTTACTGACTTTACCTACGGCAACACCCAGGTACTTAGGGGTGCGGAAGTCGGCAATCTCGGGCTTGCGCTCATGAACAAAATAGTCGGTCTTGCCACGGTTAAAGCTTTTGTCCGGGTCCGGTACAAAGCTGTAGCTGCAACGACCGTGGGAGGCGCTCTCAAACTCAGGGCGACGGGCGATAATGGCATCGAGCTGCTGACGATAGTGGGCAGTCACGTTCTTCACGTAACTTAAGTCTTTAAGACGCCCTTCAATCTTGAACGAACGGATACCGGCATCAATCAGCGCTTCGAGGTTTTCGGTCTGATTGTTGTCTTTAAGCGACAGCATGTGCTCGTTGGTGGCAATGGTTTCACCCTGACGGGTCTTGAGATTCCCAGGCATACGGCACTGCTGCGAGCATTCACCGCGGTTGGCACTGCGGTTGTCGGTATAGGCTTCACTGATATAGCACTGGCCGCTGAAGGCCACGCACAGGGCGCCGTGGATAAAAAACTCGAGGCGCAGCTTGGTTTCGGCGGCCACATCGCGGATCTGACTCAGACTAAGCTCACGGGCAAGCACCGCCTGGGAGAAACCCACGTGCTCCAGAAAGGCCACCTTGGCTGGCACCCGGTTGTCCATCTGGGTACTGGCGTGCAGCGCGATTGGCGGCAGATCCATTTCCAGCAGACCAAGATCCTGCACGATAATGGCATCGGCACCGGCTTCATACACATCCCAGATCAGTTGACGGGCTTGTTCCAGCTCAGAGTCAAACATGATGGTGTTGACGGTAACAAACACCTGGGCGTGGTAGCGGTGGGCAAACTCGCACAGACGGGCGATGTCGGCAATGCTGTTGCCGGCGGTATGTCGGGCACCAAAGGCAGGGGCGCCAATGTACACAGCATCGGCACCGTGACGAATGGCTTCAATTCCGTAGTCGGCGTTTTTTGCCGGGGCCAAAAGCTCCAGCTTATTGTCGGCAAGTTTTACCGGCTCAGGGGTCGCCTGGGCCTGTGATTTGCCTGGAATGAAAATCTCAACGCCTTCTGTACTCATGAATCAAACTCGTCTGCTGGCCTGACTGAATGGCCCGGTAGAAAAATCGGACGCAGAGTATAGCAGAGCCAGTCTTTCAGAAAAGACTTATGAGCCGGCGTTTAAAAAATAATCAGCGGTCGTCTGCGCCGGATGGACTGTAAAACACCGCCAGCCATACGCTGGGGCTATCCTTTGCCGTGGCTTCGACTCGGTGGCGCACATGGGCGGGGATATTGACATAGTCGCCGGGTGCCAATGTCAGCCGGCTGCCATCTGCATAGGCCAGCACGGCACTGCCACTGAGCAGGATCACCCACTCGTGGTCGTCCTGATCGTACCATTGGCCTTCGGCGGTGCTGTGACCAAAAGAGACAATCCGCTCGATGCGGCAAGCGGATGAGCTGGCGAGGGTTTCAAAGACTTCGTTGGCAAGGTTGCTTGGCAGCGGTGAGAAGAGATTGGCCATTATCCGGGAGTTAAGTCCTTGTAAAGGTCGGCATAGAGTGCCCGGTGACGTCCAAACAGGAAGCGCCTGAGGGCTTCGCGGGCTTCCCGGCTTGCCAGAATACGGGCGGCGACCACGCCGTTTTCATTGCGTACCGGCTCAACGGCCAGAGGCACCAACTCGCCGCCGGGCAGCTCCAGCTGCATCTCGCTGGCACTTTCCAGCTCACCCTGCTCTTTCAGGGTAACTCCGGAGCTCGACAGCGACAGCACCTGCAGCGGTTTACCACCCTCGGCGGCCTTCACCACAACACCATCCAGATCTGTCAGTCGCCAGCTGCGCTCGCTGCCACGGGTATCCAGCACTTCGGGAATGCCCAGTTCCGGGCTGAACTGCCCCAGTTCGTCTATGTGCATCGACAGCGGGAAAAAGAGTTTGTAGTGACTGACTTCCGCCAGCAGGGTGAGTTTGGCCTTCCCGAGCAGGCGCGCAACCAGTTCAGGCACTTCTGTGGTAATTGTCAGCCGATGTGCATCGGGTAATTCGTCTCCCTGATCGATGGCAAACAGCTCTTTAAAGCTGTCCAGCTCTTCGCTAGAGAGTTTATATCTGTCCATGGTCGCTTTAATCGCAAAGTGTTTCGCTAATCCGCTTTCAATCTACCATGAGCCATCATTTGTGTTCAAATTTCCACCAGCAAGCAGTCATAAATATCCATAGTAGGTTGTAAATATTACACAGGTGTAATACAGCTGGCCCCGGTCAGGATTTGCCAAACTCCCGGTAAGAGCGATAAGGGATACGGAAGAAAATCAGGTAAAACACCGGCACTATGATAAGGGTGAGGATGGTCGCTACCCCCAAACCAAACATCACCACCGCCGCCATGGATTCAAAGAAGGCGTCGGTGATCAGCGGCAACATCCCCAAAATGGTGGTAATGGCCGCCATACACACAGGTCGCACCCGGCTGACGGTGGATTCAAACACCGCCTCGAAGGGCTCTTTGCCTTCATTGATTTCAAGGTTTATCTGATCCAGCAGCACAATACCGTTTTTCAGCAGCATTCCCGACAGACTTAACATCCCCAGCAGCGCCATAAAGCTGAACGGCTTATCCAGCACCAACAGCCCCAGGGTGATGCCTATGATGGCCAGCGGCACACAGGCCCAAATCACCAGCGGCTTACGCACCGAGTTGAACAGGAACACTGTGATAAGGAACATAAACAAAAAGCCCAGCGGCAAGGTGGCGAACAGCGACTCCTGGGCATCGTGGGAGGACTCAAACTCACCGCCCCACACCAGCTCGTAGCCTACCGGCATCTCGATGGCTTCCACCTCAGCACGCATCTTCGAAAACAGCTCGGCTGGCAGAATGTCGTATTCAAAATCCGCATCGGCAAACACAGTCAGAGTGCGCTTGCGGTCACGGCGCTGCACTATGGGGTCTTCGAATTTCACTTCAAAGCCATCCACCACCTGCTGCAAAGGCACCAGAGTCTTCAGCACCGGACTCCAGATGCGGATACTTTCCAGCGACTCGATATCCACCCGCTCATCATCGGGCAGGCGGCCAACGATGGGCACCAGATTCGTGCCTTCGCGGTAAACCCCAATCTGCAAACCTGCGAATGCAAATTTCAGTGCCTTGTCGACTTCGCTTTTCACAATCCCAAGGCGACGGGCCTGGGTTTCGTTGAACTTGGGCGCTATGTATTTCACCCGCTCACGCCAGTCATGGCGCACGTTTACCGTGCCAGGCGTGGCGGCAAACACCGCCTGAACCTGAGCCCCCAGGGTGCGCAGCACATCCGGATCGGCCCCGGAAATACGGGCCTCAATCTTGGCATCGGTGGAAGGTCCAACTTCCAGACGCTTGAACTTAAGCTGGGTCTGCGGGAAGCCCTGCTCCATCTCACCGCGGAAGGTAGTCATCACGCTCACCAGCGTCTCAAAGTCACTGGTGCGAATGGCAATCTGGCCGTAGGCGGCGTAGTTTTTCTCGGGTGAGTAGGTAAGCATAAAGCGGGGGAAGCCGCGGCCAACCGAGGTGGCCACAAACTCCACGTTTTCAAGCTTGGTCGCCTTTTGCTCCATGGCGCCCAGCACCTTTTGGGTTTCGCGGATGTCGGTGCCCTCTGGCAGCCACACGTCTACCAGGAAGATGGGCGTGGTGGATGGCGGGAAGAAGGACTGCTTCACATAACCAAAACCCACCACAGCGGCCACAAAGGCGATGATTACCGCAATCACGCTGACATAGCGGTAACGCATGCACACATCCAGCATCGCCTTGTAGAAGGTGAAGAAAGCGCCGCCGTAAGGGTCTTTGGCCTCGCCTTCGTTTTGTGGCTCCCCTGCTTCACCGAAAAACAGCTTGGCAAAGAAAGGAGTAATGGTGATGGCGGTGATCCAGGATAAAAACAGCGAAAACAGCAGTACCCAGAACAGTGAACCGGCAAATTCGCCGGTGGAGTCAGGCGACAGGCCGATGGGGGCAAAGGCGGTAATGGCAATCACGGTCGCCCCCAGCAGCGGCCACATGGTTTGCTTAACGATAGCTTCGGACGCTTCCAGGGTGGTTTTGCCCTGCTGGCGACCGATAAGAATGCCCTCCACCACCACAATGGCGTTGTCCACCAGCATCCCCAGCGCAATAATCAGCGCCCCGAGGGAAATCCGCTGCAGCTCGATTTGCGCCTGCAGCATCAGGATAAAGGTGCCAAGACAGGTTAAAAACAGTATAAGGCCAATCAGGATGCCGCTTTTTACGCCCATAAACAGCAGCAGCACCCCAATCACAATCACCACAGCGGCAATCAGGTTCCACACAAAGCTGCCAACGGATTTATCCACTTCCACCGGCTGGTTGTACATGGATTCGATTTTCATCCCCGCCGGGCGGGCCGAATCGATTTGCGCCAGACGCGCATCCACCGCCTTGCCCACTTCCACCACGTTGACACCGCTGGAGAAGGAAATTCCCAGATTGATCGCGCGCTCCTGATTGAAGCTGAGCACATTGGTGGGGATCTCCTGATAACCGCGGCGAACTGTGGCAACGTCTTTAAGATACAGCAGCTTATCGCCTTCAGTGCCGGGGATAATCAGCTCCTGCAATTCTTCGACGCTGCGGGAACCGCCGCTGGTGCGGATCCGCAGGTTGTCGCCTGACACCTGAATATTGCCCGCATCCGACACCATGTTCTGTGAGTTCAACAGATCGGAGATCAGGTTCGGATCCAGATTGGAACTTGCTGCCTTGTTAAGGGACATCTCAACAAAGATTTGCTCTTTCTGCTCCCCGGCCAGCGACACCTTGCCCACGCCGGGCACCAGTTCCAGCTCGCGCTTCACGTAGTCGACATAGTCTTTCAGATCGCGGTAGCTGTAGTCTTTGCCGGTGATCATCAGCATGATGCCAAACACATCGCCAAAGTCGTCATTGACCATGGGGTGCTGTGCTCCCGGCGGCAGGCTGGAGGCCATATCATTGACCTTGCGCCTGAGCTCATCCCAAATCTGCGGCAGCTCTTCGGGACCATAGTTGTTTTTCATAGTGACGGTGATCTGCGACAGCCCCGCCGTGCTCAGCGACTTGATTTTGTCCACGTAGGGCAAGGCCTGAATGGCCTTTTCCACCGGATAAGTCACTTCTTCTTCCACCTCGGTGGAGGTGGCGCCGGGGTACAGGGTAACCACCACGGCGTCCTTGATGGTAAATGGCGGGTCTTCCAGCTGGCCAAGGCCAAGGAAGGCAACGCCGCCACCAATCAGCAGAATAAGGGTGAACATCCAGCTGATGACCGAGTTTTTGACGAAATAGCCTGCAACGCTCATGGTCTGTCCTTATCCTTCGATGAGTTCTACTTTCTGACCGTCGGTCAGGCGAGATTGGCCCTGCACTACCACCACCTGGCCATCTTCCAGCCCTGAGGTGACTTCGATGCTCTGCCCAACGATGACGCCGAGGGTCACGTTTTGAAAACGCACCGAACCTGTGGCGGGGTCAAACAGCCATACACCGGCATCCTGCAGGTCGATGTCGCTGCCATCGCGCATGATCACCGCACTCACAGGGATAAGGTATTCGCGACTATAGGTGTAGGTGACCTTGCCCAAATCCACTGTTACCTTGGCGGGCATACCTTCGAGAACCTTAAAGCCAGGCTCGAGGTCTGCGGCAATGGTGGCAACATAGGTGTGGGAAACCGGGTCTTTTTCCGTGCTGACTTCCAGCAGACGCCCGGCAAAACGTTTGTCGGGAAAGGCTTCGAAGGAGACGTCAAACACCTGCTTATGCTCCTTGGTGTCACCGCGGCGTGACACAGCAATCAGCAAATCCGGCACCTGCACATCCACTTCGATGCGCTCGGTGCGGTGAATACTCATCACCGCCGTACCTGGCTGGACGTTCTCGAATGAGTCGAGGAACACATCACCGATAACACCATCAAATGGCGCCTTGAGTTCGGTGTAATCCAGCATCAACTCGGCCTGACGGGCCTCGGCGCGGGCCACCAGATACTGGGCATTCATCTGATCGTATTCCGCCTGCGCCATCAGCTTTTGATCCACCAGCACCTTGGCACGCTCTGCCTGCTTGCGGGTGACATCCAGCCGGGCTGCGCGATCGTTAAGCACAATCTGAAAATCGCTCTTTTCCAGCACCGCCAGCACATCACCGGCCTTCACCTGCTGGCCCTTGGTCACAGGAATGCGGGCAATACGGCCCTCAACCCGAAACGCCAGTGAGGTCAGATCCTGAGCACGGGCCACGCCATTGAAGACGCGATTAACCTGATTGTCAGTGTGCGGAATGGTATAAACCGCCACCCGAACCGGCTTGGCTTCAATCTCAGGCGCCTGGCGGCAACCTGCGAGTATCATCAATGGCAATGCCACATAAAACCATTTCATCATTACAGCCCCCGCTCCTTGACCCAGCGCACTGCGGCCTGGCCATCCTTGAGTTCATCGGCACCGGCAATAACCAGAAAATCGCCGTCCTGAAGGCCGGAAATCAGCTTACCGTCCTGCAACAACACCTCGACTTTCTCGACTTTTTGCTCTTTGGCGAGCCAGCGGAACACCCAGGTTTTGCCCGCTTCTTCCAGCAGAGCCCCGGCGGGGATTTGCGGCCCCTGCATACCGGATTCGGCCGGCAGCGACACCCTGACCGACGCCGACATTCCCGGCAGAATGTTAAGCTGCTCCGGCATCGGCAAGGTCAAAATCACCGTGTAACTGCCGGTGCCGCTGTCGGCCACAGTACTCATTTCTTTCAAACTGGCGGTGTACCAGGCATCGCGGCTGTCAAAACGCACTTCCGGCGGAAGGATGCGGCCGGTATTGGCCTGATAACGCTGGATGGCGCCGATAAACTGCTCCGGCAGCTGGAAGCTCACATCAATCAGGTTTTCGCTGCGGATCCCCAGCACAGTTTCCTGAGCGCGGACATATTCATACTGGCGCTTGTCGCGCTTGGAGATAACCCCATCGTAGGGCGCCAGCAGGCGGGTATAGGCCAGCTCAACCTCGGCCTTATCGAGGGCGGCTTTGGCCACATCATGGTTGCTCTTGGATTTATCAAAATCGTTGCGGGACACCACCCCTTGCTCCACCAGGCTCAAGTTGCGCTGATACAGCACCCGGGCGAGTTCATATTGGGCGCGGGCCACTTCGAGTTGCTGATCGTAAAGCGCAGGATCCAGCAGCGCCAGCACTTGCCCCGCTTTCACCTCTTCACCGGGGCGCACCTGAATGTCCTGAATTTCACCACTGACCCTGAAAGACAAGCCCGCCCGCTCGGAGGCGCGGACCTCGGCAGGCAGCAAGCGCTGGCTCATGCCGTCGGCGAGGGCAATCTGAGTCACCTTTACCGGCCGCGGTGCCTGGGTGACGCTGGCGCTGACACCTGCCGCGCCGCACAGGCCCAGCAGTACCCCTATTCCCAATCGGGAAAACCGCCTGAACTTGGTCATTGAAAACTCCTGTAAATTTGGGCTGCCCCATGGCTGTGGCTGAATAACATTTCAACAACAATGCTAACAGCTTTGCCGGATGATGCACACAATACCAATCTATATAGGAGGTTAGTCACTCGGCGGGTGTGTAAAAGCGTGACGGTAATTGGGAAATCAAAGCGCTGCCCGGGTAAATCAGCTGTGGATTTAACATTGGATTCGGTGATGGTCCGCGCCTTTACAAGGTGCCCTTCGTGGCCTGTCAGGCCTGGCAAATTTGAGGCATAAAAAAACGGAGCACCAGGCTCCGTTTCTTCACATCTGCAAGACTTACTTAACGAAGTCTACACCCAGCTGGATGTCACCCTTCAGGGTATCCAGCATGGCGTCGCGGGCGTTGGCTTCGAACGCGCTCACATCGCCATAAGGCAGTACTTTTTCTACGCCGTTTTTACCCAGCAGCACTGGCTGAGCGAAGAACACAGCGTGCTCGCTGCCGCCGTCAACATAGGCACATTCAACCACGTTGGCTTCGCCCTGCAGACCACGGATAAGAGACATACCGAAACGGAAAGCCGCCTGACCCATAGACAGGGTCGCGCTGCCGCCACCGGCCTTGGCTTCAACTACTTCAGTACCGGCGTTCTGGATGCGCTTGGTCAGAGCAGCCACTTCTTCATCACTGAAGCTTACGCCTTCGATTTGAGACAGCAGAGGCAGAATGGTCACGCCACTGTGGCCGCCAATCACGTTTACTTTCACGCTGGCTACGTCAACGCCTTTGGCTTCAGCAACGAAGGTCTCAGCGCGGATAACGTCCAGAGTGGTCACACCGAACAGACGGTTCTTGTCGTAAACACCGGCCTTTTTCAGCACTTCAGCAGCGATGGCAACAGTGGTGTTTACTGGGTTGGTGATGATACCAACCAGCGCCTTTGGACAGGTAACCGCCACTTTTTCAATCAGGTTACGCACGATACCGGCGTTGATGTTGAACAGATCAGAACGGTCCATGCCAGGCTTACGGGCAACACCGGCAGAAATCAGTACCACATCGGCACCTTCCAGCGCAGGCGTTGGATCTTCACCGGCAAAACCTTTTACCTCAACGGCGGTAGGGATGTGGCTCAGATCTACGGCAACACCTGGAGTCACAGGAGCGATGTCGTACAGAGACAGCTGTGAGCCGGCAGGCAGTTGGGTTTTCAGAAGTAGGGCGAGAGCCTGGCCGATACCACCGGCGGCACCAAGAACAGCAACTTTCATAGTAATCTCCGTTATATCTCGGAATTTGTGAGGTAGATCCGTATTTGATGGCGCAACATTAAAGCATAGTCACACAAATTTCAATTATCCCTTAGTCGCGCAGGCTGCGGGTTTGTGGCATTTTGGACGCGTATTGTCAGCATTTTGAAACACCTGTTTGACCAGCCGTCCGGATGGCCGCACAAACCTGCATTTTTATTCACAAAAATTGGTGCAATGTTGACTTTTCGCCGAAAAATATGCAGAATGCGCTGGATTTTTGAATAACAACAAAGCCGCCCACTATGCAAAAAAATCAAGATGATCTCGTCAGAACGTTCAAGGCGCTGTTAAAGGAAGAGCGCTTTGGTTCCCAGAGTGAGATAGTCAATGCGCTGCAGGCCGAAGGCTTCAGCAATATTAACCAATCCAAAGTCTCCCGAATGCTGAGCAAGTTCGGTGCTGTGCGCACCCGCAATGCCAAGCAGGAGATGGTGTACTGTTTGCCCGCCGAACTTGGCGTGCCCACCGCTGGCAGCCCGCTGAAAAATCTGGTGCTGGATGTGGACCACAATCAGGCCATGATTGTGGTGCGGACCAGTCCGGGCGCGGCACAGTTGATTGCCCGTCTGCTGGACTCCATCGGCAAGCCCGAAGGGATCCTGGGTACCATCGCCGGTGACGATACCATTTTTATCTGCCCATCCAGCATTAAAACCATCGAAGAAACACTGGATACAGTGAAGTCGCTGTTCAACTACACCGACTGACACAAGGCAGCCAACAAGACCTAAAAAAAAAACGCCTCCACACGGAGGCGTTTTTATTTAGGCTCGCTTTCGCAAACGTATTGAGCCGAGGTTTGGCTGCTTCAGTCGAGTTCGCGGATCAGAAAATCCAGCGATGGCGCAAAGAACGAAGAGCCCGATACCGCTTTGGTAAAGTGCATCAGGTGGTCGTGGTTACCCTCTCCGTCGCCGTGCACCATAGAGGCGAGCATCTTCTCAAAATGCCCCGGAGTGCGGCACACAGAGATAAACATCAGCCCCTGCTCTTTTACCGAACCAAAGGGCATGCTCTGGCGCAGGATTTCCATCGACTTGCCATTCTCGTCTTTCAGGTTCACCCGCTTGATATGGCTGGTGAGCGGCTTGTCGGCGGAGGCGTACTCGATATTATCGACCTTGGTGCGGCCAATGATATCTTCCTGTTTTTTCACCGGCAGACGATGCCACTTCGACAGGTTGTGGGCGTACTTTTGCACATGCACATAGCTGCCACCGCGAAACTCAGGGTCTTCATCGCCCACCAGCGCCACGTCCTGACGCTGACGACCCTTGGGGTTTTCAGTGCCGTCGACAAAGCCGGTCAGATCGCGATTATCCATAAAGCGGAAGCCGCGCTCTTCTTCAATCAGTTCAACCAAATCTTCCAGCATCTGGTTCACTTCATTGGCCACCAGGTGCAGGATGTCCAGTCGGTCGCAGCGCAGATGTACGAACAAATCGTACTCAATCGCCGGCGCATCGCGGTTACCTTCATGCATCGCCGGAAACGGCTTGAGCTGCGCCGGACGACCATCGGCGAACAAATTATCCCAATAATTGGCGCCCACCGCCACAAAGCCATTGAAGGCACTGTCGGCATACTGATCTGTGAGGTCATAGAGGTACTGGGCAACGCTGGCCAGAGAAGAGCGCAGTGACGCCTCAACGCCATCGTTGGCATTGAACATCAGATAAACGCTGTGAAGATTCCCCTCAGCGCAAACCCCCAATTGTTCACGTGGCATAGCCTGTTTATCCATACTATTAAGACCTTACTGAATATGTCATTGTCGGTCGTATTATCCCTTACTTTAGCGAAAAATATCACCGACCGACGCACATTACACTAGATTGGTTGAGATTCATCCTAGAAGCCGGCCGCCTGACCGTCTTTGCGGCTCTCGGATGCGCCGCGGTAAACGCCGGTTTTCACATCCACACCAATGGCCTGATAGCCGCCAAATTCCCCCAGCGCATCCCGAAGCACATGGCCTTTCTTCACCAGCTCGCGGCGGGTTTCCATGGAAAATCCTGACTCCAGGCTCACATAGCCGCCATCGCTCATCACCTCACCGGTAGGCTCGCTGGAGCCAGAGTGCAGAATACGCGGCGCATCCCCGGCTTCCTGCAGGTTCATACCGAAGTCGATAAGATTGATGATGATCTGCGCATGCATCTGCGGCTGGGTAGCGCCGCCCATCACCCCAAAGCTGAGCCAGGGCTGGCCATCTTTAGTGACAAAAGCAGGAATAATAGTGTGGAACGGCCGCTTGCCCGGGGCGTAGGAATTGGGCCTGCCGGGGGTTAAATCAAACAGCTGCCCGCGATCCTGAAGCACAAACCCCAGATCCGGTGGCGTCATCCCCGAGCCCATACCGCGGAAATTGCTCTGAATCAGCGACACCATGTTGCCCTCGGCATCGGCGGTAGTGAGATACACGGTATCCCCCTGCTGCAGATTGGGATTGCCGGGCTCCACCGACTTGGCGGCGCGGGGGCCAATCAGGGCGGCACGCTCGCGGTTGTATTTCTCGGAAATCAGCTCGGCCACCGGCACCTTGGTAAATGCCATATCGGCATAGAAGCGAGCCCTGTCGGCAAAGGCGAGCTTCTTGGCTTCCACAAAATGATGCACATATTCAGGACTGTCGTGGCCCATGGCGGCTATATCAAAGCCTTCGAGGCTCTTTAAGATTTGCAGCGCAGCTATGCCCTGACCATTGGGCGGCAACTCCCACACATCATAGCCACGGTAATTGACCGACACAGGCTCAATCCACTCACTGCTGTGGCTCGCCAAATCGTCATAGCTTAAGTAGCCGCCGTTGGCCTTGATATAAGTGTCTATGCTGCGGGCGATATCGCCTTTGTAAAAGGCATCGCGGCCACCTTCGGCAATCTTGCGGTAGGTATTGGCAAGGGCAGGATTTTTCATGATTTCGCCCACAGCGGGCATCTTGCCGCCGGGCATATAGGTTTCTTTAAAACCAGGAAACTGCCCCAGTTTACGGGCACTGCCCGCCAGGTAATAGGCGATAAGTTCTGAGACGGGGAAGCCCTGCTCAGCATAGCGAATCGATGGCGCAAGCAGCTGTTTCATCGGCATGTGGCCAAAGCGGTCATGGAGCTCAAACCAGCCATCCACTGCGCCTGGCACCGATACCGGCAAAGGACCATAAGGGGGCAGAAACTCAAGCCCCTTTGCCTGCAACATCTCCAGAGTCAGGGACTTGGGGCTGCGGCCCGAGGCATTGAGGCCATAAAGCTTTTTGTCCCTGGCACTCCAGACAATGGCAAAGAGATCGCCGCCGACACCGGCCCCCGTGGGCTCTACCAGCCCGAGCATGGCATTGGCCGCAATGGCCGCATCCACGGCATTACCACCGCCTTTAAGCACATCCAGCGCCACCTGAGTTGCCAGTGGCTGACTGGTGGCCGCCATCCCGCCGGTGGCGTATACCTCAGAGCGGGACGCAAATGCTTTTCCGGTGATCCTGTCCATGGCGCAAACACCTCCTGAAACCAATACCGAGCCCAGAGTCAGGGCTGCGGTCAGCGTAGAAAATCTGTTCATGCGAGTACCTCCGTGCTCACAAACTACACAGTTTTCAGCTGTAAATCACCTGTTTAAGGAAAGATGACCGGCGAAACTGCCTCCGCCTTCAGTCGTACCCGACTGCCGGTGGCCAGATGGGCCAGATGGCTGTGAATATCCAGCACCTGCTCCCCAAGGCGCACCAGATAGTGGCAGCCATTACCGAGGAAGCGCCGTTCAAGGATTTCACCTTCGCCATCATCTGCCGCTTCAATCTCAATCTCTTCCGGCCGCAGCAGCCACTGACCGGCAGCGGGCAGATTGTGCTTGCCCCCGCCAAGCTGGTGACTGCCAAGGGGGCTATTAAGACCATGGTCACTGACGGTAACCGCCAGATAGTTGCTGGCGCCGAGGAAGTCGGCCACATAAGGGGTTTTCGGCTGCTGATACAGCACCTCCGGCACCCCGTGCTGCACTATGCGGCCCTCTTCAAACAATGCCAGGGTGTCGGCAAAGGCAAAGGCTTCATCCTTGCTGTGGGTTACGAATACGGCGCTGACATTGCGGGCCTTGAGGATGGCACGGATTTCGAGCATCAGTGCCCGGCGCACCTGGGCATCGATGTTGGAAAAAGGCTCATCCAGCAACAGCAACTGCGGCTCATAAGCCAGCGCACGTGCAATCGACACCCGTTGCTGCTGGCCGCCGGACAGCTCGTGCGGGTAACGACTGCCGAGCCCATCGAGCTTGACCAGAGCGAGCATTTCATCGAGCCGCTGCGCTCTGGCTGCTTTATCAAGGCCCCGTACACCAAAGAGAATATTGTCGGCCACTGTCAGATGAGGAAATAGCGCATAATCCTGAAAAATCATACCAATACCGCGCTTCTCCGGCGGTACAAATACCCCATCACCACTCACAGCGGCGCCATTGATGGCAATCTTGCCCTGGCTGATATCCTGAAGTCCGGCAATGGCACGCAGCAGCGTGGTTTTACCGCAGCCACTGGGGCCAAGCAGGGCGACGATTTCCCCCTGGGCCAGGGTCAGCGACAGCCCTTTGAGCACGGCGGCGCCGCGGTAGTCACTGTGCAGATTGTCGATTTGCAGGGTGGACATTTCAGCCCTCCTTCTCAAGACTTCGATTCAGGAAAATCAGTGGGATAAGCCCCACCAGCACGATCACAACCGCGGCAAGGGCCCCCTGCTCAAGCCGCTCGTCCGAGACGAACTCAAATACATGGGTGGCCAGGTTTTCAAAGCCAATGGGCCTGAGCAGCAGCGCCGCTGGAAGTTCTTTCATGGCTTCGATAAACACCAGCAGCAACGAGGCCAGGATCCCGGTGCGAAGCAGCGGTAAATGCACCTTGAAAAAGAGCGCCACCGGTCCCTTGCCCATGGAGAGCGCCGCCATATCGAGCGACGGCGACAGTCTGCGCCAGGAGTTCTCAATTCCACCAATGGCGATGGCGGCAAAGCGCACACAAAAGGCAAACACCAGCGCCGCGCTGCTGCCGGTAAACAGCAGCCCCGGGCCATCAAGGCCCAGCCAGGCACAGAGGTCGTTGATGCCGAAATCAAGCCAGGTCAGCGGCCCCAATACCCCAATAGCCAGCACTGTGCCCGGCAGCGCATAGCCAGTGGCACCGAGCCTGGCAGGCCAGCCGTCCTGCGGCCTTGGGCTTATCCTTCCGACAAACAGCAGCACCAACGCCAGCACCACACACAGCAGCGCCGTCAGCGCCGACAGAGAAAAACTGTTCCAGCTGTATTGCCAGAACGCGCTTTGCCAACTCACATCGAAGTAATCGATGGCGTAGCCAATCAGGATCCCGAGCGGCAGCAGGAAAGATGCAAACAGCAGCGCCCCGCAGTAAGCCGCCCCCAGCCAACGCCAGGGGCCAATGTGCAGACGGGGGATTTGCCCGGTCAGCGCTTGACGCTGAAACAGCTGTTGCCGACGTCTGGCGAAGCGCTCAAGGTAAATCAGTAAAAATACTGCCACCAGGATAATCATCGACAGTTTGGATGCCGACGCCAGGCTGCCGTAGCCAAGCCAGGTGTCGTACACCGCTGTGGTGAGTGTAGGCACCGCAAAATAGCTGACGGTAGCGAAGTCGGCGGCGGTCTCCATGGCCACCAGAGCGACACCGGCGGCGATGGCAGGCCGTGCCATCGGCAGTGCCAGTCGCCAGAAACTGGCCTTCTCGCTGGCGCCCATGATGCGGGATGCCTGCAGCAGACTTAACGACTGCTCCATGAAGGCGGTGCGGGCCAGCAGGAACACATAAGGGAAGAGCACCAGCGCCAACATCACAGTAGCGCCGCCAAGACTGCGGATTTCAGGGAAGTAATAGTCGCCGGGACCAGTGGCATCCAGCAGGCCCCGCACAAAGCGCTGCACCGGCCCGGGGTAATCCAACAGGTCGGTGTACACGTAGGCGACCACATAGCCGGGCATGGCGAGGGGCAACAGCAGCGACCACTGGAAAAACTGCCTCGCAGGCAGTTCGCAGCGGGCCACCAACCAGGCGGCGGGCACGGCGAACAGCACCGACAGCAGCGATACCCCCAGCATCAGCAGCGCCGTATTGGCCACATAGGTGGGCAACACAGTTTCCAGCAGATGCGAAAAAACCTCGCCATCGGGCAAGGCAGCGGTGACCAGCAGAGCAAGCAGCGGAGTCAGCAGCAGGAATGCAATAAAAAAACCCAGAAACGACCAGCGCTTGGGCAATCCAACAACCATAGAAATTTCCGGTTACGGCGCCTTCCCGTGGCGCCGCCATGAGTTGGGGAAGGCCTAAGCCCTCCCCTGGCTATCCCGCCATTAAAGATCGAACTTCACTTCATCCAGCAGCTTCACCGCCGCACCATGGTATTCGGCCAGTTTACCGATTGGCAGGCTATCGGCCTTGAACTCGCCCCAGGAGGCCACCATCTCAGATGGCTTAACATCTACCTTCACCGGGTATTCCATGTTCACTTCGGCGTAGGCCTGCTGAGCCTTGTCAGAGGCCAGGAACTCCATCAGCTTAACCGCCTGCTCGCGGTGGGGAGCATGCTTGGGCAGTGCCATACCCGACACATTGATGTGGGTACCGCGGTTTTTCTGATTGGGGAAGTTAATGTAAACGGCTTCGGCCCAGCTTTTTTGCTCGGGGTTTTGCATCATGGCGCCGTAGTAGTAGCTGTTACCGATGGCGATATCGCACAGGCCTTCTTTCACCGCCTTTACCTGCGCCCGGTCATTACCCTGAGGCTTACGCGCCAGGTTGGCCTTCAGACCTTCAAGCCAGGTGCGGGTCTCGGCCTCGCCTTTATTGGCAATCATGGATGCCACGAGGGAGATGTTGTACGGATGCTTGCCGCTGCGGGTGCAGATTTTGCCTTTGTACTCAGGCTTGGCCAGATCTTCATAGTCAATATCCAGCTTGCCCAGACGCTCTTTCGAGGAGTAGACGCTGCGGGTACGGACGGTCAGGGCATACCAGTCGTCATCGCCGGAGCGCAACTGCGCCGGAATGTTCTCTTTGAGCACCTCGCTGTCGACCTTATCCACCAGCTGCTTATCCACCAGCTCCATCAGCTTGGAAAATTCGGACGTCAGCACCAGATCGGCTGGCGACAGGCGTCCTTCACGCTGCAGACGCTCAGCAATGCCGTCTTTGGCAAACACCACCTGAGTTTCAATCCCGGTTTCCTTGGTAAATTCCGCCAGAATCGGCTCAATCAGGAATGCCTGACGATAGGAATAAACAGTCAGCTTGTCAGCAGCCATGCTCGAGCCAGCAAAACAGGCCAGACCGGCCAGCAGAACTCCCTTGGATATTTTCATGACGAACTCCGGTGATAGGTGTGCCAGTGAAAGACGAAGCTGCGGATCGGCCCATTCGGCCCAAGCGAACAGCGCAATCTCCGTCCTCTATCAATCTAACTAATGATAATTATTATCACTTCGATAAAGGGTAATTCAAGGGCTGGAACCTGGCAACAAAAAAACGCCGAAATGTTATCTTACGTCATGATTTAAAAAGATTTTGATCTGAATCTTTTGGGAAGGGTAAAGCCGATAACCGCACAGTATCGCAAACTAAACTAAACTGAAGCTTAATTGTTTAGGACTCAGGAGTGAGACCCCATGGCACTGTCGTTGCTGATCCTGGCCTCGGTGCTGACACTGGGCTGGTTTCTCTACAGCCGCTACCAGTCAGATCACTGGCATCAGCGCCACCGCAAACACAGGCACAATCATCATCAGCAGGATGCGCACGCCGCCAACCACTTTAAAGACCATGCCCTGTGTGAAACACTCGAGGACGTAAAAGAACACGTGCGCCATAGCGAAAGCATCCCTCAGGGTGAGCATCCGTTTCACTGTGTTGCCGTGGCACCCGGCAATCAAGACTGCGATGCCAGACAAGCCATAGATGGAAAACGTTTTTTATCCGCCGATGCCCCGCCCCTGCCCTTACCGGGTTGCCAACAGGCCCATTGCCAATGCCATTACGAACACTATGAAGACCGGCGGGTGCCCGGTTCTGACAGGCGGGCACGATATGGCCTCACGGAAGAACTCTACGGCCACTTCGGCGAAACCAATAAGCGGCTGATGCCAAGGGGGCGCAGGCGCAGCGATATGTAGCCAGCACCGTTAAGGGCGCAAACAGAATCTGTCTCCAAAACACATCAGGCCTGCATATCGCAGGCCTGATGTGTTATCCCAAGGCAGCGCTAAACGCTCAGTTCGGCCGGGTTTCGGCAAAAATAGGCAGCTCGCGGATATCGTCAAACCACAGCGCCAATGCCGGAGCCAGGTTGCGCCACTCCAGCGAGGGGTGGCGGAACTCGACATATTCAATCAAACACACCAGCGCCATGGCGCGGATATCGATACGCCCTGAACTGCCGGCTCCCTGACGCTCAAGCTCCCTGAAGCCCCGCAGCAACGCCTGCTCAAAACGGGCTGTCCAGAATGGCGAGCGAACGCCTTCATCTTCGCGCATTTGCTCCTGACGCAACTTCACCGCGCTGTCGATAAGGCCTTTTATCAGCGAAAACTGACACTGCGCCTGCCAGTCGGCGGCCGGGTCGCCAAACAGCTGTCCCTTGGCATAGGTCACATCCAAATAGCGACTGATCACTTCACTGTCGTACAGGGCGGCGCCATCGCTCAAAAACAGGCAGGGGATCTGCCCAAGCGGATTGCCAGAGAGCAGTTCATCGCTGTTATCAAAGGGGTTGGTGCCAATCTCTTCTACCTTCAGATCCAGATAGCGCACCACAATGCGCACCAGGCGGGAATAAGGTGAAGGCGCAGAGCACAGAAGTTTCATGGTTATATCCTTATTTTGGAGCATGTGGACTTTTCACAGATGTTTTACAGCAACTTGGTTGGTGTTTCTGCAAGGTTAGAACGAGGACCCGCCAGTGCAAACAACACTTAATCCCGAAACGTCACAACGCACTAATTACCAATATTTTTCGACCGTGATATTGCCGGGCGCCCGGCGCAGGTTTTTGGCCAATCCGCGCTCAAGCAGCAGTGTCTGACACTCGGCCACCATGCCCGGATTGCCGCAAATCATCACCTGAGAGTGTTCGGCCGAGAGGGTAAGCCCGGTCATGGCCTCCAGTTCACCCGAGCTCAGCGCCTGCGGGATCCTTTGTTGCAGTGCCCCCGTCATAGGCTCACGGGTGACGGATAGCACCAAATGGAAATCAGGGTTGGCCTTGGCAAGTGCCTGTAAATCCTCGAGGTAGGCCAGGTCCTCTGCGTACCTCACACCATACACCAGCACCAGATGTTCAAAGCGCGCAGCAGGCTCTGGGGTCTTCAACATTGAGATAAAGGGGCCAACCGCGGTACCGGTGGCCAGCATCCACAGCTGACGCCCGGCGCTTTCGGCCTTGGGCAACTCATCAAGGGTCATAAACCCAGTGGCCGTGGCCGAGACTTCCAGCGTATCGCCGACGTTCAAATCCTGAAGTTTAGGGGAGAGTTGGCCGTCTTCAACGGCAACGGCAAGAATTTCGAGATAATCGCTGCCGGGAGGATTCACCAGTGAGTAAGCCCGGGCCACCCGCCGCTCCTCGTGCTGAAGGCTGAGCTTGATAAACTGCCCGGCAATAAAAGGGGATATGTCTGCCGCTATCTGCAGACTGAAGAGTTTGTCAGTCCAATCACGCCGCGCCAGAATGGTGCCTTCAACCCACATGTTCGCTCCCGCTACTGTGTACCAGGCTTCCAGCATAAGCACAGGGCCGCGAAATAAAAACCCTTTTTATTGAAGACCTTTATTTACGCAGCCCGACTGCCGACGCAGGCCAAAGTTTACTCTGTTTGCTCCGGCGACTCTTCGGTGCTGAAGCTGTCCGCAAAGTCTTTCAGCCCTTGCTGCACCAGCTCATAGGTTTTGTCGACTCCGGCAGCAATATCGCCTTCAAGCACCTTAAGACCCGAGAGGATGTCGCGGGCTTCTTTAAAGCCCTGGTCGATAGCGCCGCCTATGATGTCCATAAATCCACTGAGCTGTTCATCAAAGCTTTGGCTGGCATTTTGCGACTGATGCAAGGCAAAGAACTGGGTGGCAAAGTCGACGATGCGACCAGCGGTGGCCTCGGGCGAGGTATCCACACCTTCGTCCGCCAGACGCTGAATGGCCTGCTCCCCCATGGCGGGGGCCAGTTCCTCGTTGATGGCCTCAATGGCGGCACGGTACAAGAGTACCATGGGCTCGTCGGCGGCACTGAGGTTAACTTCTTGCTGCGCCGAGAGGATCGCGGCATTCATCAATGCCCGGCTGGAATGGGCAGCGGTTTTTTGGCTGGCAACCACGGCCACGTCCTGGCCATGATTGCGGCCGGTCTGGGTCGATTTGTCCTTGGCAACGGCCGATACTTCGGCGCCGTGATTTTGCGGACTGGGACGGATTTCCATAACTCACCTCGATAACGGGATCGCATATCAACTTATTATCGGCGATTTTTTGCACAACTTTAGCGATTAACGCTGCAAAGTGGCATATCGCTGGTGATTTGGGGTTTAGAGTTTAGACTTAAGTTTTAATTTAAACTTAATTTCGCTTGGGTATAATGTGCGGCCTATGATTGATTTGCCTCACATGAACGGATTAAAGTGAGAGGTGGATCAACAACAATCAGCTCAGGATCCTGTTTGTGAACAACCCAAAGTTACCCGAGGCAAAAACCCGCAGTAACAGTTGCAAGAATTGTGACCGACTGACGGAAATCGAAGGTGAGCAGCTGTGCTTCAGGGATGGCCGCATTATCCGCCTGCTTCCCGCCGATGACAGTAAGCAGCCCCCTATTCTGTGTGAGGGATGGCGCCAGAATCCGCCCCTCACCCGCAAAACCGATTAATAAAAGCTGACGCTGGCCTGCCGTGCAGGCTGGCTGTCGCGAATAATACCGTCCAACATCAGGTCGGTATTCAGCTTCGCCAGGGTTAACCCCCGGGTCGACACCTTCAGTCCGGCACACAGTTGGGCATAAATATCCAACAGACCTTCCTGAGTTACCTGACGTTTTTTTAAGGTTGCCGCAACCGCGTTCCAATCCGTGGTTACTTTCTCCGGCATGCCTTCCAGATTGACCAACAAAGCGATATTTTTCATAGCGACTCCGTTACAACTCCCACGTTTTTTAAGGGATTATGCGAGCCGCTTGCTGAATCGCACCTGAACTTCACTTCATCTTTTGTTCATGCTGAATGTGCCACAGACGGCTGTACAAACCGCCTTTGGCGAGCAGTTCACTGTGGCTGCCCTGTTCAGCAATTTTGCCCTGACTGAGCACCACAATACGGTCGGCATCCACTATGGTCGACAGCCTGTGGGCGACCACCAGACTGGTGTGCCCCACCGCCACTTCCCTGAGGGCATCAAGAATGGCTTTCTCGGAGCGGCTGTCCAGCGACGAAGTGGCTTCATCAAACACCAGAATGGGCGAGCCCTTGAGCATGGCCCTGGCAATGGCCACCCGCTGCTTTTCACCGCCGGAGAGTTTAAGTCCTCGCTCACCCACCTTGGTCTCGAGCCCTTGGGGCAAGGAGGCCACAAACTCGGCCAGATGGGCATGTTGAATCACTTCCCGCACTTCATCATCGCTGGCGCCCGGGCGACCATAGCGGATGTTTTCCAGCAGCGAGTCGTTAAACAGCACTGTGTCCTGGGGCACGATGGCGATGGCGCGGCGCAGGCTGTCCTGGGTCATGTCCCGGATATCGACGCCATCGATTAAAATACGCCCGCCACTGACATCGTAAAAGCGGAACAGCAGCTTAATCAGGGTAGATTTACCGGCGCCGCTGTCGCCGACCACCGCCACCTTTTCGCCCGGAGCCAGGGTAAAACTCACCTCGTTGAGGATAGGGCGCTCGTCATAACGGAAGGACACCTGCTCAAAACGCACCTCGCCGCGCCGGCACTGAAATGCCTGTGCTGTGTCTTTATTCAAAATCTTCGGAGTCTGATCCAGCAGCCCAAACATGCGCTCGATATTGGCAAGCGCACCGCGGATTTCACGGTACACAAATCCCAGGAAGTTCAGCGGCATAAACAGCTGCATCATAAAGGCGTTTATCAGCACAAAGTCACCGAGGGTCATCTTGCTCTCGGTGACCTGAGATGCAGCCAGGGCCATCATGGCCGTCATGGCGGCGGCGATAATAAAAGCCTGACCACCGTTCAGGGCAAACAGCGACAAACGGTTGTTACGCTTGGCAGTTTCCCAGGTTTCCAGCGCCTTGTCGTAGTGATCGGCTTCGTACTTTTCGTTGTTGAAGTATTTTACGGTTTCGTAGTTCAGCAAGCTGTCGATGGCGCGGGTGTTGGAAATGGAGTCGGCCTTGGCGGCCTCGCGCACGTAGCCGGTACGCCACTCGGTTGCCACCACGCTGAAACCGATGTAGGCCACCACGGATGCCAGGGTAATGGCGGCGAACTGCCAGCCATATTTTACGAAGAAAATGCCCACCACCAAGCCGATTTCCAGCAAGGTCGGCACTATGTTGAACACCATAAAACGCATCAGGAAGCTAACGCCACTGGTGCCACGTTCTATGTCCCGCGACAGACCGCCGGTGCGCCGCTCAAGGTGAAAATCCAGGTCCAGCCGGTGTAAATGCTCAAACACCGCGAGCCCCAGCCGCCGGATGGCCCGCTCGGTTACCCGGCCAAACAGGGTGTCGCGGATCTCCCCGGTCAGCGCCATCAACAAACGCGCGCCGCCATAAGCCAGCACCAGGCCAATGGGCACAGCCACCAGCGCCTGAGCCCGTCCCTCATCCATACCATCCACCAGCTCCTTAAGCAGGAACGGCATGCCAACACTGGCAAGCTTGGCCACCACCAGACAGGACAGTGCCAGCAAAATGCGCCCCTTGAACTCCAGTAAATACGGCCAGAGCAGCTTAAGCACTTTCCAATTGAGTTTATCGATGGGACCTTCGAAATAGGCAGATGGACGCATGGCTCATTCAGCTTGGGAATTTGACAGGCATTCTATCATCCCGCCGAATACTTGCCTCTAGTTCGAGTCACGAAATGCCCGCCACCTTTGGTATGAGCAAAACCAGCTGACAAAGGCACTTTATAGAACTTAGTACTGTATAATGCGCGACATCATCATACTTTTGACTTATTCAAAATGAATTTGTATAACCACTTACTACTAGCTGATGCATTTTTTTTCAGTATCGCGGCAGTTCGTGGTTATGCAAAAAAAAAGAATTTGCTAATCTGTGACCACTTCAGCGGGTCGCTCAGTGTTCCCTACTGACGCCCAGAGCAATAAACAGAATTTATTTCTGTTAGATACAAAGACTTAAGGAAGTTTTATGTTGGATTCTTCAAAAGTTCAGTACCCGCCGCTTACGTTGATCCAGACTTGGGTATGGATGATGATGGAATCAGGCAATCCCGAGATCCAGGAAAAAGGCCGCCGAAACCTGATTAACTCCTTCGGCAGTCTGGCCAAAGCCAACGAATATCTGGCTGAACATTTAAAGAAGTGATACTCACAAAAAAGGCGCCCAGGGCGCCTTTTCGGTTTTTGAAGAACCGCTTCTGATTAACGGTTTCTGCGGGCCAGTACGGCCTGGTTCAGTATCTCCAGCAGGCGGGCACTGTCGTCCCAGCCAAGGCAGGCATCGGTGACACTCTTGCCGTATTCCAATGGCACACCGGGCTGATGATCCTGGCGGCCTTCTTTGAGGTGGCTCTCCACCATCACCCCAAAAATACCCTGATTACCCGCAGCCAGCTGCGCGCCAACATCTTCGGCCACCAGCATCTGGCGGGCAAACTGTTTGGAACTGTTGGCGTGGCTGAAATCAATCATCACATTGTCGGGCAAACCAGCCTTAACCAGCTCGGCCTGAATTTGCGCCACGTGCCCGGCACTGTAATTTGGCTCGCGGCCACCACGCAGGATAATGTGGCAATCGGGATTGCCCTTGGTCGATACAATGGCGGAATGACCAAACTTGGTCACCGACAGGAAGTGGTGCGGCGCTGCCGCGGCGCCAATGGCGTCGATGGCAATCTTGATGGTGCCGTCGGTTCCGTTTTTAAAGCCAACCGGACAGGAAAGACCTGACGCCAGCTCACGGTGAACCTGAGACTCTGTGGTGCGTGCCCCGATGGCACCCCAGCACATGAGGTCGGCCACATACTGCGGCGTGATCATATCCAGAAACTCACCGGCGGTGGGCATGCCCATGTCGTTCAAATCCAGCAACAGCTTACGGGCGGTGCGCAGACCATCATTGAGTTTAAAGCTGTTGTCCATGTAGGGGTCGTTGATAAGCCCTTTCCAACCCACTGTGGTGCGCGGCTTTTCGAAATACACCCGCATCACGATTTCAAGCTGGTCGGCGTATTGCTCTCTGAGCGCCAACAGCCGCTGGCCATATTCCAGCGCTGCAGCCGGATCGTGAATGGAACAAGGACCAATCACCACCAACAGGCGATCGTCTTTTTTCTCCAGCAGACGATGAATATTGCTCCGGGCATTAAAAACAGTGGCAGATGCGTTCTCTGATGCAGGAAATCGCTCGAGGATAGCGATAGGGGGCAGCAATTCTTTTACTTCATTAATGCGAACGTCATCATTTTGGTAATACATAGGCTTTATCAGCTCCGGAGTAAGTTAAATCGAAAGTCTCTCTATCTGTTATGACTCAGCCAATTTAGCCATTAATAACCTCCATAGCAATCAAGATATGATTTATTTAAAAATTCTTTTTTAGTCATCTGAATTTAATCACTTTTTCTAAGTTGAAAATTCATAATTTGCTAATTTCCCTTTTGCGGTAGCAGCTTGCATTCCCCCATACATGAATTGAGGCCATGCCCAGCGCATGGCTCTGAGCATGAGTTGCCAACGGGATCGAGTACATAGACCGAGTACATGGAGCGAATGCCAGAACACAGCCCCTGTAGCGGCCCTGGGCAAAGCCATTAAAGTGTATGGCCATTTCAGGGTAAAGCGGTTACAGCACAAAACCCTGTATAAATTTTACTCAGGGGAGGCAGCAAGTTTTAAACGCCAGCATGAATGTTGCCGCCAAGGCTTGGCTCGGCAACATATCGCAAAACAACCACAGCTCACAGCGGTCATGACTCCTGTCCTTAGCGGCCTGTCATCCCTGCGAGCGCAAGCCAGATCAGGCTGTTTCTCGGCAATTAGAGTAAATACCTAAAACCTATATATTGAGCGAACACCCTAATATGGACAAACGTACCAATTAAAGTGCTTGCGCCAGTGAAAATGTTAGCGATAGGTTAACGAAGCAGGTCGGACGTCCTACCTGTTCAACAAGACCATACAAGAAGAAACTAAAGAGATCAGACAAATGAAGACAGCCAAAACGCTTATGCTTCTGGGTCTGTTTGCCGTCAGCCCCCTGAGTCTGGCCGCGTCAGGAATAGCTTTTATTCATGGCACAGGTCATCAAACCGATGCGCTTAACGATTACTGGACCTCAGAGTTTGTGAACTCGGTGCGCCAGGGTCTGCCAAACAGCGCCAACTACACCGTTATCAATTGCGACTTCGACCAATACATGTGGGACGAAGCCGCAGCCGGTTGCCTGGCCACCCAGCTCGGCAGCTTTATCGACAGTAAAAACATCACAGATCTGGTGCTGCTCACCCACTCCAATGGTGGCAACGTAGTGCGCTGGGTGTTGTCCAACCCCACCTGGGATGCGCGCTACCCCAAGGTGATCAACGCCACCTCGCGGGTGATTGCACTGGCGCCTTCCAGCGCTGGCACGCCGCTGGCGGATGCGGTAACCGAAGGTAATATCTTCGAAACCACCCTGGGCTGGATTTTGGGTTACGGTAGCGATGCCGTAAAACAGCAGCAAGTGAGCTGGATGGCCTACTACAACGCCAACTGGCTCAATGGCACCGCAGGTCGCCCCGGCCTCGGCAAGCCGTTCGAGGCCATGGTGGGCTCCGATGTGGACTCCGCCTTCTGGGACAGTGACAGCTACTGTGGTGGCTACCAATATCAGGTCGCGCTGGAAACCACCCAGAACTGGCTCGATGACTGCTCCGACGGCTTCCTCGAGTGCAGTTCGCAAAGTGCCGCCGGTACCGTCTGGTTCAAAGACAAGCAGAAGACCTGGGGCTCTGAGCCTTTGAGTCATCAACAAAGCCGCCGCGCCTGTTTTGGCCTGGACGTCTTTATCCGCAACCGCATCTAGGAGACAGCCCATGAATAAGCATAATAAGCTGGCCGCTGCGGTGCTGATGGCGCTGCTGCTTGGCGGCTGCCAAAACGACGGCGACACCAATGTGGCCGAGGCCATCAGTGTACAAACCACTTCCCTGAGTGCGCCCATTTCATCGGATTTCGCCCCGATGCAGGTGCAGGCGCCAACGTCGGTCGGCATCAATACCAGCCGCGATACCATTGGCTTTGTTACGCCCTTGTCCGGCGAATACCAGAGCAAGCTGCCGCAAACCAGCCAAAGCCTTGCCAGCAATGAGTACTGGTTCAGTGTCAGCGGCGAGGAGCTGAACCGGGGTGTGATGCTGAATGTCAGCCAGGGCGGCGCGGTGATCCGCATTGCTCCCCGCGCCGACATGAGCTCAGGCGCCCTCTATCACGCCGACCCCATCAGCCCCGAACAGCTTGAGTTGCAAGCCCCCAAAGGCGCCAAGGTGCCTAATCTGTTGCGCTCCATGGCAAGCAGCGAGGCACTGGCCACAGCGGGGATGACGGATAACTCCAGCGCCCTGCTGTTGTCGGCAGCGGCACCTGCAGGCGACTACCGCTTGAGCGCACGTCAGGCGCTCGATAGCCGCGCCCGCTATCTGGTCAATGTGAAAGAGAAAGGCAGCCCCTATAACCTGACCCTCTCAAGCCCGATGCTGGTCAGCACCAACAGCGACCGCCTCGAGCTGGCCATGGGTCTTGATGGCATGAACGCCGGCATGAACGCCAGCGCCCGCCTCAAACAGGGCGACAGCGAACTGCAACTGGCACTGGAGCAGCAGGGCGATAAGCTGATGCTGAACCTGCCTGACAACCTCAGCGCCGACTCACCCATGGGTCTTAACGAGCTGGTGGTTGATGTTGAAGCCAGCGACGGTAATCGCACTGTACGGCGCACCATCAAGAGTGCCTTTAAGCTGTACACCCCGAGCGCCCGGATCAGCCCAGAGGTGGAAACCCAGTGGCAGGATGGCGTGCCGGTGGGCCTGAACCTGAGCCTGGAGCTGGCAGACGCTGGCCGTTTTGCCGCCTCAGCGGTACTGACCGGCACCGATGCCAGTGGCAGGGAAGTGGCCATTCTGCGCACCGAAGCCGCCGCCTGGCTCGATGGCAGTGGTAGCCTCAGCTTACCCCTCAGCAAAGAAATGATTGCCGCCTCAGGCGTTGGCGCCCCATTCCATGTGCGGGAGCTGGAGCTCAAAGATCAGGGCCAGATGGCAAGGCTTTCATTCCAGGATAAGGCTTTGAGCCTGTAATCCTGGTAAGCAACTGCAGTAAAAAAAGGCGCCATCCGGCGCCTTTTATTGTGGCATTTCGCTTATTCAATAACTTTCTATCAATGGCTTGCCATGGCATTCAGCTTGGCCTGATAGCGACGTTTGTTGTTTTCATCGCGGCTGAGGGCCATGGCCTTTTCCATGCTTTGCTTGGCCTTTTTGGCATTACCCGAGGCCCAGTAAGCCTGGGACAGGCCAAAATAAAACTCGTGCCGATAATCGGCCTTTTCCACCGCCCGCAAATACCAGCTCACGGCCTGCTGGTATTCATGTTCCGACAACGCCTGCTCGGCCATATCGTAGTAGTAATAAGGGTTTCGAATACGCGCCAGCTCCAGCACCTTGTGTACTTCGGCCCACTCGTCCAGGCGGTCCTGGGCCGACAAAATCAGCGCCAGATTATACAGGGTGGTCATATTATCGGGCTCAAGCCGCAGCGCCTCGCGGTAAACCGCCTCGGCCAGGTCTTCCCGCTGATGGTAACGATACAGGATTGCCAGGGTATTCAGCGCAGGCACAAACGCCGTGCTCTGGGTCAGTGACATGCGGATAAGGCCATAGGCGCGGTCATGCTCGCCTTTCACCAGCGCCTCGGCAGCAAGGTTGTTGTAAAACATGGCCAGCAGCATCTGCCGGTCGATACGCACCCGCTCATAGCCGCGCACTGCACGTTCGGGCAGGAAATCCACCAGAATGGGACCTTTGAAATGCACTACATTGGCCTGGGTCGGTGCCAGCAAGCGCAGGTTCACGTGGCCATTGACCAGGTAGAAGTCGCCCTGTCTGTCCCACACCGGCTGCACCAGTACGTCCTGAAAATCAACCTGCACCCCAAGCGCATCGGCCATGGCAGCAGCGAGCACCACCAGCGACATGCAGTTACCGGCCCGGTCGTAATAGGTGTCGGCGGCAACGCGGGTGTCATTGTCCTGATAACGGAAACCACCTTTGCTGGCATTGAGCTGTTCAGACAGCCAGGTATGGGCCAGTTCGCTATCGCCGGGCGCCATCCGCTGACGTTCAAACTCCCGCTTCAGGTTTTGGGCAACACCCGGGGGTAAGGCAAAAACCTGCTCAGGCGTTGGCAAGCCACTGACAGCGCTGAAAATATCGTCATGAAATAAGGTGTTGGGATTAGCTTTGGGAGGTGATTTTTCGGTGGAGGCGCAGGCCACCATCAGAGGCAGTAACAGACAAAGCAGCATTCTGGCAGACATGGCGGCCTCCCGGTTTCAACTTTCCTTAATCTGAGAGTACGCCAAAAAGTCGCCAAAGACCCAGTCAATAAGTAACAAAAGATTAACGCTGCTCCCGCGCAGGCTTGCTGTTTTTGTGCTGAGGATGGTCGCCCTGCTGTGGATTGGGCACCGAGATATACAGCTCCTTGTCGTGCCAGGGATAGGGGCGGTAAAACAGGCCATCGCAGCGAAAATGTCGATATGGAGTGGGTAGCAGCAGGCAACCCACTGGCAGGCGCTCAAGAATTTGCAGTTGCTGCTGGGCTCTGATGGCCTCCTGCCAGTCGTGCTGACGGGCCAGTTCATCCCGCACCGCAAAGGCATCGAAGGGCTCGTCACTGTTTCGCACCACCACCTGCCCGGCCAGGGCTGGCAGGGTCGAACCCAGGACAAACATTACTGGCATCATTCGCGTAAGCCGTTTCATGGGGGCTCCTGTGTATGCGCTTTGAGCCAGTATCCCGCTGCCAGGCAGTAGCGGCAAGCCTTATTCCCCGCCTTAACGCAAAACAGCAGGCCAATTGCGTGGCCTGCTGTTATTGCTGAGACTGTTGGTGCTTAGCCTGCAGTCTTAACCGTCACAAACTCAGGATAGGCATCGATACCGCAGTCGGACGCATCCATGCCGTTGTACTCTTCCTCTTCGCTGACGCGGATCCCCATGGTCTTTTTGAGCACCAGCCACACCACAAAGGAAGCGCCGAACACCCAGGCAAAGATAGAGACAATGCCAAACAGCTGACCTGTGAGGGTGGCGTCGCTGTTGGACAGAGGTACCAGCAGCAGCCCGAAGATACCGGCTACGCCGTGCACCGAAATGGCGCCCACTGGGTCATCGATACGCACACGGTCAAAGCCCACGATGGAAAAGACCACCAGACCACCGGCCACCAGACCAATCACTGCCGCCAGCCCCAGTGAGGGTGACAAAGGATCGGCTGTAATGGCCACCAGACCAGCCAGGGCGCCGTTTAAGATCATGGTCAAATCAGCCTTGCCCCAAATCATTTTGCACACCACCAGCGCCGAGATGGCACCAAAAGCCGCAGCCGAGTTGGTGTTCACGAAAATCTTACCTACCGAGGTAGCGTTGGCCGCATCAGATACCATCAGCTGCGAGCCGCCGTTGAAGCCAAACCAGCCCATCCACAGGATAAACATACCCAGCGTGGCCATCGGCAGGTTGGAGCCAGGAATAGGGTTTACCTGGCCTTTGGGACCATATTTGCCTTTGCGTGCACCCAGCAGAATCACCCCGGACAGCGCCGCTGCCGCACCGGCCATGTGCACAATGCCGCTGCCGGCAAAATCCACAAAACCTGCCGCGCTGACAAAGCCGCCACCCCAGGTCCAGAAGCCTTCAACAGGATAGATAACCGCGGTCATCACCACAGAGAAGGCCAGGAAGGCCCACAGCTTCATGCGTTCAGCCACGGCGCCGGAGACGATGGACATGGAGGTCGCCACAAACACCACCTGGAAGAAGAAGTCAGATTCCAGCGAGTGGTCGGCATCTGCCGCCTGGCTGCCAATCAGGGCACCAAAGCTTGGCAACCAGCCGCCTTCAGGGTTGTCCACGTACATGATGTTGTAGCCCACAATCAGGTAGGTGATACAGGCAATGGAGTACAGGCACACGTTTTTGGTCAGGATTTCAGTGGTGTTTTTGGAGCGCACCAGGCCAGCCTCCAACATGGCAAAACCCGCTGCCATCCACATTACCAGCGCGCCGGATATCAAAAAGTAAAAGGTATCCAGTGCAAATCTCAGTTCGGCCACGGTCAGGCCCAGTTTGCTTAACTCTTCCATTTCCCCTCCCCCTTACAGTGCTTCGTCGTCGGTTTCGCCGGTACGAATACGCACCGCCTGCTCGAGATCGATAACAAAAATCTTGCCGTCGCCAATCTTGCCGGTGTGAGCCGCCTTCACGATGGCTTCCACCAACAGATCAACGTTTTCCGCCTTGGTGGCGATATCCAGTTTGATCTTGGGCAGAAAATCCACCTGATATTCGGCGCCCCGATACAACTCGGTATGCCCCTTTTGACGGCCAAATCCTTTAACCTCGGTTACCGTCATTCCCTCTATTCCCATGCCCGCAATGGCTTCACGCACATCGTCGAGCTTGAAAGGTTTGATGATTGCACTCACCAGTTTCATCCCGGCCTCCAGTTTTCGTTGTCAGTCTGTTCTGGCATAGGAATTACAAGCATCAGGCCAAGATTTCATCTCACTGTTTTTATTGAAAATACCTTTTACCCACCCCAAAGTTGGTGCATAAAAACGCACATTTGAAGTGCAGCTATGCAGCCTATGCACCAAGCTGGTGCATATGACTTATGGCTTATTGGCATCGACGGGGAAAAGGAGTTTACTGGAGCAAAAAAGGAGATAACCCATGCTGACCCCAAACGAAACGGCCCTGGTTGTGGTAGATGTTCAGGGAAAACTCGCCCGCCTGATGCAAGGCTCGGAAGCGCTGCACCAACAACTGATCACCCTGATAAGCGGCGCGCGTATTTTCGATATGCCCATACTGTGGCTGGAGCAGCTGCCCGAAAAGCTCGGCCCCACCTCAGAAGAGCTGCAACTGGTGCTCGAAGGCCTAAGCCCCATCGCCAAGGAACACTTCAGCGCCTGGCCCTGCGATGCCTTTCGTGACGCGCTGCAGGCCAGCGGCCGTAAGCAGGTACTGCTGTGCGGCATCGAAACCCATATCTGCGTGTATCAGACCTGTCGCGACCTGTTAGACAATGGTTTTGGGGTGCATCTGGTGGCCGATGCCATGGGCTCTCGCACCAGCGAAAACAAGGCGTTGGGACTGGAGATGATGCGCGAGGCCGGTGGCCTGCTCACCAATGTGGAATCGTTGCTGTTTGAGCTGCAACACCACGCGGTGGGGGACAGCTTCAGAGCGCTGCTGAAACTCATTAAATAAAGCCTGCACGCCACAGGCCCGATGTGGCAGCGCAGCCAAAGAAAAGCCCCCGCAATGCGGGGGCTTTGAGTATGCAGGCTTGGGGTTTGCTGCTTACTTATAGGTCGCTTCGCGAGCCTTGGCTTCTTCTTCCCACTTGGGCAGCAGTTCTTTCTTGAACTTCTCTTTCTCAGCCTTCATCTTGTCCATGTCCATACCCAGGGCAGCCTGAGCTTTGGCCTTGGTAGAGATATCAGGCAGTTCGATAGGCTGTTTCACACCCTTGGTGGCCAGCAGCTGCGCCAGCTGTACGCGGGCATTGGCCGCCTTGTCTACCGCAGTACCCAGGACACGCAGGGCTTCGGCAGGAGCGTGAGCAGACACACCGTGAGAAGCAATCGCGTAGTCCCAGCGCCACTGAGCGTGACGGATGTTGGTCAGGATTGGCTTCATTTCTTCTTCGGTCGCACCAGCTTTCCAGGCGGCACCGGCTTCGAAGTGTGCGGCTACCAGCTGAGTTTCAGCTTTGCCTTTGAGCTCCATCACTTTTGACTTGTTGTCTTTGTAGACGGTCAGCATGTGCTCTTTGTCCTGGCTGTGACAGGTACCACAGGTTTCTTCGAAGCGATCGAATGGGTTACCCACTTTGTGATCGGTGAACTTCTTGCCCTGCTCGTTGGTCACTTTTGGCATGTGACAGTCAACACAAGACACATTGTTCTGACCGTGAGTACCCAGCTTCCAGGTTTCATAACCAGGGTGCTGCGCTTTCAGCATGGGGGTCTTGGATACCGCGTGGGTCCAGTCAACAAACTGGATAGCATCGTAGTAGGCTTCCATGTTTTCAACAGTGGTGCCACCGTCCCATGGGAACTTCACGAAGCCCTTGCGGCCGTCAACTTTCTCGAAGTAGTACTCAACGTGACACTGGGCGCACACCATGGACTCTTTGTCCTGCTTGGAGGCTTTGTCGAATGGAGTACCAATGGCTTCCATCGCGCGCTCAGCGAATGGGCGGGACAGACGCAGTTTAGGTGAGCCTTTCTCGTGGCAGTCGGAACAACCAATGGTATTGGCCACTTCGGCGCCGCCCTTGGCCCACTTACCGGTAAAGTAGCCGTCCTCGCCCTGCTCTTCGATCAGGCGGGGTACGTCAGGGCTCTTACAGCTCCAGCACGCCATTGGCATTGGGCCGTCTTCTGCAGAAGTCGGGCCGCCGGTACGCAGGGTGTTACGTACGTCGCTCAGGGCATACATGTGACCGCGTGGTGCATTGTAATCTTTGGCAAAACCATAACCGGCCCACAGAATAACCAGCGCAGGATCCTGACCAAGGGCGTCGGTCAGAGCTTCGCTTTCGGCAGTGGCATGCCAGCTGTTGTATTGCTTACTGAATTTGTCTTTGTATACTTCACTGCGTGGCTCGGTTTTTTCACTGGCCATCGCGCCGGCAGCTACAAAGCTGGCGGCGACCAATGCGCTGAGCGCAAAGGATTTTCCGTTAAGCTTTTTCACCATCTCATCTCCGTGTTGCGTTATTGTGTTTCTGAATATCCACGACATCTCCAGGGTCAAAGTTAGACCCGATCCCCCCCTTATTACATACCCCATAAGGGGTATCAGAGCTAAAGTTTGCACAAGATCAACATATGGATGTGTCTTTGTTCACACTTTTGCTGCTTAAGGGATGTGATAAAGAAAAAGCTAATGTAGAACATACACTTTAGTCGTAAACACTCCGACACCGAATTACAGGGAGCGCCATGAAACGCGGCAGCCTGACGTCCAAAATTCTCGGCCTGATGATGATCCTCATCCTGCTCTCCAGCGGCCTGTCGATTTTCGCTCTCGCCAACCTGTCTTACAGCTTGGGCGATGCCCGCGCCATCAACGCCTCGGGCTCGCTGCGGATGCAAAGTTACCGGCTGATGTTCTACGCCAATTCCGGCAGTGAAGAAGCCGCCGAGAAAATCCGCGAGTTCGAAACCACCCTGTATTCTCCCGCCCTGAAACGTTCGCTGGACTGGAGTACGCCCCAGCGGCTGAAAGACCAATACCTGCTGGTTATCGATAAATGGAAGGTGATGAAGTACTTCATCGAAGAGGAAAACTCACGCCTGTACGCCTCATCGCTGAAGGACTTTGTCGACACCATTGACCTGCTGGTGCTGGAAACCGAGCACCACGCCGCCTTTAAACTGCGACTGCTGGCGGCCAGTCAGCTGATTGGCCTGGGGCTGATGCTGGCCATCGCCCTGGTGGCGGTGCGCTACACCAAGCGCAAGGTGGTAGAGCCTTTGAATCAGTTGATGATTTCGGCCAACACCATCTCCAAGGGCAACTTTGATGTGGACATGCCGCAGACCGAATACATAGAGTTGCAGGCGCTGGCCGATGCGCTGGACTCCACCGCCAAGGAACTCTCAGCCCTGTATGGTGACCTCGAATCCCAGGTGCAGGAAAAGACCCTCGCCCTCACCCGCGCCAATCAGGAGCTGAGTTTCCTGTACGATAATCTGGTGATGCTCCACGGCAAGAGTCTCGATTACAAGGCGCTCAAGGGCGCGCTGGATCAGCTCAAGGAATATGAGCATCTGGATCATCTGCGCCTGGTGATCCAGTACGAAGACGATACCGACGAAGCCATTGAAGCCGACGGTGGCTGGCCTGCGGATACAGAGGCGTCCTGCCGCTTCCCGCTCACCTTCGAGCATACGGATCTGGGGTACCTCGAGATGGTCTCAGATAAGACTCCCAACCGCCCCTTATTTGAAAACTTCGCCATCATGCTGGCGCGCTCCATTCTGATCCATCAATCGGCCGAGCAGCGTCAGCAACTGGCACTGATGGAAGAGCGTGGCGTGATTGCCCGCGAGCTGCATGACTCCCTTGGCCAGGTATTGTCGTTTCTGAAAATTCAAATCAGCCTGCTGCGCAAAGGCCTGGATGACAGCTGCCGTAATCCGCAGGTAGAAGAACAACTTAACGAGATTAACGAAGGGGTCAACAGCGCCTATGCTCAGCTCAGGGAACTGCTGTCGACCTTCCGTCTGACCATCAAGGAGCCCAACCTCAAGCACGCGCTTGAGACCATGCTCGAGCAGCTTCGCAGCCAAACCGATGTGAAACTACGGATTGATTACGGCATTCGCGAGCAGCTGCTGGGTGCCAACCAACACATTCACATTCTGCAGTTAACCCGCGAAGCCACACTTAATGCCATCAAGCATGCCAATGCCAGAGAAATTGTGATTCAGTGCTGTAAAAACACCGAAGGTATGATTAACATCAGCATCAGCGATGATGGCATCGGTCTTGAACATCTGAAAGAACGTGACCAACACTTTGGCATTGGCATCATGCACGAACGGGCCAGCAAACTGGATGGTCAACTGAGTTTTTCAAGCAACGAAGCCGGGGGCACCACAGTCACCCTGACGCTTCCCCCACATCAGGAGCCTAGTCAACATGGGTAAACCCTATTCAGTTCTGGTCGTTGACGACCATCCCCTGCTGCGCCGCGGTATTTGTCAGCTTATTACTTCTGATAAGGATTTTACCCTGTTCGGTGAAGCTGGCAGCGGCCTTGATGCCTTAAGCGCCGTGGCCACCGATGAGCCGGACATAGTGCTGCTTGATCTGAACATGAAAGGCATGTCGGGGCTCGACACCTTAAGCGGTCTGCGCCAGGAAGGGGTGACGTCACGCATAGTGATCCTCACGGTATCCGATGCCAAACAGGACGTTATCCGCCTGCTGCGCGCCGGCGCCGATGGGTATCTGCTCAAAGACACAGAGCCGGATCTGCTGCTGGAAAAACTCAAAGAAGCCATGCTGGGCCACCGGGTGATCAGCGAAGCAGTTGAGGAATATCTGTTTGAGCTTAAGAATGCCACCGACGAAAACGAGTGGATTGACTCCCTCACCCCGCGCGAGCTGCAAATTCTTGAGCATCTGGCCGAAGGCATGAGCAACCGCCTGATTTCAGAGCAGCTGCACATCAGCGAAGGCACGGTAAAGGTGCACGTGAAAAACCTGCTGCGTAAGGCCGGCGCCAAGTCCCGCACCGAAATGGCCGTGCGTTACTTAAACCGTTAACAAAGGTTTTTCTAATACCACAAAGGCAGCCGAGGCTGCCTTTTTTATTGAGTCTGCTGTAAAGCGGCTTATGCGCCCGCAGCGCAATTTCGTCGGCTCAGCGGCTGTCTTTTAAAAATTGCTGCCAGCTTGTCAGCGCCGTCTGTAAATCCTCCAGACCGCAGCTTGCTTCCAGCTCGCTGTCGTACAGCGCCATGCCGTCATCCAGCGCTTCATCGTGGCTGACGCCCAGCACATTGGCAAACACTCTGGCCTGCTCGGTATCCAGCTCAACGCTGAACTCGCGGCCGGTTTTGCGCCATTCGCGCTCACCGCCGTTGAGCAACGCCTCGATGGCCGTCAGCACCTCGGTAATTGCCGTTTGATTGTCACCGAGCTCTTCACCAAACCAGCGCCCCATGACCTCATGTTCCATACTGAAACGCGCCAAAACCGAGCCATCCAGCCCGTTGCGGCGAAATTCATACTCCATCGGAATATCCACAACCATTAATCAATAAGCCAATTTTATCCCATTGCGGCCAAGCTTTCCTCCATCGCCATCACGCAGGTCGCTTGAAACCTGGCGCCGGTATAGGCTAGTGTCTGAAAAACCGTTGAAAAGGAATGCACTATGTCCCATGGCTTTGTGTACAGTCTGTGGCTCAGTGGCGAGCGGGCCGGTGAAGCCCTAAGCGCCGAGGCACTGGCACAGTGGACGCCGGAGCAGGGCAATATCTGGGTTCACCTGAACTACCACTCCAAAGATGCCCGCGAATGGCTGCAGGGCACAGATCTGCCGCCGCTGGAAATTGATGCGCTCTTGTCCCGCGATACCCGTCCCCGCGCCATCGCCAATGAAGGCGGCATTCTGGTGGCTTTGAGGGGCGTAAACCTGAACCCGGACGCCGCGCCGGAAGACATGGTGGCGCTGAGGCTCTACGCCGATAAGCACCGTATCGTTAGTGCCTGTCGCCGTGGCTTGCAGTCGGTTAAAGAACTGGCCGAGCAGATTGGCAAGCGTGCAGGCCCAGCCACGCCGGCAGACTTTATTTTGTCACTGTGCGATAAGTTAACTCTCAGAAAAACCGACTTTATCAATAGTCTGGAAGAGAAGCTTGACGATCTCGAAGAGCAAATCGTCACCGGCAACAGCCGCGATCTGCGTAACGACATTGCGGAGCTCAGACGCCAGACCGTAATGGTGCGCCGCTATCTCGCGCCCCAGCGGGAAGCCTTCGCCGCGCTGCAAACCGAAACCGGCCACCTGTTTAAAAAGACTGAGCAGCTGAAAATGCGCGAGATCCGCGATCGCCTCACCCGCGCCATTGAAGATCTCGATGCCCTGAAAGACAGAGCCAGCGTAACCCACGAAGAGCTGATGAGCCGCCAGTCAGAAGAGTTAAACCAGCGACTGTACTTCCTGTCACTGGTAACGGCGGTGTTCCTGCCTCTGGGCTTTTTGACCGGGCTGCTGGGGGTCAATATTGGTGGCATCCCAGGCGCCGATACCCCCTGGGCCTTTGGTGCCTTTTGCTTACTGCTGCTGGTATTGGTGCTGGGGCAGCTGTGGCTGTTTTACCGCAAACGCTGGCTGTAGCCGCCGGGGCCTGGCGCCATCACCTGAGCACCAGCCACAAAAAAGACGCCATCAGGCGTCTTTTTTATTTCAGCTCAGTGAGTTATCAGTGAGCGTGAGTATCTTCAGCTTTGGCTTCAACAGCTGGGGCTTTCTCGATAGACACCAGCTCAACTTCGAATACCAGGGTAGAGTTGGCAGGGATGGTGCCGTTGTCACGCTCACCGTAAGCCAGCTCAGCAGGGATAACGAAGCGGTACTTTGAGCCTACTGGCATCAGCTGCACGCCTTCAGTCCAACCGGCGATAACGCGGTTCAGCGGGAACTTGGCAGTTTGGCCGCGATCGTAAGAGCTGTCGAACTTGGTGCCATCGATCAGGGTGCCAACATAGTGCACTTCAACCACGTCTTCGGCGGCTGGCTTGTCACCGCTACCGGCAGTCAGCACTTCGTACTGCAGACCGGATTCAGTGGTGGTTACGCCTTCTTTGGCCTTGTTGGTTTCCTGATACTTCTTGCCTTCTTCCAGGTTCTTGGAAGCCATGGCTTCAGCTTGTTCGATACGCTTATCGTTCAGCTTCTTGTCCAGGTTTTGCAACACGGTCTGCATTTCTTCTTCGGTCAGCTTGAGGTTGCTGTTCAGGCCATTGGCGAAGCCTTCGATGATCAGAGCGCGATCAACTGGCAGACCCAGATCTTCCTGCTCTTTGATGTGACCAGACATGTAGCTGCCGATAGAGGCACCCACGCTGTAAGCTTCTTTTTGCGCTTCGGTGGTCAGGGTAACAGCTGGAGCAACTTCAGTTGCTTTTTCTTCTTGATTACAAGCAGTTAAACCTACTACGGCCAGGGCGACCAGTGAGTATTTATAAATAGATTTCATTGAAGCTTCCTTAGCATCCTCAAGTGGTTACAATAACCTTTGTAATAAATCGAACCGACCCACTTTATACTAGTTACTAAGCTTATGCCATGGGCAGCGCCAAGTGAGGGCCGTCCGGGAACCCAGACAGCAGTGAGACCGAGGCATGTGGAATAAGTTCATCACTTTTTTTCTGTGGCTGCCCCTGCTGGCAAGCCTGCTTTTTGGCTGTGCCCCCAGAGACGCAGACAAGGTCATTACCCTGACCGACTCCCCCCTGTACGGCGCGGCGCTCAGCAAAGATGCCTCGCTGGCACTTATCAGCACCGAGAGCGGAGGCGTTGAGCTGTGGCAGCTCGCCCCGCAAACCCTCAAATATCGCTGGCAACATGGTGAGGCCAGCAACGAGTCGATGGAGCTGGCGCTGTCGGATAACGGCGCTTTCGCCGCTTCGTTAAGCCGGGATTCAGTTGCCCTGTGGAGGATAGAGGACGGCACCCAGGTGGGCTGGTGGAGCTTACCTTCCCCAGGGCAAGCGGTGGCCGTTGCCGATCAGGGTAGTCTGCTGGTGGGGCTGATTGATGGCTCAGTGATGTCACTGGTCGCCGGACAAACCAAGCTTATTCGTTTTCTAGGCCACAGCGAAAAGGTCAACAGCGTGGCCCTGTCTGCCGACGGCACCCTGGCCCTCAGCGGTGGAAACGATTACCGCGCCATTCTGTGGCAGGCCACCACGGGTCAGCCCTTGCATGAACAAAGCTTCGATGCGCGGGTATTGTCAGTAGCACTCTCATCCGATGGCGAACTGGCCTTTGCCGCCGACGCCAAAGCCAATGCACGGATTTTTGCCAGCCGCAGCGGCAAAACCGTCAGCGATCTTCGGATAAAACAGCGCAGCATGACCTTCTCGGCCACCCGCTTTACCAAAGACAATCAGATATTGCTGACCGGCACGCCCTTTCGCGAAGTGCTGCGTTGGCAGACAAAAGATGGAAAATTGGCCGGTCGCTGGCAAGTTAGCCTGGCAACCCGCCCCCAAATCAAAGGTGCCGTTGTATACTCGGTAGCCGAAACCACCCAGCCAAGTCCTGTTGTCAGTATCAGCAGCACGGGCAGGGTCGAATATTGGTCACAGAGGTAGTAATGCAAACAGATTTACAGGCACTGCAACGGGAAATTGAAGAGCTGCAAACCAAGCTCGCTTTCACCGAAATGACGGTAGAAGAGCTGAATCAGGAGGTTATCCGCCTCAATGATCTGGTGGCCAGGCAGACCTATACCCTGGAGTTGGTTGTCAACAAACTCAAGGCCATGGAGCCGAGCAATATCGCCTCAGAATCTGAAGAAACGCCCCCACCTCACTACTGATTGGAAGAAGGCCAGGGATGACCCAAGTTCAAGTCGCAGCCATAGTTACCACAGGTGCCGAGGTGCTCTACCGCCAGGCACTGCCCGTGACCGAGTTCAACGCCGCTCTTGGTGAGCTGGCAGGTACCCTGATGTTGACCATGGAGCAGGCCAGTGGCGTAGGGATTGCCGCGCCGCAGATTGGTGTCAGCCAGCGGCTGTTTATCGTGGCGTCACGTCCGAACGAGCGTTATCCCGATGCGCCGGAAATGGCGCCACTGCTGATGGTAAACCCCGAGCTGCTGGGTCATAGCGAGGAGACTGAGGATGGTGAAGAAGGTTGCCTGTCGGTGCCGGGCACCCGCCTCAGTATTGCGCGCTACCGCTGGGTAGATGCCCGTTGGCAGGATGCGCAGGGTAAACACCACCAGCAAAGGCTCGATGGCTTTATTGCAAGGATTTTCCAGCATGAGCTGGACCACCTCGACGGCATCACCTTGCTGGAGCGCATCCAACTGCAGGAGCGCAGCCCGGCATGAAGCGACTTTCCTCGGTACTGCTCACCCTCACATTGCCCTTTGTGCTTGGCGGCTGCGCCATGGGCAGCCTGTTTATCAGCTATCCCTCGCAGATGGCACCGGTCAAACAGGCGCTGTCCGGCCCCACTCCCTTGGCTGCGTTGCCGGAGCTCGCATCTGAAATCAGCTCCCGCGATGGCCTTCTGTATGCTCAGGAAGCAGGACGGGTGGCCCAGGTGGGCGGCGACTTCAAGGCCAGCCAGAGCTACTACCAGGCCGCCATTGCCGCCTATGGTCGCTTTGATGACAAAGCATTGGTGAGCGTAACTGATCTGGGGGCCAGCGCTGGCAGTCTGGTGCTGAACGATAATGTTATCCCCTATCGCGGCCCCGGCTTCGAGCGCATCATGGTGCACCAGTATCAGGCGCTCAATTATCTGATGCAGAACGACTTTGATGGCGCTTTGGTGGAAGTACGCCGCGCCAACGAGCTGCAGGCGCTGGAGCAAAAGCGCTACGAGAAATCCAAAGATTCCGTCAAAGCCATGGCCAATGGCACTGTGGATGCCGAGATGAACCGTCTCGGCCAGCAGGCAGGCTCTGTCACCAGCTCTTTTCTGAACGCCTACAGCTACTACACCACGGGGCTGTTGCACGAGCTGCTGGGGGAAGAAAACGACGCCTTTATCGATTACCGCAAGGCGGCGCAGATTTTCCCTGGCAATCACTATCTTGAGCAGGATTTGGTGCGGCTGGCAAAGCAACTTTCGATGCCGCAATACGATGAATTCAAGGCCCGTTTTGGCGACGCCAGACTGCCAAAGCAGGACGAAGGCCAGCTGGTGGTATTGATGGAGCGCGGTTTTGTGCCCGAAAAGCAGGCGCTGACAGTGCCCTTTACCATCGACGGCAACTGGCTGACAGTCTCACTGCCAACCTACGGCCCCGGCTTTGGTGCGGTTCCACCGGCCAGCATTGCCGGTCTGGATAAGCCGCTCACCACGGCGCCCATCGCCAACATCGACGTCCTGGCCATCAACGCCCTGAAAGAAGAATTGCCTATGCTGCTTTTGCGTCAGGCCGCACGGGTTTACGCCAAGTCGGAGCTGACCCGCAGCGTCGAGAGTGACTCCAAGAAAAGGCGCAATGATTTTGATGGCGCGGCAGTGGCGATGCAGATTTTCAACGTGCTCAGCGAGCAGGCCGACAGACGCAGCTGGCTTACGCTGCCAAGGCAGGCACAAATTGCCAGAAGCTACGCCAAAGCAGGCCAATATCGGCTGAGCTTCGGCGGCGCCAACACAGATATCGACATCACGCCCGGCCAAACCACGCTGGTCTGGGCGATTGACACAGGCAACAACATCCGGTTTTATTCAATCAACATCAAGCGTAAATGGAACTGACTATGAAACACTTTAAACTGATTTTCATCCTGGCAGCGTCCCTGGGACTCGGCGCCTGTCAATCCAAGGTTGAGTACGGCGATGCCACCGAAGTGGAAACGGTGAACGAGAACTTCGGTTCCACCGATCTGCAGGCGATCACCTCCAAGATGGTCGACAGCATGCTGACCTTCCCACCTGTGGTGGCCATTACCGCCAACGAGCGTCCAATCATTTTTGTGGACAAAATCAAGAACAAAACCTCCGAGCATATTGATACTGAGTCAGTCACCGACTCTATCAGCAACAAGCTGCTGCGCTCAGGCAAGTTCCGTTTTATCGACATGACCAAGGTAGACTCAGTACGCAAGCAACTGGATTACCAGAACAATTCCGGCATGGTTGACCCATCCACCGCTATCCGCTTCGGCCGTCAAATCGGCGCCCAGTACATGCTCTATGGCAACCTGTCGAGCATTGTTAAGCAGGAAGGCAGCACCAAGGATGTGTACTACAAGATGACCATGCGTCTGATGGATTTGGAAACCGGCCTTATCGAATGGTCTGATGAAAAAGAAATCCGCAAGACCAAGTCCAAGTCATTCCTTGGCATGTAACTGGCTAACAGCTAAATAAAAAACCAGCGCAATGCGCTGGTTTTTTTATTGCTGTGGTTTACATGACTATCGCTACTTCCGCCACAACCTCAGCGGCTATATCCAAGCGGCTACAGCCAAAGGCCACCGACCAGCGCAAATCCTGCCACCAGCGCCAATATCGGCAACCTCAGCACTTTGAGTGCGGCAAAACCCGCTACCACCAGCGCCATGTCAATTGGCCCTGCGACCGCAGAGAGCCAAATCGGCTGATACAAAGCACTCAGCAGCAGCCCGACCACGGCGGCATTCACCCCCGCCACGGCGCCTGCAATTCTTGGACGCTGACTAAGCCCTTCCCAGGCGGGCAGGAAGGCCAGCAGCAACAAAAAGCCCGGCAGGAAGATGGCCAGGGTGGCAATCAATGCACCAAACACTGCATCGCCCGTGGCCGCATCGGCGCCCAAAAATGTCGCCAGGGTAAACATGGGGCCAGGAATGGCCTGCGCCGCCGCGTACCCGGTTAAGAAGCGGTCGGCCGACATCAGCTCGCTGAAGTGTCCTTCAAGCAAAGGCAGCACCACATGGCCACCACCAAACACCAGCGAACCGGCCTGGAAGTTCACCGCCCCCAGCCAGGCTTCGCTGCCGCCACTGAAGGCATCGACGCCATAAAACGCGCCGCCAAGCAGCAGGGCAAAGGCAAGCAGCCAGCCCCAGCCAATCCCGGCCAGTTTGCCGCCCGCTTCACCGGCCGGCGACAAATAGCCAACGCCCACCACAGCGGCAAGCCCCAGCACCACAAACTGCACCCAGCTGAGGCCAAACAGCAGCAGGGCTATGGTGCTGGCCGCCATAATCAGCCTGGCAACCGTGTTTTGGCAAAACTGGCGAAACATGCCCAGACAGGCATCCATCACCACCACTACCGCCAGGAGTTTCAGGCCGTGGATAAGCCCCTCAAACCAGGATTGCCCCAGAAGGTTGGCGCTGGTCACCGCCAGCAGGTACATCAGCATCGCCGACGGCAGCGTAAAACCAACGAAGGCGGCAATGGCGCCGCCCAAGCCACCGCGGGTCAGACCAATGGCAAAGCCCAGCTGGCTAGAACCAGGCCCCGGCAGAAACTGCGACAGGGCTACCAGCGCCCCAAAGCGGCGCTCATCGACCCAATTGAGTTCATTGACAAAGGTGTGTCTGAAGTAACCGATATGAGCGGCAGGACCGCCAAAGCTGGTGAGGCCCAGCATGAAAAAACGCACAAAAATCTGCCACATAAATACGCATCTCCCGCAAAGATTCGGCCTCAGATTATGACATCTTTATTGCATGGAGTTGACAGAAAAGACCACCGCCGAAGCGGTGGGTTCCAACATGGAATCACAGGACAATGAAATGCGGTTGCCAGGGACAACCCGGTGCAGTCGCTCCCTTGCCGTGCAACTGCCGACACTCACTACCGGCAGTGTGCCCAAAGCACATCCATTGCACTTTTTAGCGGGCATAGCCGGAACACACCGGCTGGCCCATAGGTATAAGGTGAACAGCATGGAAATTGCTGTAGCATTTTGTACGCTCTTTGTTAATTTTGCTTAAATTCACAGTCGGCGGTGGTAGGCTGTGCATAAGAAGGCGTTCAGAAAAGAAACGCCCACAGTTCCACATAAGGCACCGACATTAGATGAAGTATTTCCGATTGTTGTTGATCCTGCTGCCCCTGTGTAGCGGCGCCCGCGCCGAGGAATTGCAGCAGGTCACCCCGGGCGACTGGCAGGTTTCCCTGGCGCTGGGCTACGGCATGCTGGAAAACCCCAGAGCCAAAACCGAAAACATCACCACCTATGTGTTGCCGAGTTGGTATTACTATGGCGATCGTTTCTATGTGGAAAACTTCACCCTGGGTTACAGCCTGTATGAAAACGACTGGATCTCGGTCGATCTTCAGGGCCAGCTCAATGATGACGGCATCTTTTTCGAATACGACGGCGTAGGTAAGCTGCTGCTGTCCGACATCATGGGCTTTACCCCCATTCGCGAACCCATAACCCGCCCTGGCCGGGAAGTAGAGCCGCCACCTGCGGTCGAGCGCAAACTCTCTTACATGGCCGGAATAAGCGCCACCTGGTACACCCCGGCGTTTGATCTGACCACGGGCGTCTTTCATGATGTCACCGGGGTGCACAATGGCTATGAATGGCAATTGAGTGCCCGCAAAGCCTTCGGCTGGTCCTGGGGCGCCCTCGGGCTCGAAGCTGGCGGCGTCTACAAAAATGCCGACCTGGTCGACTACTACTACAACGTCCGCCCGGAGGAATTCGCGCGTCCCATTCGATTAAAACCGATGGAAGCGGCCACCAACTGGTATGTCAAAGCCGTGCTGAACGTTCCCATTACCGACAGCCTGACCTTTGTTACCACCCTTAAACACACCCAACTCGGCAAACCCATCCGCGACAGCGTCCTTATCGATGCTGACAGCTATTTCGCCGGGTTTGTCGGTGTCAGTTACAGCTTTTAAGGAGACTGCATGAAAAACATTGTCCGCCTTATCCTGCTGTTACTGAGTCTGCCGCTGACGGCGGGCGAGCTTCAGGTGGTGCCCAAGGCCTGCGCCACCAGCAGCGATCAACTGCCCTGCCGCTTCGATGTGTCTGTGTCTTACGAGGGCGAAACTGAGCAAAACCTGTGTCTGTGGCTCAGCCACGAAGCCAGCCCCAGACGCTGTTATATTGGACTCAAGGCTTTGAATGAACAGCTATCGTTAGCGCTGGAAGAAGACACCATGTTGGAAATCCGCGATATGAACTCACGGGTTATCATGCGCACCGAGATTTCGGTCGCCCTGTTCCAGCCGGCACCCAAACGCAAACGGAGGGGACTCAATTGGGATCTGCTGTAACTCATACCCTGCTGCTGATAGAAGACGATCTGCCGCTGGCAGAGCTTATTGTGACTTTCCTGTCGAATCAGGGATTTGAAGTACTTCATGCGCCCTCGGTGGAACTGGCACTCAAGCTGGTGCAAGGCAAAACCATCGCGCTGGCACTGTGCGATGTCATGCTGCCCGGCCAGGATGGCTTCAGTGCCTTTCCTACCCTCAGCGGCCACCTGAACGCGCCGATTATTTTTATGACCGCCCTTGCCGACAGCGAAGATGAAATTCGCGGCCTGGAGCTTGGCGCCGCCGACTACATCAGCAAACCCGTGGTGCCAAGCCTGCTGCTGGCGCGGATAAAAGCGCGTCTTAAAACTGCGCCCGGCGAAGATAAACAGCTTTGGCAGCGCCGCGGCCTGAGCTTACACAAGGCCCACCAGCAACTGTGTTTTGGTGAGCAAAACTACCCGCTGACTACCCAGGAAACCGAGCTGATGTGGATTTTTGTCCACCGGCTGGACGAGGTACTGAGCCGCGAATATCTGTTCGAGCAATTTATTGGCCGCGAGTATGACGGCCTCGATCGGGCGATGGATCTTAAGATCTCCCGCCTGCGGCGTAAGCTTGAAAAAATTGCCGTGCCCGGCCTCAGTATCCGCACCGTCCATGGCCGGGGCTACTTGCTGAGCTTCAGTCTGGATGAGGCAATATGAGGCGTCAGCTGATCCGGCTGTTTGTGCTTATCATTGCCTCCTGCGCGCTTATCGTCTGGTCATTCAACCTGATTTACAGCGCCTCGGAAGAGGCCTACGGCTACAGCCTCGATGTAGAAGCGCTGCTGGCAGAAGGGCAACTGGAATTCAAAACCCTGCCTGCCAATACCATCGCCTTCTCAAAAGAGCTCACCGATAAACTGGCAAACGGCAAAATCATTTCCCTGAGTCTGGATAGCGGCGAGCAGTATTTCTATCAGCAAAATCCAGACGGCAGCTTAAGGCAAATGGGGCCAGTGCCGATGCGCAATGGCAGCGGCGATATCACCCCGCTCATCCCCCTGCTGTATGCCAGTCTGGCGCTGGCGATATTGCTGCTGATTGGGCGGGTGTTTAAAGACCTAAGCCTGCTGCAAAGTCAGGCGGTGGATTTTGGCCGTCATCCCAAGCGGCTGAAAACCGGTATTGGCCCACGCTCGGCCATTTATCCGCTGGCGCAGGGATTTGAAACCATGACCGCGCAAATCATGGATTTTTTAAGGCTGCACAGGGATTTATCGCGCACCATGTCCCATGAGATCCGCACTCCGCTATCAAGAATGCGCTTTGTGTTGGAGCTGTCGAAAGACAATCTGCCGGGGGACTATTTAAACCGGCTCAGCCAGGATATCGACCAGATTGAAGAGCTCACCAAAAACTACCTGTCGTTTGCGCGGGTTGAGCATCAACAGGGCGAGCAAACCCGTGACTGGCAGGATGCCGATGCCTTTATCTCGGCGCTGCTGGAGAAGTTTTCCGTGTATCAGAGCGCGATAACGCTCGAAGGAGAAGTCGACTGCAAGCTGACGGCCGGCAAGGTGCTGCTTGACCCCCTCAGCATGGATTTGGCCGGCCAGAACCTGATTGCCAATGCGCTGAAATACGCCGATAAACAAATACGCATCACCCTGGTAGCCGAGCCGCGTCATTGGTGCCTTACCGTGGAAGATGATGGCCCCGGCATCGCCGATACCGACAAAGACCTGCGCCAGGCATTTCAGCGCGGCAGCAGCCCAAACAGCTCAGGCTACGGCCTGGGGCTCTATATTGTCCGCAAAATTGCCATCTGGCATCAGGGTAAGCTCAGGGTCGACAACTCAGGGCGCCTCGGCGGCGCCGCCATCAGCCTGCGCTGGCGCAGACCTGTATTTTAGTCAGTTGAAACGCGGGCTTTATTGCTGTTTGAGCAGCAGACACAGCACCTCAAAGTGGTCGCTGTGGGGGAACATATCGAAAAGCTGCACCCGGGCGATGCGATAGCCCGAAATCAGTGCCAGATCCTTGGCCAGGGTCTCGGGATTACAGCTCGAGTACAGAATGGCCCTGGGGGCAAACTCAGACAGGCTGTGGCACAGTGCCTCGCCAATGCCGCGCCGGGGTGGATTAACAATAATCACCTCGGGCACCTGCGCAGCTTGCTGCCCTTTGGCAAAGTCAGTGGAGTCGAGCGCGGCAAATGACAGGTTCTCAAGCCCCAGCGCCCTGGCAGAGGTTTTGGCACAGTCGATGGCTTCCGCCTCAATCTCGATGCCCGTTACCGGCAAGTCGGCACTGGCACAGTGCAGGCCAAAGCCGCCCACACCACAGAACAGATCCCACAGGCTTTGAGGCGCAAGTTCATCCACCCAATTTGCCGCAGTGGCATAAAGGCTTGCTGCCACTTCTGGATTGGTCTGGAAAAAGCTCTTGGGCCGGATAAACAGTGGCACCCCATTAAAGACTTCCTCCAGCCGGGTCGCTTCGGTCAGGAAGATTTCCTCGTCCCCTTCAAGCCTTGCCATATGAACCGGCTGCAGATTCACCGACACCACCTTGATGGCGGGAAACGCAGTCAGCAAGGCTGGCAGTTCCCGCTCAATACGGGCAATGGCATCTTTGCTGCGAAGCACAAAGCGCAGCATAAACTCGCCACGCACCGCACTGCGGGTCAGCAGAATAAATTTAAGCTCGCCCTTTGCCTTGTCGACCCGGTAAGGCGGGATCCCGGCGCGGCGCACAAAGCCCTCAAGCTCTGCGAGTAAGCTTTGCATATCAGATGGATACAGGGGGCACTGGGTCAAACTTACCGGCGTGCCATCAGGCCCTGGGATCCCCAGTACCGGCTGGTGCGCAGCCCCCATCACCACCATTTTGGCTTTGTTGCGAAAACCGAACTCAGCGCCGGACACCGCAGGCAAATACTGCTCCACCGGCAATTCAGCCAGCAAAGACTGCAGCCGCTGCTGCTTATCCTCCAGCTGTTTATCAACGCTGGTTGGCATTAAACGGCAGGACTGGCAAAGGCCTTTGGCAAAGTAATCACAGCTCACTGACGGTTCTCCTCACAAAATCGGCGCACACTTTAGCCTGTTTGCGAGGCAAAATCATCCCGGGATGGCGCAGCATGCAGCATCAGCTTATCGACATCGGCGACACTGGGGCGGGATCCCAGCCGCGCTTTAATCCAGTCGAGCACTTCAGCGCTGCTGGCTCTGAAGGTGGTGAGCTTACCGCCATAGATACTGAGCAGCCTGGGATGGGACACATTGGTGTGCATCAGGGTATCCCGCGGGGCGTTAAAGGCATCACCATTGACCTTGGGCAGCACCCGCACCCCACAGAAGCTGCCGCAAATCTTGCCCGCAACCTCGTCGGCACTGCCGGCGCCGGGGAAATAGCGGCAGTAAAGCGCCAGTAAATAGCGCCGCTCAGCCTCGGTGAGCTCGGGCCTGGCATCCAGGCTGGCCAGACGGGTTTCTGTGGTGCCAACCAGCGTTTTGCCGTACCAGGGCATCACAAACACCACCCGCTGATCGACCGGGGACTCCAGATACATGATGCCGCTCGGCGGCGCTATCTCCAACAGCAGATGCGAGCCCTGTACCCAGTCAATTGGCAAGCTGGTTGTGGGCGGCGACACGCAGCCAAGCAGCTCATTGACCCAGGGGCCGCAAGCGTTAACCACCAGTCCGGCAGAGATGGCGAGCGATTGGCCCTGAGCAAGGATATCGATTTCGCAGCCATCGCCGCGATGACGAATTTGCTCTACCCGGGATTGCTCCCATACCTCGGCCCCAAGCAGCCTGGCGCTGTGGGCTACCGCCTCGCACAACAGGCTGTCGTCGGTTTGCGCATCCCAATACTGAAATACGGTTTCAAGACCATCGGTGGCAAGCCCATCGAGGGTTTGCCATTCGCTGCGTGGCAGCTTTCTGAAGCGGCCAAGGGGGTCAAATTCAGATAAAAGCCCGTACAAAGACAGCCCGGCACGGATGGTCAGGGCGCCGCGCTGGCTGTGACGATAGATGGGAATATAAAAGGGAACGGCTTTGACCAGGCCGGGCGCAAGCCGAAGCAATGTGCGTCGGGCTGCGAGGGATGTTCGCACCAAATCAAGTTGGAAGCTTTCAAGATAACGCAGGCCGCCGTGGATGAGCTTGCTGGAGTTGCCCGAGGTTTCGCCGCCAACGCGCCCCCGCTCGACCAACAGCACGCTGTAGCCTGCGGCAGCGGCAAACTGGGCTACGCCCACACCGTTAATGCCCCCGCCAACCACCAGCACATCCACGTGTTTGCTCACGATATTTCCCGCTCCAGCAATTTGGCCGCTTTATCACACAGGCGCTTAAGTTCGGTCAGCTCATCCAGACCGGCCCCGACCATGCAGCGCATCCTGTCGGGAATATCCCTGGCGCCCAGTTTAAGCATGCGACCTTCATCGGTGAGGTGCAACACCCGCACCCGCTCATCCTGTTCACTGCGGCCACGACTGACCAGCCCCTTGCTTTCGAGCCGCTTAAGCAGCGGTGTCAGGGTGCCGGAATCCAGATGTAGCCGTTCGCCCAGAGACTTCACGCTGAGGCCCTCCTCTTCCCACAACACCAACATCACCAGATATTGCGGATAGGTCAGCCCCAAACCGTCCAAAATCGGGCGGTACGCCCGGATCATTGCATTGCTCGCCCGGTAAAGGGAAAAACAGACCTGTCGGTCCAACGCCAGAGAATCTTGCACCGTCTTGCCTCACATGCGTTAAGTTGTGCACAAATTAGTTGTGTTATAGCAAAAAAAACACTGGTCTGGCGAGTTTATTATCAAGGGTGTAAAAAATTTTTTTCAGCCAAAATAATGACACCTCTGTCGGCTGAAAAGCCTGCATCCCAACAACCATGGGATGTTCGATTTCTGACGTTTCAATTTAAGGGCACGTCAGACCCTAAACCCCTGTCAGACAAATTGAAATCAGCGAAGTGATCGCTTACATTGACTCACCAAAGAACAGTAGTTATACAGGATTTTGTTCTTTAAAGGTGAAGGATGTTAAAATATATTACCGCACTATTCTGTTTTGCAGCATTCACAGCCAGCGCAGCCTGCGAGGACAGCACAGTACTCGGCAGCGTGGGTTTTGATAAAAACAGTTCGTACTTCAATGCCGAGGGCAGCAATACCCTCAAGCAGCTGCTCGAAACCTACCAAAACAGCGCCGATACCCGCGAAGGCTATTTGCTGCTGGAGTTCGAGTTCAACCGTAATCAGGGTGACGAAGCGCTGCAGAAGTACAACATGTGGCTGGCCGAGCGCCGCATTGAACGGGTAAAAGAATTTCTGGGCAAGGAAGGTTTTGGTGGCCCCATGGTGAGCCGGATCCGAACCGCTGTGGATTCAGAAACCCGTGAACTCACCCTTAAGTGGTGCGCTCAGGAATCCCCTGCAACCCAAATGTTGGCGGGTTCCACCGCAAACGACAACGCCCTCTGACAAGATAAATGCAGCCAAATCACCCCATGCCTTGTTCGCATAATGGGGTGATTTTCTGATGCAATTTACAGTTTTGACAGGCCGATTTAGTTCGCCGGATGGTTTTCAGTAAAGTAAAGACAGAGAGTTTTGTCTTTGCTCCCCGCGGGAAGCGGGTTTGGAGGCCATATGGTCCGCGCACTGTTAATCCCACTGCTTTTCTTTATTTCTCTTTTCGCTTTACCCGTCAGCGCCCACGAAGGGCATGATGATAACGGGCCGATTTGGCATCAGGTCGATGACAACGGCAAGCCGGTGGTGAAGCTGTATTTCTTTTGGTCCAAGACCTGCCCCCACTGCGCCGAAGCACACCCGTTTATCGACGCCTTACCCGAGAAGTACCCATGGATTTCGCTTGAGTCCTATATGATCACCGCCCACGGCGCACGGGACAAATGGCTGGAGGTAGCCAAAGCAACAGGAACTGACACCCGTTCAGTGCCCTTCTTTGCCATTTGTGGCAAGGCCAGCGTGGGGTACAGCAGCGCCGAGGTAACCGGCCAGTTTCTGCTTGGCAGACTCAAAGACTGCTATCGCAGCCTGGGCGGCGTAGTTGCCGATGACGAAGGCGTGATGGCCACCACCGCCGGAAGCGGCTCCGGGCAGCCACTCTTTGGCACCTGCAGCTCATCGTCCGAGTCGGGCACCTGTGACTCAGGCGCCGATAGCGGCGGCAGTGCCAGCAGTGATGTGCAGCCGGTAGAGCTGCCCTTTATTGGGGTAGTGACCCCGGATCAGCTGTCGCTGCCACTGCTCACACTGGTGCTGGCCGGGGTCGATGCCTTCAATCCCTGCGCCTTCTTTGTGTTGCTGTTTTTGCTGTCGATTATGGTGAATGCCAAGAGCCGCAGCCGTATGTTGATTGTGGGCGGTATCTTCGTGTTCTTCTCAGGCTTTATCTACTTCCTGTTTATGACTGCCTGGCTGAACATGTTTGAATTGCTGGGCGCCGACGGCGATGGCGGCACCATCATACTGGCGGCGGGCTTGCTGGCCCTGGTGGCCGGCACCATCAACGTCAAAGACTTCTTCTTTGAGAAAGGCGAAGTAACACTTTCGATGTCGGCCGAAAAGCGCACGGGCCTGATTAAACGTATGGGCAAGCTCTCCAGCGCCAGCTCCATGACCGCCATGATTCTCGGCACCACAGTACTGGCCATTCTGGCCAATGCCTACGAGCTGCTGTGCACCGCAGGCTTCCCGATGATTTATACCAGCGTGCTGGCCATGCACGAGCTGCCTGCTGCCGAGCGTTATTTCTATCTGGTGATGTACAACATCGTTTATGTCATTCCGCTGGCGCTGATTGTGCTGGTGTTTGCCATGACCCTTGGCAAGCGCAAGTTGAGTGAGAAAGAGGGCCAAACCCTGAAGCTGATGTCGGGCATCATGATGGTTGGCCTTGGCGCCATGTTGGTGTGGGATCCAACCTCACTGCAAAATGTGGTGTTGGCCGTTGGCTTAATTGTCGGCGCTATCGTACTGACAGCTATCCTGATTTTTGGTCGCAAGCTGCTGGCAGGGCGTGAATCGGCCCAGTAACAGGCGCCCCGCGCTTGCAAACACAGGCTGCGGGGCTAAAGTTTAGGGATACGGAGCCGATAACTGGATCTGACCAAACGAAGAGGTAATTCATGGCTATCAGCATTAATTCAGGCAGTATCGAACCCAATCTGAGCCACGGAGCCATTGGGGTAAAGGTTGCTCAGATGGCAAAGGATCAGCAAAAGGTAGAGGGGCAAATTGCTCTCGATCTGATCAGCGCCGCCACCGCACCTGCACCCAAGTCAGCACCGGTTGGTAACATAGGCCACAATATCGATACCACCGCCTAAGCCCGGAAAGCAGCCGCCTAGCGCGTCCGCCGTCCAGATAAGGCTTCATTCAAAAGCGCCTGTTGCTCTGCATCCTGGCGCTTTTGCTTTTCTGCAGCCCGGCTATCCATATAGTCTTCCACTTCCTTTTCGCAGCTGCGGCGATCCGCTTCCGGATCGTATGGGTCTGTGTCGGTGCGAAGCTCACACAGGGCCTGCGCGCAGCCCCCCAACAAGGAGCCCATTATCATGACTGCGGCAAGCTGCCGAGCCGTTTGCATGGTTTTCATGTTTCACCCAATAGCAGAATTTACCGCCAGTAATAACAAACTCTGGCTGTATTCAGGCTGACTGGAATAACGGCTTTGGAAAAGCGGAACTCATCCCTGAGTTTCCACGGAGAGAAGATTAGAGTTTGAACTGAGAGGTGGCGCTTTGCAGCTCTTCAGCAAAATCAGACAGCCCGGATGACACCTGATGCACCTGATTGAGGATAATCAGGGTCTGCTCGAATGAAGCATTCATATCCACCACATTATCAACCACTTGTGAGGCAACCTGTGACTGTTCGTCGGTCGCCTTGGCAATATGGGTATTCATGGCATTGATACTGACAATCTGTTCCTGAATCGTCTTTAGTGCCTGACCGGTTTTCTGGGCGTGCTCTTCGTTTTCAGACGACTTGGACATGGCCACCGTCATGGTGCTGACCGAGGACTCGGCCGCCGTTTTAAGCCGCGAAAGCACTTCACGGATTTCCTTGGTGGCATCGGCAGTCTTGGATGCCAGCGCCCGCACCTCATCGGCTACCACAGCGAAGCCCCTGCCCTGCTCACCGGCACGGGCCGCCTCAATTGCTGCATTCAGTGCCAACAGGTTGGTCTGCTCAGCAATGGAGGTGATCACATTCAGGATGGAACCCACGCTCTCGGTATCTTTGGCCAGCTCATTGATGGAACTGGAAGCCACTTCGATTTCGGCGTTGAGTTCCTGAGAAATATCTATGGTGCGCTGCACCACCGACATGCCCTCCATCGCCTCACGCTCTGCTATCTGCGCCGCCTCAGCCGCCTGATTGGCATTGTGGGAAATGTCTGTCACCGAATGACGCATCTCTTCCATTGAGCCCTGCACCGCCTGAGCATCCTGGCTTTGGCGTTCGGTTGCTCCGGTGGCGACATCCATCTTGTTTTTCAGATCGTGGGCACTGTCCAGCAAGGGAGAGGTCACATTCACCACCCGCTGAATGGATTCAGCAAGCAGCCCAAGGAAGCGATTGAAATTATTGGCAACCTGTCCCAGCTCGTCATTGCCACTTACCGGCAGTTGATGGCTTAAATCGCCCTTGCCGTCGGCAAGTTCCCCCAAGGATCGGGCCACATCTTTGGCACTGCGACTGATGGCGCGGGCAATGGAAATGGTGACTATGGCCATAAGCAGCAGCAGCGCAATACCCACGCCCATGGTCATCCACAGGCTGTTTTCAGAGCGGTCTCCCGCCTCTTTAATGGTGTTTTTGAATTCGGCAATTTTGGCTTGTTTGTAAGCCTGAATTTTCCCCAGCACCCCTTCATAGGCGGCGGTTTTTTTCTGGCTTATCACGCCGATATTGGCCATGTCCGCAGTGCCATCAAGCATGCTTTTGGCCAGATCGAAGGTCATGCCGTTATAGGTACTCAAATCCGTCAGCATCGCCTGCAGCTTATCGGCTTCGCCCTTGTCCGTGCCCTGCAGCTGTTTCAAGTTGGTAGCAAGATTTTCATGCAGAGTACCGGCTTGCTCCAGCAAGTCTTCATCGGCAAATGACACGGCCTGGGTATACACCTCCTCCAGCCGCTGCACCAACATAACGTTTTGATTTGCCAGCTCAACCCTTTGATAAATCTTATCTTCCATAAAACCAAGGGTGTCGCGGTTTTTGCTGATAGATACAATGCTGATGCCGAGGTTCACCATGAATATGGCCACTGACAGCACAAAGATGACCCCGACCTTTTTGAAGATAGAAAGGTTGTTAAACCATGTCATAAGCAGCCCCTTGAGAGGGGTGCCGGCAGGCGCCGGCACCGGCAGTTAGAACTCGGCAACCACCTTCACCGAGCCATTTACCTGACTACTATCAATATAGCCAATAATGTTGGGGTTGGAGGAAACCAGGCCTATCACTTCATCGGCACTGGCAACTTCTTTTGGCGGGGTGCCTTTACCGGTAAATACCTTCTGCGACCAGTAAGACTTGAGCTGGCTGGACGATTTACCAAGCACATTGGTATCAAACGCCTCCCGAACCGGGCCAGTCTCAAGGTTTACCGGCACCGCCTGTCCGCCGCCGGGGAAGGACTTGGTTTTGCCGAGGTAAATGTTCTCGATGGCTTTTTTATCGATACTGTCGCCATTGCTGGGGTGAACTATCACTGCCACGCCAGCCCAGGCCTGCACTGAGCACAGGCACAATAGGATTGAGTAAATTACTTTTTTCATGGCTCTCTCCTAAAATACCAGGTCAACGCCGAAGCTGATGGACTTGGAATCCCCCGCTACACGCCAGGAATCAGGGGTGCCTGCGCCCGTGCCGTTGTCTTCCACATCGTCATACTGGATTTTAAATGCGGCTGATGGATGGAAATCCCAGCGAAGCCCCACAGAAGTGGTGTTGTGGATTTCGCTGCCATCATCGAAATCGGAATAAGACACGAAGGGCATAAAGTCTTTGATCCGATAGCCAACAGTTACCAGATAGGTATCCAAATCAGAGTCTTGCAGAGTCAGGCGGTTCATCTCGCTGAGCACCACCAGATTATTCCAGTCGATATTCACTGACAGGCCATAAAACTTGCCGTCGCGCTCAGTTTGTCCGTCCCATTCCACCTGCTCACCACCTATGTAGCGCTCATTGGTGTATTGCATGTGGGTGAGTCGGATATCGAGCCATTCGTAGTTCAGCTGGGCCACGATACCGACAATATCTTTCCAGATCTCCCGGGTGGAATCGCCGAAAAAGAACTCCGACAGCAGCTTGTTGGGTTCATCATCCTCACGGCCAAAGTACACCTGACCGGTCAGGGTCCAATCGCCAATCAAATAGTTATAGAGGGCACTCACGCCTGTGTAGTTGAAGATCTGCCAGGTGTAGTTATCTGCGGGCGGACGGATCCACGGATAGGCATAGCCCACATCGAAGAAGTCACTGTAGTAGTACAGCGGCAGGCGTTTTTTACCGGCCTGCACCGTCCAGTGTTCGTTAAGTTCGTAGGAAAGGTAGGCCCACTCAAAGTCGGCGGAGAAATCATTGGCCCCCCGCGAAACTATCTGCGCCGTGGCCGACAAGCCGTCCATCAGATCCGCCGATATCTGTATGCCAAACAGCGTATCGGGCTCGAAACTGATTTCTTCGGTATAGGCCCCCACCAGCGGATAATCGGCGAGGAACGTGGGTTCAAGCCCAAACTCCTCTACCCCACTGCCTTCCAATACCTTGCCCCCGACTACAGAGGCAAACCCAGAAATATTGACCTCAGCCGACGCCGTCCCGCTCAACATCAGCGCGCCGAGGCAGATTGCCAGCTTGTGCTTCATACAAAACCCTTTATTTGTCAGGTGTATCCGACTTTAAGACTAGGACACAGCAACAAATTGGCAAACTTTTGGGCTAGATTTTTGAACAAATCACCAGAGGGGATGTCTAAGGGGGAGAATTATTCTGCTGAAATGCTGGCCACCCGGTATTGGTTGCGGCCCATTTCCTTGGCTTCGTACAGGGCTTCATCGGCTGCGGCCAGCAGTTTTTCACTATCCATACCCGCCTGCCACTTCACCAGCCCCTGAGACACACTCACGCTCTGGCTTACGTCCGATGCCGGATGGGCAATATTGGCCTCAACCAAAAGCCGCGCCACTTTGTTGGCGATATCCTCGGCCCCGGCAAGGTTAGTCTCTGGTAACAGCATAGCAAACTCTTCCCCGCCGTAACGGACCGCCAGATCCCGCGGCCTGCTGGCGGCGCCCGACAGCAGTTTGCCCATTTTTTTCAGGCACTCATCACCGGCCTGATGACCCAGGGCATCATTCAGGCGTTTGAAGAAATCGATATCCATCAGAATAAGGCACAGCGAATGGCCGGTGCGGGTCGCGGCTCGAATTTCCTGCTCGAGGATTTCATCAAAGTGGCGCCTGTTACTGAGCCCTGTGAGCCCATCCACCAGCGCCATCCGGCGAAAGTGTTTGAGTAGCCGATGTTTTTCCACATCGCGGCGCACGGCTTTTCGAAACCAGCTGTAGATAACCTGACGACCGCTGAGCAGCAGCACGGTTAAACTTAAGGTGCGCACCAGGTTGAACAGCCAGCTTTCCGGCACCAATTGATAACGGTAAAACGCGGCAAACAGCAGCAGCGGCAACACCGCGGCCAGCATTAATGTCAGACTGGGGAACAGCGCTATTGCCATCAGCAGCGTCAGGATATCGCACAGGGTTTCCACCGCCGTCAGCATCGCAGTGCCGGCGTTGGAAAACAGCGCCATCACAATCAGCCAGCCGCACACCAGTGCCACCAGGTGACCATAGGCCCACTCTTTGCCGCCACTGTGTTGAAAGCGAGTCCAATAGAGCAAAATAAACAGCAAACACAGGCCGCCAAATGGCAGAATAACCTTCAGCGCTGCCAGGAACTCCACCCCCATATGGGGTGACAACAACACGCTCAGCAAGGTCACCAACAGCAACACCAGGCTGGCCGAGCTTAGCCAGAGCATGCCGCGCAGCAGATATTGCTGGGTTTCTTCCCTGAGGGCTTCGTCAAAGGAGCGGGCGTCTTTATCCACCTGAAGTTCCTGCATTTTCAACTCGATAAAACACAATATAGCACGAACGGCCGACCTCGCCTGTGCGACCGGGGAATGAAAAAGCCGGCACTGGCCGGCTTTTTCACTGCGCATCAATAAGCGGTTAAATCAGGCGGCCTGGGTTGAAGCCTGCTCACCGTGACGGATGAGGTAATCAAAGGCACCAAGACTCGCCGTTGCACCACTGCCCATGGCAATGATGATTTGCTTGTAGGCTGAGTTGGTGACATCCCCGGCGGCAAACACACCTGGCAAGGAAGTCTGGCCGCGCTCATCCACGATAATTTCACCGCGGGGAGTCAGCTCCAGAGTGCCCTTGAGCCACTCGGTGTTCGGCACCAGACCGATTTGCACGAAGATCCCGGCCAGTTCCACACTGTGGCTGTCGCCGCTGCGACGGTCGGTATACACCAAGCCGATCACCTTGTTGCCATCGCCGCTCACTTCAGTGGTTTGCGCCTCGGTGATGATGTCGATATTGCCCATGGAACGCGCCTTGCGAACCAGCACTTCGTCGGCGCGCAGCTTGCTGTCAAACTCAAGCACAGTCACGTGTTCCACAATATTGGCCAAATCGATGGCGGCTTCAATACCTGAGTTACCACCACCAATCACAGCTACGCGCTTGCCCTTGAACAGTGGGCCATCGCAGTGCGGGCAGTAAGCCACGCCGCGGCCACGGTATTCTTTCTCGCCGGGCACGTTCATTTCGCGCCAGCGGGCACCGGTTGCCAGCAGTACGGTTTTACCTTCCAGCGTCGCGCCGCTTGCCAGCTCAACCTGATACAGGCCATTGCCATCGGCAGACTGACTCAGACGCACCGCTTTCTGGCTTTCCATGATATCCACTTCGTAGTCACGAACGTGGGCTTCAAGGCTTGCCACCAGCTTGGGGCCTTCGGTCGCTTTCACCGAAATAAAGTTCTCGATACCGACGGTTTCGGTAACCTGACCACCAAAGCGATCGGCAACCAAACCTGTGCTCAGACCTTTGCGGGCCGAGTAGATAGCGGCTGAGGCACCGGCAGGGCCTGCGCCCACAATCAACACCTCGAAAGGCGCTTTTTGCGTCAGCGCCTCGGCTTCGCGGGCACTGGCCTGGGTATCGACCTTGGCCAGAATTTCTTTCAGGCTGATACGGCCCTGGGCAAAGAGTTCACCATTGAGGTAAACCGATGGCACCGCCATGATCTGCCGTGATTCCACTTCGTCCTGGAACAGGGCGCCATCCACCATGGTGTTGCTGACCTTGGGGTTAAGGGCGGCCATCATGTTCAGCGCCTGCACCACATCGGGGCAGTTTTGGCAGGTCAAAGACACAAAAGTCTCGAACTTAAGCTCGGTCGGCAGGGCTTTTATCTGCTCAATTACCTCGGCATCCAGTTTCAGTGGATGACCGCCTGTGTGCAGCAGCGCCAGCACCAGCGAGGTAAATTCATGGCCCATGGGCAGACCGGCAAAACGAATGTCAGTGCCCTGGTCATTGGTCACCTGCATGGCAGGGGAGCGCTCGAGCCTGGCCTTGGTCACTGAAACCAACGGAGACAAGGAGGCGATGTCGTTGGCCAGGTCGAGCATTTCCTGTGACTTTTTGCTGTCATCGGCAGACACCACGAGTCTGACGTGCTGCCGTAAATTTTGCAGATAAGTCTTAAGCTGCTGTTTCAAATCCGCATTTAACATAGTGGCTCCAGATGCAAGCAAAGAAATTTGGGGAGAAAAGCTCCGGGCCAAATCAGGGGGCGGCCCGGAGCAAGGGTTGACGCGGTTTAGGGCTTAGATTTTGCCAACCAGGTCCAGTGAAGGAGCCAGAGTTTCATCGCCTGGCTGCCATTTGGCTGGGCATACTTCGCCGTCGTGGGTAGCAACGTACTGAGCAGCCTGGATTTTACGAACCAGCTCGCTGGCGCTGCGACCAATACCCAGGTCGTGGATTTCAGCTACTTTTACCTGACCTTCTGGGTTGATGACGAAGGTACCACGCAGGGCCAGGCCTTCTTCTTCAATCATCACGCCGAAGTTGCGGCTGATGATGCCGGTTGGGTCGGCCACCATCGGGAATTCAATCTTGTTGATGGTGTCAGAAGTGTCGTGCCATGCCTTGTGGGTGAAGTGGGTGTCGGTAGACACTGAGTACACTTCAACGCCCATGGACTGCAGCTTGGCGTAGTGGTCAGCCATGTCGCCCAGTTCAGTTGGACATACGAAGGTGAAGTCGGCTGGGTAGAAGAACACCACAGACCACTTGCCCAGCAGATCCTGCTCGGTCACAGGCACGAATTCGCCCTTGTGGAAAGCTGTGGCTTTGAATGGCTTGATGGTGCTGTTGATGATTGATTGAGTCATGTTTTGCTCCTTTATAAACAAACGCTTGGTTCAGTGAATTTGTCAGGGCAACTGGCTGGCGCCCCGTCGATGGAGAGCATATTAGCCAAGGACTTCAATCATTGATAACGGATAAAAGCTATCACCTTAATCGATTTTTTATTTGAACCAATCGAAAAAAAGGGAAAACCCTGGTTTTCCCTTTTTAATGATTAGCGATTGCGGTTTCAGTTACCGGCTTGCCCGGTCAACCAGTGGCTCAGCAAGCGCACGCCAAAGCCGGTGGCACCGGCCGGGCTCAGCGGTTTTTCTGCAGAGGACAAAGCGTTACCTGCGATGTCGATGTGGGCCCAGGGCTGCTCCCCGGCAAAACGCTGCAGGAACATAGCGGCAGAGGATGCGCCCGCACTGCCTTCGGCGCCGGTGTTTTTCAGATCGGCAATGCTGGATTTGAGCTCATCACCATAGGCTTTATCCAGCGGCAGACGCCACAGCTTCTCACCCACGGCGGCACCGGAAGCCGTCAGACCTGCAATCAGGCTTTCATCATCACTGAACAGACCCGCATATTCACGGCCCAGGGCACGCACCTTGGAGCCCGTGAGGGTAGCCACATCTATCATCAGCTTGGGCTGATACTGGGTACGGGCATACCACATGCCATCGGCCAGAATGAGACGGCCCTCAGCATCGGTGTTCATCACTTCCACGCTCAGGCCCTGGGCGGTTTGCACCACGTCACCGGGGCGCAGCGCATCGCCGGACACCATGTTCTCTGCCAGTGGCAGCACCGCCACCAGATTGACCTTGGCCTTTTGCATCGCCATGGCTTTCACTGTACCCAGAATGGCAGCGGCACCGGCCATATCGGATTTCATGTGCGAAATAGAGCCGCCGGACGCCTTGATGTTATAGCCACCCGAATCGAAGGTGATGCCTTTACCCACCATGGCCACAGGTGCGCCTTCGGCACCTTCCCAGTGCGCCACCACCAAGCGAGGGCCGCGCAGGCTGCCCTTACCCACACCCATCAGGGCCCCCATGCCCAGCTTCTGGATGCCCTTGGGCTCGATCACTGTTACTTTTACACCCAGGGACTTGAGCTTTTTAGCCTCAATGGCAAAGTCTTCCGGCGTCATATCCCCGGCAGGGGTGTTCACCAGATCCCGGGCTAATGCGACACCGGCTTCAACTGCCGACAGGCGGGCATACTCAGCACTGGCAGCTTTGGCCTCGGTCAGAGCAAAGCGCAGCTTGCGCTCGCTCGCTTCTTTAGTGACATAACGGCCGAACTCATAACCCTTCAATTTGACGCCATGGGCCACTTCCGCAGCCAGATTGGCGGCATTGGGCGTTCCCTCGGCAATCAGGGTGATGCGGGTGTCTTTATGGGCTGCCAGCTTATCTGCGAGCTTACCGCCCAGATTATTGAGTTCGCCGTCGGTCAGCTTGCCATCACCCAGCCCCATCACCAGGATCCGGTTCAGCTGACTGCCGGCAGGCGCCAGCACTTCCAGCATTTTTCCCTCTTCGCCATCGAACTGATTAACCTGCATAGCCCGCTCGAGGTGAGTCAGGCTGCCGTCATTCAGCACCCGGGCGCCGGGGAAGTCGGTATTTTGTACTTTGAACAGCACCAGGGTCTCGCCCTGAGTATTCAATTCATTGGAAAAGCTCACTTTGTCGGCCAGAGCAGGCATGGACAACAAAGAAGCAAACAGCACAGCAAGTGTGGATTTGGAGGTTTTAAGCATGGGGTTCACACCTTGTTATTATGGGACGCGCAAGCATAACAAAGGTGTATTTTGAGGTTAACCCGCGAAGTGCCGCCCTTAACACCGGCTTACAATTTTCTACCTGGGCGTAACCTTTAACATCTGCCCCTAAGGATTAGCCGCCCCAGGGACCAAAGCTCATGGAAGCGCGTCCAACGGTGAAACCAAGACGATTGGACAGCTCGGCCCGGGCCTGTTTAAGGCCTTCTTCACGCAGCACGCCCGGGATTCTTGACGCAAATATTACCCAGTTGCCACCACTCGACAAGCTGGCATACACCTCAGCAAACTCCTGTTTCAGCAGCGTTTGCAGCGCCAAATTGTCTCTGTGCTCTTTCCAGCAATTGAGCACCAACATGCCATCGGCCTTGAGCAATCGCAGCGCGCCGGCAATAAAAGCCGGGCTCATCTGCTGCTCGTCCACCCCATCAGCGCCATAGATATCGGCATACACAATATCGACCCGTTTGTGCTCGGCTGACTCGAGAAAAACCTTCGCATCCCCTTCAAACAGCTGCAGTTTTTTACCTACCGGCAGGAAAAAGTAGCGCTTGGCCACGTCGATGACTTCGTGCCTCAGCTCCACCGCACTGATCTTCATCGCCCCATCGGCATGGCGTAATGCATGCACCAGAGCACCGCCCCCAAGGCCAAGCACCAAAGCGCTGCGGGGCGACTTATACATCAGGGATTCGAGCATCACCTGCACGTAGGAGTGTTTGGGGATATGAGGGGTACGGATGTCGAGCTTACTCTGCTCATCGTTATCGCCAAACGACAGCACCCGCAGGCCATCGCCTTCGAGTACCAGCACTGGCCCGTGGGCATCCTGGCTTTGGTAAATCAGCTTATAGTCGGACAATTTATCGCGGTTCCGGGCAAAAAAGCACTTCTCTATCGGCCGCAGCACTCAGTAAAATCTGCGCTTTATGCCAAGGGTTTTCGGGGCCTCCATTTTATGACAAATCAAATCCTTCTTGCCTGTTTTTATTTGGCTGCTTTCTATTTTATCCAACGAAACCTCAAGTATATGGTGCAGCGACTGGCGGACAAAAAGCAGGTCAGCGCGGCCCGCACCAGCATGGTGACCCGTTTTCTGACATCGGTGCTGTTTTTTATCACCCTGTCGCTGATGGCGGTGTCTTTGGGGCTGGGCTATCACGATGTGGCGCTGTTTGTGTCATCCGCCTTTGCGGTGCTGGGGGTGGCGCTGGTTGCCCAGTGGTCGATTCTCAGTAACCTTACCGCCGGTGTGCTGATTTTCTTCGTATTTCCGTACCGGATTGGCGATCGCATCAAGGTGGTGGACAAGGATGAGGACATCCGCGGCATTATCGAAGAAATCGCCCTGTTCCATGTGCTGATAAAAAGGGACGATGGCAACCTTATCACCTACCCCAACAGTCAGATCTTGCAAAAGTCGGTAATTAAGCTTTTAAATCCAGAAGCTTACGAACCCAAACCCCAGGTGCTGCCTCAGGTGGATGAAAAAAAGACCGAGAGTGCGCCTGCCGCTACAACCGCAAATGCAGCCAGCAACACAGCTTCTTCGGGTACACCTGTACCGCCATCAGTACCGCCAAGCGCCTCCTGAAACCACGACAAGGCATTCTGCTCAAACAAAAAACGCGGCCACCGGCCGCGTTTTTCATCAGGAAAGACTCAAAGGGTATTTTTAAACAGCGCTATCGCCTTTTGGTACATCTCCAGCGCCAATGCCGGGTCGTGGCGGGCATCGCCATCGCGCATAAAGGCGTGCTCTCCATTGACCTCAAGCCAGGTATAACGGCTCTGACAGTCCTCGAGATTTTGCTGAATGCGGCGCCGGCCTTCGGCGGGCACATGGGGGTCTTGCTTGCCAAACACCATATAAAGCTCACCGCGGATGTCTCTGGTGCGCGACAGCGAATCATTGCCCGCCTGGCTGGGAATGGTGCCTGAGTGAATGTCTGTGGCATACAAACAAAAAGCTGCTGCCACGTCCGGATTTACCGCAGCACGGTAAGCCAGATGGCCACCGATACACACTCCCATGGCGCCCACTTTGCCGCGGCACCAGGGCTGGCTGCGGGCAAAGTCGACCATGGCGACTGTGTCGCTGTCATGACTTTCCAGCGGCTTGGTGGCTTTGTCGCTGTTGCCCTTGTCCTTGCCGACATCATCGTAACCAAGCACGGTTCCGGCCGGATTAAGCTCGTGGAAAATCTCGGGGACCAGCACCGCAAAGCCATGACCGGCAAGCACCGTGGCCATGCGGCTGATGGGAGCGGTTTCCTGAAAGATTTCAGAGTAAAAGATGATGGCAGGAAAACTGCCTTCGGCCACAGGACGATAGACACGGGTCTGCATTGGACCCGTTGCCGTGGTGAGGGTGTAAAGTTCGCTAAGGACGCGCATAAGACCTCCAGGGCTTGAGATTGCCAACAATCTAGCAAGCCCAAGGTCTTGTGTCAGCGCAGAATGTCAGAAAAGTTCGTTTCCGCTGCGCTCGCCACTGAGTGCCGCCTGCACATTGGTTAAGGTAGTATGGGCGATGGCGCCCAGGGCTTCTTCAGTTAAAAACGCCTGGTGGCCCGAGAAAACCACGTTGTGGCAAGCCGACAAGCGGCGGAACACATCGTCCTGGATCACTTCGTTGGACTTATCTTCGAAGAAGAGTTCCTTTTCGTTTTCATACACATCCAGACCCAAAGCGCCGATTTGACCGGTTTTGAGCGCTTCCATGGCATCTATGGCATTGAGCAGCCCACCACGGCTGGTATTGATGACCATGGCGCCGGGCTTCATTTTAGCGAAGGTATCGGCGCGCAGCAGGTGGTGGTTCTCTTTGGTGAGCGGGCAATGCAGGCTGACCACATCACACAGGGGGAAGAGCTCATCGAGACTCAGATATGGCACGCCCAGCGCTTCAACCGCCGGGTTGGGGTATGGGTCAAACGCAAGCACCTTACAGCCAAAGCCCAGCAGGATGCGGATGGTCGCCAGACCAATCTTGCCGGTACCAACCACCCCCACGGTTTTGCCATGCATGTTAAAGCCAACCAGTCCTTCGAGGGAAAAGTTGGCGTCGCGGGTACGCTGATAGGCCTTATGGATCTTACGGTTAAGGGTTAGCATCAGCGCAACCGTGTGCTCGGCAACAGACTCAGGCGAGTAAGCAGGTACGTTCACCACTGTCATTCCCAGGCGTTTGGCTTCATCGAGGTCGACATTGTTAAAACCGGCGCAGCGCATGGCAATGACCCGGGTGCCATTGGCATGCAGCTCATTCAGCACCTCGGCCGACAGCTCGTCGTTAACGAAGGCGCAGATCACCTCAAAGCCATAGGCCAGTTTCACCGTTTGCATGCACAGCCGCGAATCGAAGTATTCGATGTGGGCACCGAAGCCCACATTGGTCCGGTCAAAGTGCTGCATATCGTAGTGTTTGGCGCTGAAGAATCCGATTTTCATGGGAAAGTCCTGAGAATTGCGTGAATGGCCGCAGTGTAAGCCAATTCTGCATGGCTGTCGTCGCCAGAAAGGTGAAGCGGATCACCTTTGCTGCGCAAGGGCCATAAAAAAGCGGCCCCGAGGGGCCGCCTGACGTTGGGCAATCGAATGCCCCTCCGTGCTAAGGGAGATTAGTGATCTTTGGCGTATTGGGCCGCCTGGGCACCGGCGATACGACCGAAGGTCACGATATCGGAGATGGCGTTACCACCCAGACGGTTGGCGCCGTGTACGCCACCGGTCACTTCACCGGCTGCATACATACCGCCGATAAGCTTGCCGTCTTTGCCGACTACTTCAGCCTTGGTATCGATTTTCACGCCGCCCATGGTGTGGTGCACCGCAGGCGCCACTTCGATTGCATAGAAAGGCGCAGTGGCCAGTTCACGCGGCAGGTTGGCGCGCTCGAACTGCTCATCCTTACCGGATTTCACAAAGCCATTGTAACTGGCAATGGATTTTTCCAGCTCGGCAGCTGGCATAGCCAGTTTATCGGCCAGCTCTTTCACGGTTTTGCCTTCGTTAACAATCTTCAGGTGGATGTAGCCTTCGATTTTGCTCAGGCTCTTACGCACTGAATCATCGAACACCAAATACGCACTTTCACCTTTCTGAGCCAGAATGGCGGCAGAGGCTTTGTCGCGGGTGGTGATTTCGTTGACGAAACGCTTACCTTCACGGTTCACCAGAATGGCACCGTTACCACGCACAGCTTCGGTCACCATCACACCGCCCACAGGGCTGTAGGTTGGGTGAGCCTGCACGTATTCCAGATCCACAGTGTCAGCACCGGCGTGGGTTGCCACGTCCAGACCGTCACCGGTCGCACCCGGATGGTTGGTGGCCTTGAAGCCTTTGAGTTTGGCATCGTACTTGGCAACGCGGTCGTTGTTCTTGGCGAAACCACCGGTAGCAACCACCACAGCGTCAGCCTTGATCACGTAGTAACCAGTGTAAGCACCCTGAACCAGTACGCCAGTTACCTTACCACTGCCATCTTCAAGAATGCGTACCACACGGCTGTTGAGGCGGATATCCGTGTCGCGGGCCACTGCGGCATCCCACAGCACCTGCGCCACGTGGGCACCCACACCGGCACCACCGGTTGGACGGTGACTGCGGTTAACACTGGCGCCACCCATGCGACCCACGTCGTTCATATCGGCACCCAGTGCGGTGAGCCAATCGATGGAGTCGGAAGAGTTGTTGGCCAGCACTTTTACCAGCTCAGGATTGTTGATGTTACGGCCACCTTTCATGGTGTCGTCAATCATGATCTGTTTCTTGTCCTGGATACCAAGCTTAGCCTGAGGCTTGGTTTCGGCGGCGTTCATACCACCGGCAGCCAGCTTGGTGTTACCACCTGGAACCGGCTCTTTTTCAAGCACAATAACTTTTACGCCGGCGTCACGGGCAGAAACAGCTGCGGCCAGACCCGCACCACCTGAGCCTATAATGACAACGTCGGTGCTCTCGCGTGGGCCAGCGGCAATGGCTTTGTCCTGGGCTGCTTTTTCAGCATCCACAGGTACAAACTTGCGTTCCCACTTGCCACCGAAAGGCATGTCATAACCGAAGTTATGGCAAGCATCACAGTAGGTCACTGATTTTTCGTGACCTTTGTGGCAGCTGGTACAAGCAATATCACCGATGAGGTGAGATTGGTGAGGAGACACTATGCCTTCGCGCTCTCCACCGGCCACTTCTTTCAGATCGCCGTGACAGCTCACGCACTGGGCGTTTTCATGGGTCAGGTTATCGTTGGTTGGGCCCTTGTCGGTTTGGTGACAGCTGTCGCAGCCGTTATCACCATGGAAATCGGCCAGATTGTCTGCATTGGCCCAGGCAGTGCCGGCCATGACCCCAGAGATCATGACAGCCAGCATGGTTTTTTTCATCGCTCCCGTGAACATAAGTGTTCCTCCAAAACTACTTATTAAGAGGTATTTTTGCGGCGTGTTTTACACTTAATTAATGGTTATATACGGAGTAAAACGCTAACCTGCGATGAAATGGTAGCACTATCTAAAGAGGTATTTTTCTCGGTGCCGTCACAGTCTTTCCCAACTTGTATCAATCATTGTCAGTATTTGCTGGGTACCCCGAGGTTTTGTCGTGTTGATTGAACAAGATCACAGCGACTTATATAAAAATGCCTGACAGGCAACACTTTACAAAGAAAAGATGGCTCGGAGTTCAGCAAACTGCCGACAACAACTCCCCAGCAATGTCTCATGCTGTTATGCTGCGTTTTTTAGCGCGTGGGGGCAGCACTGTGGCCGACAAAGAACTCTCTGAAAAACGCTTTTGGGTGCAACGGATAAGCAAAACCGCCTTGCGGGCCGTGCACCTGCTGGGGATTTGTGGCGTGGGTGGCGGAGTGCTCCTGGGAGTGGCCAAGCCCGAGTGGCAGAATTTCTGGCTGCTGGCCATGCTCAGCGGCAGTGCCCTGATGGGCTGGGAAATACTCCGCGACTGGCGCTGGCTTATCCAGCTCAAAGGCGTACTGACGCTACTTAAGCTCCTGCTGCTGAGCTTGTTTATTCCCTTCCCCGACCATAAAGCCGAGATTTTTGTGGCGATACTGCTATTGTCGGTACTGGTATCCCACGGCCCGGCGGGGCTTAGGCACTATTCAATCTGGCACAGAAGACGCATTGAAAGCCGGAAGGAAATCAAGGGATGAACGCGCCTGCATCCCCTCTGTTTGACAGGTTTGCACATCTGTTTTCGGCAGATACTCCCCTCACAGTGCTCGATGTGGCCTGCGGCAGCGGCCGCAATGGCGCCTGGTTTCTGGCGAGGGGCCACGAGGTGTGCTTTCTGGATATCGACCTGCAGCGACTCGAAGACGAGCTTAAGCAGCATACCCGCAGTCAACTGCTAGCACGCGATTTGGAAATGCCTCCTCAGGCGCCGCTTGGTCAATTCGACCTGGTCCTGGTATTCAACTATCTGCACCGGCCATTGTTTGCGCTGCTTGAAGCGGCGGTGAAACCCGGCGGCTTGCTGATTTATGAAACCTTTACTCATCAACAGGCGCTGATTGGCAGGCCGCGCAACCCTGATTTTTTGCTTGAAGACGCTGAACTCAAGCAGCGCTTTGCCCATTGGCAACAAGTGTATTATGGTGAGCAAACGCCGGTTGAAGGCGACGGTGCCTTCAAGGCAAGCATCATTTGCCGTAAACCCATGGACTGAACATGTTTCCTTACCCAGAACAATACCGAAACGCGCTGCCACCGCTTATTACCGCCTTTATCGTGGTGTGGGCCATACTCGGGCGCGCCATCACCGGCCAGGGTAACCCACTGTTTTACTATCCTCTGCTGGTGATGTACCCCGTCATCCTTTGCGCTCATCTTTGGCTGATTTGGCATTCCAAGGGGATGAAACGGCTCGATCAGGGCTTTTATGCGCTGGTACACGGCATCCTGGCATTTGTGGTCTGGACCTTTGCCATTATGCATCTGCGGGATATGGGGATTTAAACGCTGAAAATAAAAGTGGCACCCAGGTTACCCAAGGTGCCCACTTTGGCGGAAAGGGAGATTTAGTCGTCCTGTTGGTCAAGCAAACATGATTCCTCGGACGCAAGAACCACATTGATAAACACGTAGTAGATTATGAATAATCCACTCAGTGTCCCCACGACATAAAGACTGATAGACCACATCTGCTATCCTCCTGAATCTCGCAGGTATTTAATTAACAACCAAGGCCATTAACTAACATTCGTGAATAATTAAAATTACAGTTCGTTATTTACCGCTGGTGCTTCGTCAACACGGTAGATATAGCACTCAGGGAATGGCTCACACATAGAAACTTTTATCGTTTGCTCTTGCTCTGCAGCATCTTGCTTAACAAACATAAAAGGCATGGCTACGGCTGAAGTAAAAACTGCACCAGCCAAGAGGTGATTGATATACTTTTTCATTGCGTTGACTCCAACCGATTAATTTATAATTTACGAACAGAATTATTATATTTTTCGTAACATTCAACGCTTGCTGTTAAAGCGTTGAACGAAATTTAAGTGTCAACCAACTTGGCCACGGGGATGCGCCATTGCTTTTTGCGACCAGCGGATTAGCAAATCAAAGCGACTCAGGGTAAGGCGTCTTTGTTGTGCGCAACCAAGTCGGCTGACGGGGATAACGATAGGAAACCCAGCGCAGAAACGCGACAATGAAAAGATGATGAAAACCTTACTAACCAGTAACTAACTGATTAGTTTAAATAAACAACGTCAGTGTTTGAGTTGGTGAGAACTGAAAGTAAGATTTTCCTGTCCTTAGACATCGACATGTTTCGAAGAGAAAGGTGTTTTACATTGATGTCCACGCGAACTTTTTCGTTAGTGTTAACTGACTGGCGAGTTAGGTAGAATTGCCCATCATCCTTTTCCAGGTACCACATGTCTTTATTATCTACGAGCCAAGACTCAGAAAACACTGGTGTAAAATCCTCAGTAATAAGCTTCTCCACACCATTCTTCAGCGACCAAGTACCACGCACATGTTTCTTTGAGAAGTAGAAATCACCAGTAGCCCAATCATATTTTCCTGAGTAACCACCAATCACCAAAACTCTCAACTCTTCTCCAGAAAATGCATTTACGAGTTTTATTTTTCCGCTGGAGTCAGAAAGATCTGTCATGACTAATTCGCCATGCTTAATGCCAAAAGATATATTTCTTACCATTGTCATATTGGGGACCATATTTAAATGAGCCGTAGCCAGGTCTAACGTAAAGGCCGCGCCATTGATAGAACCTGCAACCATGCTGCCATCCATTGAGAAAGACAACTCATCAATATATGAGAAACGTTTTAAGTCTGTTAGCTTGTGCTCTACCCCATCAAACTCTCGCATCCAAATCTGAGGTAAGCCAGTCTTGGTGGAAACGAAGACTGCTCTGCTGCCATCCGGGCTTATAGCCCCTCTATAATCTCTGCGACTTGAAGAAATCCACGGTTTGGGGCTGGAGTCGGTGGTCATTGGGGAGTCCCACAGCCAGATTTCTTCTTCCACCAGTTCACCTACTACCGCTGTAACCTGCCCCCGGGCGTTGGACTTGGGTGAATTGATTTCCTGCAAAATTTTAGTAATACGGGTGACCTGGCCGGAGGCTAAATCATACTGGTGTAGCTGCCCTTCTTCAGCACGATAGATGAGGCTTTTTCCGTCACCACTCCAGGCGATACTGCGAAGTGGATAGCCCACCTTATGCAGGCTGCGCCACTCTCCGGATGAGAAGGTAAACAGCATAATTTGGGTATCTGACCAGCCCGAGTTACGCAGTACCGCCAGCTGGCTTCCGTCAGGAGACAAAGCAAAGCTCAGGTCTCCTCGTCCGGTAATATGAGGTTGACTTATCTGCTCTTTTTGCAAGGTATCCAAATCAAGACGGTAGATTTTCTTGAAGTCCTCGATACTGGCTGAGTCTATGTAAAACAGCTGCCGTCCGTTGAAGGTCAATGCGCTTGATTGATTGGTCGCTCCGCAGGAGCCCACTATCTGCTCATCTTGAGAAGCAATATCGACCAGCACTAACTCGCACCTTGCTACTCCATCATAGCGAAGGTAGGCCAGATGACGCCCGTCCTCCGCCCATGCCGGATATCGACCATTCATCTTTCCGAGAAAGCTGCCTGCTACGTGAGAAACAACGCCCGTACGTAAATCCTGGACCAGCACTCGCCATCTTTCTTCATTCAATGGCCGAAATGAAAACGCCAGCAGAGATCCATCCGGAGACAAAATCGGGTCAACCTCTTGCCCATCCAGCGAAGTCAGCGGCTCAAGAGAGGCAATCACATCTTTAATAGGGGAGATATTTTCAATCGGCGGCGCTTTGCTGAAATACTGAATACCACCCATGATAGCCAGTGACACCGTAAGGCCTGCCAGGGCATAACCCAACAATCTGCCACTGCGGGAACTGCCATGCCGGGGAGTTTTAACAGGAGTAGCAAGCTGCTGGTTGATATGGTTTGGTGCCTGGTCATAGGTTACAGCTTCAAAGGCAGGCTTGTTTTCGGTTTCAGCCTTGCCGGGAAGCGTCGCGGCTGTATGGCTCTCAGGAACAGAAACTGCCGGCTTTAGCAGAGGCGTATTGATTTGCTCAATCTCGGCCACCACCAGATAACCCACCTTGGGCACGGTTTTAATGACTTTCTGACTGCGGGCATCATCACCGAGGGCGCTGCGAAGCAGGGCAATGATTCGATTGATAGCGTTGTCAGAAACAACACCACCGCGCCACACTTCTTTAATGAGCTCATCCCGGCTCACAGGGCGACCGGCACGTTCAAGCAGGCACACCAGCACCTGCATTACGCGCAATTCCAGCTTGGTATCTATGCCTTCCCGAGAAACCACGCAACGCTCGGGCACAACAAGGTACTCGCCCAAGCGATATTTATTATTATTAAACATGCCGTTCGCTTTGTTACTTTAGTTTTATCTTTCTGTATTTAATCAATATCGGTGCCTGAGGGGAAGCGGCAGCACACATCTATCTTTTCATTGAACTTGCCGCTGTGGTTACCCTTGGGTATCTTTAGCGCCCCAAAGACCGTATCGAGACCGCAAATGGACGATTTTGTTTACAATCCACCCTGCGAACCCTGGCTGGAAATTTTGCACCAGGACAAGGACATCATCGTTATCAATAAGCCCAGCGGCATCCTCTCGGTGCCGGGTCGCGATCCTATTCATTACGACAGTATCTGGTCACGGATAAAGGCTGAACACCCCAACAGCCAGGTCGTGCATCGTCTGGATATGGCCACCTCCGGTGTCATGGTCTATGCCCTGCGAAAAAGTGCCGAAAGCGAACTCAAGCGCCAGTTCCGTGACAGGGAAACCCACAAAATTTACTATGCGCGGGTTGCAGGCCACGTTAAGCAAGACACCAGCGTAAATCTGCCACTTATCTGTGATTGGCCCAACCGCCCCAAACAAAAGGTCGATCACCAGATAGGTAAACCTTCACTCACCCATGTGGAAGTCGTCAGCTACGGCAAGCGCTCCACGCTGGTGAAGCTCACCCCCATCACCGGCCGCAGTCACCAGCTCAGGGTACATATGATGGCCCTTGGGCACCCCATCCTGGGTGATGGCTTCTATGCTGACCCGCTGGCGAAGTCTCTTGCAGACCGTCTGCTGCTGCATGCAGCCAGTCTCAGCTTCACACATCCTTATTCGGCCGAGCCACTGACCTTCGAAGCCGAAGTGCCGTTCGCCGAGCCGATTGGTGAGCAGTAAAGTCACCTTTTCGCTGGAAAATTCACACTAAAGCCCGTAAATTATTGTTCAATCATTTGGTAGTTAGAGCAGTAAGCAGTGGATACATCATTTCAGCGTGACCAGTTGGACAATCAGATCCTCGAGGCCCTGATGGCCGATGCCCGCACTCCCTTTGCCGAACTGGCCAAACGATTCGGCGTCAGTGCGGGTACCATCCATGTGCGGGTCGAAAAGATGAAGCAGGCCGGCATCATCACCGGCGCGCAAATTACGGTAAACCCCAAGGCACTGGGCTACGATGTGTGCTGTTTTATCGGCATTAATCTGAAAAGTGCCGGCGATTACCCTGCCGCCATAGCCAAACTCAATGCCCTCGAAGAAGTGGTAGAAGCTTACTACACCACCGGCAACTACAGCATTTTCGTCAAAGTCATGTGTCAGTCTATCGACAGCCTGCAACATGTGCTGATTAACCGCATTCAATCCATTGCCGAAATTCAGTCCACCGAGACCTTAATAAGCCTGCAAAATCCGATTGTCCGAGCGGTAAAGCCCTGATCCAACTCAGGCACTACAAGGCTTAAAAACAAAAACACCGGCACTATGTCCGGTGTTTTTGTTTAACTGACTCAAAGCTCAAAGACTTTGGTCATCACCTTATAAAGCTCGGTGCCCTGGTGTACCGAGGCCGATGCAAAATGCAGTATCGGCACCCCGTCCTCAGGCAATTTAAGCGGCGTCAGTTCCTCGCCGGTGCCGTACAAATCCAATCTGAGCAGATTCACCAGCGGCTCACCCGCCTTCATCGGCACGCCTACCTTTCCGAGATACTCCACCATCCCTGCCTTGGGCGCATGGAATTTACGGTAATTCTTCAGAAAGCAGCCAAAGCGCTTCATTGGCTTGGGCAGCACTTTCTCGGCAATCACCCCGCGGTGGCTAAGATACGCCAGAATACCTTCGGCATCTTCCAGGGCATCATCAAGATCGATACGCTCCTGACTGCCAAGCTCCAGAGTAAACGCCGAGACTTTCACCCCCAGTTCGCGGCCACGGCTCGAGGCCACCTCCGCCAGCGTCCACCAGGGCACAAAAGCCGCCTCATCCATGGCGCCGCCGAAACTGTTGGGGATCAGCAAGGTATAAGGAATCGAGAAAAACTGCGCCGCATCACGCTCATATTCAGGGCAATACAAGTGTTTGCACGACTTGGGGCCGGTATGCAAATCCAGCACTATATCGGCCCTGTGCGCCATCGACTGCAAGGTTACCGCAAGCCGGTGCCCTGTGGTCACGCCCCAAGGATCCCCAAGCTTTCGGGCGCACTCTTCCACCAAAGTGGCCCGAAACGCCGTTACCAGCGCCTCATCATCCAAATGGGCATGTTCCTGATACCAGACTTCGATATTAAAGCCATGGTCGAGATACTCGCGGTTCCAGTTCACGCCAGTAATGGGATCAAAGCGGCCCAGGGTAAACTCGCCACTCTTCTGATTTATTCCCAAAGGATTTGCCAGCGGCACCAACTGGATATCTCCCAGCAGCTCGTAGTGCTCCAGCAGCTTCATCAGCTGATAGATCACGGCGTTGCCCTGTACCTCGGCGCCGTGCACATTTGCCTGAATGTAAACACTCGGGCCCTTGCCCTTACCACTGAAACGGTAAACCGGCAGCGACAGCGGCTGACCTGCAGCCAGCTCGCCCACCCGGACTTCGTGCTTATCAACCCGCATCAGGCCTGACCTTCAAACAGATTTTCGTGCAGTGCTTTCACCACCTGCGCCGCTTCGCTCTCAGCCACCAGCACGCACAGATTATGTGGGCTGGCGCCCTGGCAAATCATCCGCACATTGTGGGGCTCGAGCACGGTAAACACCTGACGGCAAATGCCCGGCGTGCTGGCGATGCGGTTACCGATAATGGCCACCAGCGCCAGGTTATCTTCAACCCGCACCCGGCAATGCTGCGACAACTCCTGCAGCAGCGCCTCACTCAGCAGGCCGCTGCCGGTGGAGTCTGAACCGGTTTTATCCAGCGTCAGCGACACGTTCACTTCAGAGGTGGTGATAAGGTCAACCGAAATCTTATGACGCGCAAGAGTGGCAAAGGTTTCCGCCAAAAAGCCGCGGGCATGCAGCATCTGCAGGCTGTGCAGGTTCAACAGCGTCTGATCGCGGCGCACCGCAACGGCACGATAGGTCGGCGGATTGTCCACCTGATGACGGATCCAGGTGCCACCCTTTTCCGGCGCCTTACTTGAGCCCACAAACACCTGAATTTGCTGACGAACGGCTGGCAAAATCGTCGCTGGATGCAGTACCTTGGCGCCGAAGGTGGCCATTTCTGCCGCTTCGTTAAAACTGATTTCGGCGATAGGACGCGCATTGGGCGCAAGGCGTGGGTCTGTGGTGTAGATACCAGCCACATCGGTCCAGATCTCTACCGCATCGGCCCGCAGCGCCTCGGCCAACAAAGCCGCCGAATAATCGCTGCCACCACGGCCAAGGGTGGTGGTTTGGCCGTCGGCATCGGCACCGATAAAGCCCTGGGTCACCACAATCTGGCTTGCCAGTAGCGGCAATAAAAAGTCACGTGACAGCGAAGCAATGTCTTCAATCTGCGGCTCTGCGCGGCCAAAGTGGCTATCGGTACGCATCACCTGCCGCACATCGAAGCTAACACTACTGGCGCCCTTTTCACGCAGCACGGCGGCAAAAATCAATGACGAGCACTGCTCGCCCATGGACAGCAGCTCATCCATAATCGATTTGCTGCGATTAAGGATAAGTGACTCACTGAGCACAGAAATACGCGACAGCAGGCTGTCGAGCGCAGCAGCCACATCCTGTGGGCGGCTCAGTTTGTCGAGGATCGCGTATTGGATTTGGGCAATTTGCTTCAGCAGTTGCAACCGACGCTCATCGGTCACAGTGGCCTGGGTGAGTTCCACCAGCAGGTTAGTCACACCGCTGGATGCACTGACGACCACCAGCCGGGTCGCAGCATTGGCCAGCACTATATCGGCGCAGCGGGACATAGCGTCAAAATCGGCAACAGAGGTACCGCCAAACTTGGCAACAACAAGAGACATCAGCACACCTCCGTCGACGGCGAATAGACGAAAGCAGCAAATTGATTGGTAAGGGTTTTCATGTGTTAGCTCCGAACTGACTTCGTTCGAAGAGCCTGGTGCAAAGATTCGGCACCCCAAAAGGAGGGAAAAGCGATCGTCACCAGAAGCTCTCCACCAAATTACAGGTGACAATCGTCAGGATTCAGCCTGAACGACCGACATGGACCGCTTACCCCGCAGTGCACGCCTCGGCGCCAATCTCCCTCGCAAGCCGTCGTTGGAGTGGGTACTCCTCTGACTCGCTACCTAGTTGACGCTCCTCTTCTGTGCCTTCCATTGGAAGGGACGAAAAAAGTAGCAATAAAGACCTAATCAAGTCAATCCGAAATTACCCAACTTGATAAAAACTGTGTTTGGCTGAGCAATCGCGCTACCGGCCAAGATCCGGCAGCTCGCTCACCAGCCGCACCCGCTCGCTGAACGCCCCCATTGGCGCCGGCGTTGCCTGCATCAGGCATGGCAGCAGCTCAAGCTGGTTTTCGGCCACATAATAAATCGCGTTTTGTTGATGGCGTCTGGCAAGCGCCAGGCTATCTTCTCTGGACAAAAACACCGCCCAGCTTTTTTCCATATGGGACAAATCACGGCTCGCCCCTATCATGGCTCGGTAAGGCACCCCCAGAGATTCAATGTCTCTGAGCAGAGCCCGATCCCGCAAACGGTTCTGACAGGCAGTCAAAATCCGCCCCTGAGGATTGTGGGCTGTGATAATGGCGAACTGAGAAAAAGGAGAAAGTTGCTGAGTCAACAGAAATTCTGTCGACTGATAGAGATGCCAAAGCTGTTCGAAATGACTGTCCATGCGTGTGATAATCATTCAAAAGAACCCGATACAGTTTAGCAGACTCTTTTACGCTGCCTAGTCATGTGAGGGAGATCTCATTTACAAAAACACCCATCACCTTACATTTCATCGACTTAGAGAAAATTAATCATAATTAATCGGCCTTTCGGCTGGATTTGTTAACATTTCAATTGTTAACAAATGCCTAAAACGAGTACAATTGCCCCCGTTAGCCTTCCACCCATCCAGCCGTTCATTTGATACAGACTGTTACAAATTTTCCGCTGATGTCAGTGACTTGGCTAATCAACTGTACGAAATGTGATCCATATTCAATTTAACATTTATACTTTGCAAAAAACGGGTGTCTGAGGAACTTTAGCAAGGCATTGTTTATCAAAGTAAGTACAGTTCGCGTTCCCCAATGTGGGGCAACTATTGGACTAATCGTAGAGTGTGCCGGCTATCAGGCGCTGTCTCTTTACCACACAGGTTTTTCAGGTCCTGCCCAGCTAGCAAGCAGGCCCTGTCCGACAGTCGACCGGCACATCCGGTTAGCACAGAATTTGTTTTAAATTTAGGTACTTAATTATGCAAAATCCGCACATTCTGATCGTAGAAGACGAAGCCGTTACCCGTAATACCTTAAGGAGTATTTTTGAGGCCGAAGGATATGTGGTAACTGAAGCCAACGATGGCGCAGAAATGCATAAAGCCTTGCAGGAAAACAAGATCAACCTGGTAGTGATGGATATCAACCTGCCAGGTAAAAACGGTCTGTTGCTGGCACGCGAACTGCGTGAAATCAACAACATCGGCCTTATCTTCCTGACCGGTCGTGACAACGAAGTCGACAAAATCCTGGGTCTTGAAATTGGCGCGGACGATTATATTACCAAGCCGTTCAACCCACGTGAGCTGACTATTCGTGCCCGTAACCTGCTGACTCGCGTAAACAGCACAGGCACTGAAGTTGAAGAAAAGACCGCCGTCGAGGTTTATCGTTTCAATGGCTGGAGCCTGGAAATCAACAGCCGCTCTCTGGTCTGCCCATCCGGCGAATCTTACAAGCTGCCTCGCAGTGAGTTCCGTGCCATGCTGCACTTCGTCGAAAACCCTGGCAAAATTTTGAGCCGCGCCGATCTGCTGATGAAGATGACCGGCCGCGAACTCAAGCCACATGACCGTACCGTAGACGTGACAATCCGTCGTATCCGTAAGCACTTCGAAAGCCAGCCGGACACGCCAGAAATCATTGCCACCATCCACGGTGAAGGCTATCGCTTCTGCGGTAACCTGGACGAATAAGGGTTAACCCCTCTTTAAAAAAGCCAATCTTCGGATTGGCTTTTTTTATTCTATTTTCCGAAAGATACAAGCCTCTGCACTGTTCAGCACATGCTCGCAAAGCCAATAACGCCGCACAAAAAAGCCTGTCGATGACAGGCCTTTTTATTAGGGTTGGAGCGCAGTGTTCGCTCAGCGCTTAAGCTCGCTGTCGAGGAAATCTGCCAGGGTGCGATACAGGTGGGTACGCACCTTCTCACCGCGCATCGAGTGCTTGGAACCGGGGTAATCCACCATACGGAACAGCTTGCCTTCATCCTGCAGCGCCTTGTAAACCCGGGTCGAGTTTTCAAACAGCACGTTATCATCCGCCATACCGTGGTACATCAAAAGCCCGCCCTGATAGCCGCCGACGTGGGGGAACACGCTCGCCCTGTCGTAACCCTCGCCGTTGCGGTCCGGATGACCCATATAGCGCTCGGTGTAATGGGTATCGTACAGGCGCCAGTCGGTCACAGGGGCGCCCGAAATGGCCGCTTTAAAGTGGCTTGGCGCCTTAAAGAGACTCATCAGCGCCATGTAACCGCCATAGCTGTGGCCGTAAATCGCCACCTTATCCCCTGCCACAAAGGGCAGCGTGCGCAGGTAATCCACCCCGGCCATCTGGTCGCGCACCTCGGCATCGCCGAGGTTTTGATAAATGACGTACTCGAACTTAGTACCACGATTGGCCGAGCCGCGGTTATCCAGCTGAAACACCAGATAATCCTGTTGCAGCAGGTACTGGGTAAAGTAATCCTGCTCACTCCAGCTGTTGGTCACCAGCTGCGCATGGGGGCCGCCATAAACCCGTACCACCACGGGATACTTTTTGGCGACATCGAAATTCACCGGCTTGAACAGGCGGTAATGCAGCGCCTGACCATCGTCGGCCTTCAGAGTGCCAAACTCGGGCAACTGCCACAAACCGGCAAAGGGATACAGTGGGTGGCCAGCTTTAACGGCGTTTTCTTCCACCCAAGCCAGATGCTTACCGGCCGAATCGTGCAAACTCACCTGAGGCGGCTGCGACAGGCTGTTGAAGTAATCCAGATACACAGGGCTGTTTTCAGCAAACACAGTGCCGTGCATACCGGCTTCGGTTGACAGCCGTTCAATCTCGCCGCCCTTGAGGCTCACCCGGTACAGATGACGCTCGGTAACCTTATCCTTGCGGCCACTGAAGTACACAAGGCCTGCCTTTTCATCAACATAGGCAATACCATCCACAGTCCAGTGACCATTGGTAAGCTGACGCTTAACCTTGCCCCTGGCATCGAACAGGTAAATATGGCTGAATCCATCTCGCTCTGAGGTCCAGAGGAAATCGCCGCTATCTTTTAAAAAGCGCAGGTCGTTATTGAGGTTCACCCAAGCCTTGCTGGTTTCTTTTACCAGCAGCTCTGTCTTGCCGGGGGTTGCCACCGCCACTTTACGCAGCTCCAATGTCTGCTGGTCACGGCTTTGCCATTGGAAGCTGAGCTCAGAGCTGTTTGGCAGCCATTTCACCCGCGGCAGGTAGATATCTTTCTCTTTGCCCAGGTCCACCCACTCGGCCTTGCCATCACCCAGGGCAACAATGCCCAGGGCAATTTCCACGTTGGCCTTGCCGGCATAGGGGTAGCGCTGCTCGGTAAGCTTAATGCCGTCGGCATAAATTTCATTGCGGGTCACCAGCTCCACCGGCGACTCATCGATACGGGTAAAGGCAATGCGCGCTTCGTCAGGCGACCACCAGTAGCCAGTCATGCGATCCATTTCTTCCTGAGCCACAAATTCGGCCATGCCGTTTTTGATTGCGCCGCCACCGTCTTTGGTGAGCTGTGTGAGCTTATTGCTTGCCAGCTCATACACATAGAGGTTTTGCTCCCTGATAAAGGAGACATAGTTGCCCTTGGGCGACAACTTGGCGTCGGTGGCAAAACCTTCGCCGGTGGTGAGCAGACGCACATCGCCGCTCTTGGGGGTAAAGTAATACAGCTGCCCGGCGGCAGGGATCAGCAGCGCCTCGCCGTCTTTGGCCCAGAAGTACTCCATAATACCCTGGCCATAGATGCGCTGGCGCTCGCGGCGGGCCTTCTCTTCATCGGAAAGCTCACCGCCCGCCAGCTTGTCGGCATCCAGTAGCAGGCTGACTTTGCCGCTCGCCACGTCCATCTGCCACAAATCATAGAAGTGTTGATTGTCGTCGCGGCCCTTCAAAAAGGTAACCTTGCTGCCATCTGGAGACAGCGCCAAGCCACGTGGGCTGCTGCCTGCCAATGCAGGAGAAGCGTACATGCGCTCGATTGCCAGAGGTTCAGTCCCTGCGCCCGGAAAGGCCGGCGCCGCCTGGATGGAGGCTGCTACGCCCGCCAACATCAATGAAGCCACGATTTTTTTAATCATTGTTTTTTCCATGTGTGGTTCGTGAGGTGTGTATTTCAAATCAGTTATCGACTGTAAGCCAACCATTCTGCCCGAAAACTTTGCCGCTGCCAAAGTAATCGCCGATGGCAAAGCCACTGAAAATATCACCAATCTCAGGTATCATTAGCGCCAGAATTATTCCAAAGACCTCCCCAAATTTGTCTAACCAGAAGGACACAAGATGCAGACCCTGTCCCAATCCCTCAAACAAAGCGCTATCAGTGAGGAACTTGCCAGCCTGTTAACCGTGCTGGCCAATACCTCCAAAGACATCAGCCAGGCCGTGCGCCGTGGCGCCCTCGCTGGTGTGCTGGGTGTAGCCGGCACCGAAAACGTGCAGGGTGAAGATCAGAAAAAGCTCGACGTTATCACCAACGACATGCTGAAAGACGCTTTGGCTGCCCAGGGCTCGGTGAAGGCGCTGGCCTCTGAAGAAGAAGATGAGATAGTACCGCTGGCGCAAGATGGCCAGTTTCTGGTGTGCTTCGACCCGCTGGATGGTTCATCCAATATCGACATCAACTCACTGGTAGGCACCATTTTCTCGGTGCTGCCCGCCCCAAGCGGTGATGTGAGCGAGCAAAGCTTCCTGCAATCCGGTCGCAAACAAGTGGCCGCAGGTTATGTGCTCTATGGTCCTTCCACCATGCTGGCGCTTACCACAGGTCAGGGCGTGCAGCTCTTCACCCTCGACCCGGTAAGCGGCGACTATCTGCTGACCGTAGATGGCGTGCAAATAAGCCCAGACACTGGCGAGTTCGCCATCAATATGTCCAATCAGCGCTTTTGGGAGCCGGGCATGCAGGCTTACATTGCCGACCTGATTAAGGGCAAAGAAGGCCCGCGCGGCAAGAACTTCAACATGCGCTGGATTGCAGCCATGGTGGGCGATGTGCACCGGGTGCTGTGCCGCGGCGGCCTGTTCACCTACCCTACCGACACCAAGGACCCGAAGAAGCCGTTCAAACTGCGCCTGATGTACGAAGCCAACCCCATGGCATTCCTGGTTGAACAGGCAGGCGGCAAGGCCAGCACCGGCTACGAGACCATTCTGGATATAGCGCCCAGCGAAATTCACCAGCGCGTGGCAGTAATTTTGGGCTCGGCCAACGAGGTGGATGCCTGTCTCGGTTACCACAAATAAGGCTCAAGTTAGTCTTTAGTGCAATGGCGGCGGCCTTTGATTGGCAAGCCGTCAAATCGCGCTATAATACGCGCCAACCGATTTTCTGAAATCTGATTTCAAATACCGTTAAAGGATATGCAAATGAGCTTGAATGCAGTGCCAGCGGGCAAATCCCTGCCAGATGATATCTATGTAATCATCGAGATCCCACAGAACCACGATCCTATCAAGTACGAAGTGGACAAGGACAGCGGCGCCCTGTTTGTTGACCGCATCATGACTGCTCCTATGTTCTATCCTTGCAACTACGGTTATGTGAACCAGACTCTGAGCCTGGACGGTGACCCAGTTGACGTGCTGGTACCTACCCAGTACCCACTGCAGCCTGGCAGCGTGATCCGTTGTCGCCCTGTTGGCGTGCTGAAAATGACCGACGAGTCAGGTGAAGATGCCAAAGTGGTTGCCGTTCCTCATGAGAAAGTGTCTAAAGAATACGGCCACATTCAGGACGTGAACGACCTGCCAGCTCTGCTGAAGGCCCAGATCAAGCAGTTCTTCGAACACTACAAGGATCTGGAAGTTGGCAAGTGGGTGAAAGTTGAGAGCTGGGAAGACGCCGCTGCTGCCCGCGAAGAAATCCTCACCAGCGCCGAGCGCTACAACAAGCAAGCCTAATCGGCCTGTTTGCGACATATTGCGTAAAAGCCGACCTCAGGGTCGGCTTTTTTGTGCCTGCCGCTTGGTAACGTGCGGCATACTCACAGTAAAAAGCCGCCCTAGGGCGGCTTTTGGGTCAGGCATTATTGCCTTATACCGGCTCAGTCATCATCGCTGGCAACCTGATGGGGGCGCTCGGTCTGATCGACAATCGTCAGCACCGCGGTGTCGCCCACCACGTTACAGGAAGTCAGTACCATATCGATAAGCCTATCCAGCGCGGCCACCAGCGCAAAGGCTTCAACCGGCAAGCCCATCTGGTGGATAAGCACGCCAATCATCACCATGCCGCCGCCGGGTACACCGCCAGCGCCCACAGAAAGCAGGAAGATACTGAATACCAGCGCCGGCAGCTGCTCCATGGTAATAGGCATGCCAAAGGCGTTGGCGATAAAGAAAATTGCCACAGTAATGTAGATGGACACGCCGCCCATGTTCATGGTGGCGCCCAGCGGCACCCCAAATCCGGCCACGGCGCGATTCACCTTGAGTTTTTCGGTGAGGGTTCGCATGGTCACCGGAATGGTGGCATTGGAGCTGGCGGTAGAGAGGGAAAACAGGATTTGCTCCTGGGTTTTCTCACGAAACACACTGGCCTTCACCGGGGTGAACAGCTGCACAGCATAAGGGTAGACCACGAAAATCCACAGCAGCAGCAAGCCAAGAATAAGCACCAGATATTCCATCACACTGAGGAACACCCCGGCTTCCAGGGTAGCGCCCAGTTTGAACATCAGTGCGCCAACACCAATGGGCGCCAGATGCATCACTACTGAAATCAGCTTCATCATGATTTTATTGGCGGTTTGGAACGCCGATACGGCGCCGGCCACGTGCTCGCCCAGCGACTTGATGACACCGCCAAGCAGCAGCGCCATAAAAATCACCTGCAGCATATTACCCGACATAAAGGCCGCCACCGGATTGCGGGGCACTATGTCCACCACCAGCGCCATCAGGCTCGGCAGTTCGGTGGCGGTAATGGCCAGCTCTCCGCCGCCGGTCATGTCCACGCCCTTGCCGGGTTCCAGCAGCAGGGCCACGGTCAGGGCTGCGAATATCGCCACCAGGGTATTGATGATGTAAAAGCCGAAGGTCTTGCCGCCGAGACGGCCGAAGCTCGAGAGATCTTTAAGCTCACAGACGCCGCAAACAATGCTGACAAACACCAGCGGCACCACCAGCATCATGATCATGTTGACGAACATGGTGCCAAGGCCAGAGGCGATTTCAACCAGGGTGCCGGAGAAGAAATTGATATCGTGCAGCACATACTGCACCAGAGTGCCGGACAGGAGTCCGATAGCGAGGCCAAGGAAGATCCTGGCCGACAGAGATTTGAACATAGATTGCATGCCTGTGTTGTTATTGTGTCTGGGGTCTGCTGCCCCGTTCGCTCCCGGATAGTGAAACATGCCAGCGGCAATTTCAACGAAAATGTATGGACACAATCCTGCAACCCTATAACAAGTAGAACATAACCAGCTGAAATTTAACAGCTATCACTCAAAAGCAGAAATTTCTGCCTTTACACAGACGCAGCCAATGTTACCAATGGCAAACACTTCCAAAACAACCACTTAAAAACAGCCAGCAGATAAAACCAAAAACACCAAGCCATGCAGTCAATATCACCAGCCAAAACCCACCTTACTCAGTAATTCTCTACATCTACCGCCACAGCCAGCCCGGCACGCCATGTTGCAGCCAATAAAAAGGCCACACTGAGGTGGCCTTGGCAAGACAAGGGGATTAACTGAGCCACAGCTCCACGTCGCGGATAATAAAGTTGCCGGTATACACAGGATGAGGCTCACCCAAAGGCTCCAGTTCGAAGAAGGACTTATGCTCTTCGCTCAGGCCCTCAAAGCCGCCAATCACCTGATAAATCCAGCTTTCTGAATCCCATGGCAAGGCTTTTTCCTGCAGATATTCCAGCGCAGACTGGCGCTTGCCCGAATCGATGACCGCCACAAAGTAGTCTTCTACATCCTGCTTGAGCGGGTTTTCCGGAATATCGAAGTCTTCCGCCGCACTCAGCACCACGCTGGTTTCTGCCGCCTTGGCAGCAGGCTTCAGATCGAGGCGACTGATGGACTTGATGCGCGCCACCATCTCCATCAGCTCCTGCTCCTGGCTCTGGTTATGCACATCCACGTGGGCATCGGTCAGCATGGCCTCGGCGCGGTTAAACAGCATGGGCACCTTGCGGTGAGCCACATGCTCCATGGGCTCGTAGTCAGGGTGCATATCTGTGTACAAAAGCCAGCCCTTGAGCAGCCTGGTACGACCCTGAATTTGCCGGAAGCGGCCAAGCAACTCCAAAAGCCTTGCCTGCACCACGCTGAGCTCCTGAGTACAGTCACTCAGGGTCTCCTGCAGGGTAGTCACCAGCAGCTTTCGAAGCTCACGGATATCAGAGGCGATCTCCCCAAGTTCGCTGAACTGAAACAGCTCCAGGCCATTTAAGAGCTCAGACACCTGGCTCTGAGCCAGTTCGTTCTCGCGGATTTTAGCGCTGATGGTACCGACATAACCGAATTCGTTGTTAATCCGCCCCCACAGCACCCGAATTGAGTAGCGCAGGTTCTCGGTAAAGGCGTACACATGCTCACTGAGATCGGCCAGATACGCCTCGGCGGCGCTGTAGTCCGAGTGGCTGCGCGCCTCCTTGTAGTGGTCGGCCAGGGTCTTGATGGTGGCAAGCGCCGAGCCTACGTTGGCATTGATCTGGCGATTGCGCTCATCTTTAAGGCCCTCTTCGAGCAGTGCCCGCACGCTGCGGGTAAGCCTTAGGCCCTCATCTTCCTCGGGGCGCCACAGAATGCCCGCCTCGGTGAGCTTTTTCAGCACACCTGCATCGGCGTTGGCCTCGTCCACGGCGCCGCTCAGGTACACATCCATCACTGTCTCGGCGTGACGGCCAAGCATCCTCAGCAGCCGCACCCCGGACTGGTGCAGGTTGCTGCTCATATCAGCTCCCTCTGGGTGGCGGTTTCGGCCTGCGCCTCCAGGTTCAGCCCTTCGGTTTCATCGATAAAACGAATCACTTCATAGAGATAATCAAGCTTACCGGTGGCGATGTAGATTTGTTTTTCCACGTTGGGGCGGGTCAGGAAGCCAAGCTCCACCAGACGCTTGAACACCAACTTAAGCTGGGCATCGACGTTGCTTGAAGTGGAGCCGAACAGCCGGTACTGGCTGAGTTTGCCAAGCTGCTCGCGAAACGCCGGGGTTTCTTCGATACGGCCCTGAAGTTCGGTCAAACGCACTGGCGCGCCTTCGGTAAGGGGCGCATCCTGGCCGGAGGCTTCCTGCACCAACACCAGCCATTCCACCAGCGGAATCAGCGCCTGGCAGATGTCTTTAAACTGGCTGGAAATCACCTTGCGCTCAGCATCACCCAGCTGGGCATAACCGCAGAAAAACACTTCACCTTCGCCGGCGCTGGCAACGGTACGGTTGATTTGATTGAGGTAGGTTTCGATACGCTCGCGCACTGCAGGCGACTTGAGTGCACGCCAGCCGTCTTCATCAGTCACACGGCAGATAAACTCGCCCCGCAAAAGCCGTTCGATCAGGGCACCATGACCCACTAAGCCTGTACCAGTTCCTGAAAAGTTTGCGTCAGACATTACACCGCCTCCCTGGAAATACGGCTGGCCAGCTTATCGGCGATGGGGTTGCTCTTTGGCTTCACCACCTGCAGCTTGCGGGTTTGCTTGTTGATGATATAGCGGTTTTTGAACAGACTCAGCACCTCAGACTCGGGGTTCGGGAAGGCCCCCAGCACCGAGATATTGTTGTTCTCGCAGGCATCGAAAATCTTCTTCACGTTGTTGTGGTGCAGGGTACCCAGCTCGTCGATGGGCCAGTGCACTGTCACCTGGGCCGAGCCCCGCAGCAGACGGGTAAAGGCCAGCAGGAACTTACACAAAATCAGGTATGCCATACCGTGGCTCGAAGATTCATTCAGCTGACGGTCGGTGCGAATAATCAGATCCGAGTTACCTTCACGCAGGCGCAGCTCGATTTCCAGCAGCTTGGCGATACCGCCACTGAGCGCCGCCTTGCCGATGATATCCAGCGCCCGGCGCATACTGTTGGTGTAATGCTCGTCCGGCAGACCGGCAAAGCCATCGCTCTTCCAGCGGCGGAACGCAGCCACAAACACTTCCAGCTCAGGCCAGAACTCAAGCTCGCTGATCCGCGAGCGAATACGTACCGCAGATTCAGACACCCCATCGAGGAAGAGCTCTTCGCCCACCTCGCGGGTGATGCGGGCGCTTTGAGAAGCAATACGGCGGTCGATATCGGCCAGCACGTCGTAGAAGGCGGTGAGATCCACCCCGAAGATCCGGCCCTGCTCCCGCAGCGCCATAATCGATTGGGGCACCATCACGTTCAAAAGCTGCTCCAGACTTGGCACCAGCTTGCGGTAATCCAGAATACGGATGCCCTTGTCGTTAATGGAGGTGGCCTCTTCCCGGGCACGCTCCCAGGTTTCGGCAAGGCCAGAGCCCGACTTGGCGGCAATCACGGTATCGAAGTGCTCTACATATTGCTTCACCGAGCCCACCAAATAGTCGCGTTTGAGCAGCAACTCTTCACCCTGACGCAGTCGCTCGCCAATACTGCCCTGGGCCTCATCGTCGGTGGGCGCCAGCTTAAGGTCGGCAAGTTTACGCAGCAGTGAGCGCAGCTTGGTGAGGTTTTCCGAGGCTTCCACCTGGGCGGCATCGGAGGCCTTGCGGCCCGACTCCAGTTCACTGCGCTGGGTTTTCACCTCGCTTGAGAAACGGGCGAGCTGCTGCTCCAGCTCCGACTGGGCGCGGCGCACCTTGGCCAACTCTTCGGCGAGCCGTGGCTTGCGGCTAAGCCAGGTATGCTGATACCAGTCTTCGTAGCGCAGTACGTCGGCGCGGCGGCCTTCTGCATCGGCAATCCGGCGCTCGAGAGTGCGGATATCGGCCTTGAGACCCACAATCTTGTCTTCGTCCACACCACGGGACTTAAGCTCGTTTTTGTACCACTGCTCACAGGCCTTGGTTTCGGCCTTGGCGTTGGCGCGGCGGCTCTCGATACCCGTCTTGACCGAAGCAATCTGGGCATCCAGTGCGCCCACCACTTCCTGCCAGTAGGCATTCTTTTCCATCCGCGCTTCGAGGGACTCTTCTTTGGTCTCCTCCAGCCAGTCCTGATGGTCGCGGCCAAGCTGCTTAAGCTGATGCTCAATGGTCACCAAACGCTTACCGGCCAACTGCTTACGCTCGGCCAGCGCCTTGTTGACCCTGTCCTGCTCGGCGCGCTTTTCATCAAACAAACGGCGCAGGTCTTCGCGGGCGTTTTTAAAGGCGGTGCGGGCAAAGGTGAGTTCGCGGGAGAGCTTTTCCAGCTCGCCGTTGATTGTCACCAGCTGCTCTTCGGCGGCTTCCTGCACTTCGCGGGCACTGCCTAGGGCTTCTTCTGCCTTGGCAAGACGGCTTCTTAGCTCCTGCTCGCTCTGGGCATACTCGGGAATATCCAGCGCCTTTAAGTCCAGCCCTATGCCGAACAGGCTATTGCCATCGGCGCCGCTGTTGGCGTTAAAGGGATGCAGATCGGTGCGGTGCAACAGCTCCGGGGCAATCACCTTACCCAGGTGCTCTTCCCAGCCGGGGGCTTCTTTACGCAGAAACTCCAGCAGGGTGTGCGACTGAGGAAAGAGCATGGTCTTGAGCTCGTCCAGAGCATTCTGGCGCTCGCTGACACGGATGCTGGCGAGGCGCAGGGCTTCGCTGGCCTGATCGCGGCGGGAGCGCAGACGACGCTCTTCCAGCGCCAGACGCTCCACATTGGCGTTGCTGGCTTCCTGCTCTTCATCGGCACGTTCGATGCGCTCATCGAACACCGCCAGATTGAGCTTTTCCTCTTCGGTGTAGGTCACCGCATCCTGGCGCAGCTTTTCTTCAGAGGCGGCGAGCTTCAGCTCATATTCCTCTTCGCGGAAACGATTCTTGCCCGCTTCCAGCTGATCGCGCCAGAACTGCTCGAGTTTCTCAAGATCGCTGCGGGCAGCCGCGGCCTGACGCTCACGGGCGTCGCGCTGCTTATCCAGATCCTGATCCAGCACTTCCAGATCGCGGTTTAGCTGCTCAACAATCTTGGAGCGGCGGGCGTTATAGGCGGCCTCTACGTCCTGGTGTTTGTCGGTGAGCAGCTTATGGCGCTCGCTTAAGTTTTCAAGGTCGGTGCGCCACAGCGGCAGCTGCTCGAGGTCACCCTTGGCGGTTTCGATATCGGCATCGAGGAAGGCGCCGTGCTGATCTTCAATCACCTCAAGTTCGTGCTCGAACTTGCTGACATCACCACGGGCGGCGGAGATTTCCTGGTTCAGCTCGTCGCGCTTTTCCTTCCACTCGTCATCGAGCTGGCGCAGACGGAAGTTGCATTCCTTGGAGGCGGTCTGACAGCGCTCCAGGCGCTCGGCCTCCAGCACTTCGTCATCCTTATAGCCCTTGTGCAGCCCGGCCAGACGCAGCTCGGCAGACAGCAGCTGATTGAACTCCTGCTCCAGCTTGTCGAACTCGGGACGAATTTCTTCAAATCCGGCAATAAGTTGGCACTCGCGGATCCAGTTTTCCACCTGCTGCGGATTGATGCGCGAAGTAGGCGGATTTACCCCGTCTTCTTCCAGAATGGCGGCAATCATGGACTTCACAGTTTCCATCTTGCCTTCTTTGGAGTGCACCGCTTTGGCGAGTTTTTCGATGTGCCTTAGGGTGTGCTCGGCGTCGCACAGGGCAAACTGACGGGCATAGCTTCTGAGCTCAACCCTGTTGGTGCCGCTCGACAAAAGAGTGCGATCGTTTTGAATAATGGCGCGGTATTCGCGGGTATTGAGCAGATTGGTGTGGGCAATGCCGGCACGCTTCATTTCGCGGCCAAGCTCGGCGGCGGTGTGGCACACCAGGGCATCACCGTTACGGGCCTTAACATAATCGTCCAGCTCGAAGCCCTTGGCGATAAAGCGGTAACTGATGCCCTTGCCATCGCCGTTGGAGCTTAATACCGCCTGATACAGCATGCCATCGCCACGGCGATATTCGTAAATGATATAGCTGCTGTCGTGGGGCAGGTACCAGCGCTCAAAACTGTCACGGGTGGAGGGCACCACCCGGCTTGGGTATTCGCCATAAAACACCGGCACCAGTCGCTGCAGTGTGGTCTTGCCCGAGGCATTGGTACCACAGATATTGGTATGGCCGTCGAGGGCCAGCTCGACCACCCCAGGCAGGTGGGTGTCGATAAGCACGATTCGTTGCAAGCTAGACATCTTTATCCTTAAAGCAAAGCGGCCGCAATCTGGCGGCAAGAGGTCGGGATCACGACCAAGGCCCATGGATGGAATACACGTGTTTAGAGGTAAACACCTGAGCGGAGCGAACACACACGGGAAAGGATTATTAAGGTAAAGGAAAGCCCCGTGGATGGCAATCACACGGGGCCTTGAAGCGGCGCCATATCAGGCTTTGTGAGCTGTTTGGCGGGAATTTAAGCCAAGCTGTGCGTTACAGGGTGGCGCGGCGCTCTTCGTAGAACTGTGCCATGCCATCGAGGGCAGCTTCATCTAGCTGACGCAGGCCACTCATTACCAGGGTCTTAACGCCGGTGCCAACCTGCTTGCCGTCGCTGATAAGAGCAAATTCCAGCGTCACGTCACCACGCTTGCCATCCACGCTGAGGCGGGCATCACTGAGCTCGAGTGCTACCTGATCAAAATCCAGGGTAGTGAGATCGAACGCCATGCTCTCGTAGATAACCAGTGGACGGTCGGGGTTAATCATGACCCCGTGCTCACGCATCATGGGCACCAGCACGTGAATAAAGTTAAGCCCGGAGAAAGACACGTAGCTGCGCACGAAAGACTCGATTTGGGTCTCGCAGCGGCTCACATCGCCCTGGCGGCTGACACTGAGGTAGGTCTTATCGCGGCTGTCGCAGATAGGGAAGCTGTCGCCCACCTCGGCCGGGAAGTTCAGGCTCACGCCCTCGCCCACCATGCCTTCGAACTTGAATTGCATTTTCTGGCTGAGGCCATAGTGGCTCAGAACCAGCGCAAACAAAAGGTCGCCGGGCACACAAAAGCGCTTGGCACTTTCGTCGTGAATAGGGTTGAAATCTTCTGCGACCCGCTTGGCAAACTCGCTGGCCTGGAAAGGAGAAATCGTTACAGTTTCATCAGTTTGAGTAAAAAAAGGCTCGAGAAACATAGGCTGTGATACACCTGAAATCTTGTTGTGTCGTTTTTTTAGGCCAAGCAGTCTACCTCAATTATGACAATTAACTCACCCGATGACTTGCACCAGTAAGCAACACCTGCGATAGCGGCGAGATAAAAGGCTTTGCCAGCAAGGTTTTACCTTTTTATTACAAAGGTAAAGAAATCGGAAATTAAGCTAGTCTTAAGCACTACTCCCTAACCTCAAAACACAAATGATAACTATTGTCATTATCGACAAAAGGGAGAAACCATGACCACCATCGCCAAGCCAGCCATCAAGCTGAGCCTGCTGACCAGCGCCCTGCTGGCAAGCTTTGCCGCCACTGCAACCGCCAATGCCGACATCGAGCAGATCAGCATTTTCGGTAAAAAGAACCCCATCAACACAGTGCCAGGCAGCGCCCATCAGCTGAGCCAGGAAGAGCTGGATACCTTCAAGTATTCCGACATCATGCGCACCCTGGCCTCGGTGCCCGGTGTCTATATTCAGGAAGAAGAAGGCTATGGTCTGCGCCCCAATCTTGGCATGCGCGGCACGGGTCAGAACCGCTCAGAAAAAATCACCGTGATGGAAGATGGCGTGCTGGCAGCACCGGCGCCTTATGCTTCACCAGCGGCCTATTACTTCCCAACCTCTGGTCGCATGCAGCAGATTGAAGTGCTCAAAGGCTCTTCTACCGTGAAATACGGCCCACGTACCACCGGCGGCGTGGTTAACATGGTTTCTCGCCAAATTCCTGATGCCGAACTGGCTGGCGCGCTCGATGTCGCCCTGGGTCAGGACGGTTACGGCAAGCTGCACGCCCACGCCGGTGGTCAGGGCGAACGCATTGGTGCCGTGACCGAAGTGTACCGCTATCAGGCCGAAGGTTTTCGCGACATCAACGGCGTTGGCGGTGACACAGGTTTTGTGAAAAACGATCTGCTGGCCAAAGTGGCCATCGACAGCGTTAAAGATGCCAAATATGCCCAGCGTCTGGAACTCAAACTCAAGTACGCCGATGAAGTCTCCAACGAGACCTACATGGGTCTGAGCGATGCCGACTACGCAGCCAAGCCATTCAGCCGCTATTCGGCCTCGCAAAAAGATGAAATGACCACTGAACACAAGCAGCTGCAACTGAGCCATATCATCGACTTTGGCAGCAGTGTCAGCCTCGCCACTACCGCCTATTACAACGACTTCAAACGTAACTGGTACAAAGCCGACAAGGTTGATGGCAAGAGCCTGTCCAAGGGTGGCATTGACGCCGCCAGCGCCTTCGATGCCAACCCTGAAGGGGCGATTGATGTCAGCGTAAAGGCCAACAACCGTGGTTATCTGTCTCAGGGGATCCAGACCGAACTGGGGCTGCTGCTTGGCGATCACCAGTTGGATATCGGCCTGCGCCTGCATCAGGACGAGATGGACCGCTTCCAGTGGGCCGACACCTACAGCTTGGACGCCAATCAGCACATGAGCCTGACCAAGGCCGGTGTGCCGGGTACCGACTCTAACCGCATCGACAGCGCCGAAGCCATTTCAGCCTACGTACAGGACAGATTCACCCTGGGCGCCTTCACGCTCACCGCCGGTGTGCGCTACGAAGATGTGACCGTAGAGCGTGAAGACTGGGGCAAAACCAACCCAGGCCGTAACGGCGAAGGAAAGCTCAAGGAAAACAGCTTCTCGGCGCTGCTGCCATCGCTGTCTGCCACCTGGCAGCTGACCGACAACACCCTGCTGCTGGCCGGTGTGCAAAAAGGCTTTGCCCCTGCCGCCCCTGGCAACACTGAGGGCCAGGAAGAAGAGAGCTGGAACTACGAGGCAGGTGCCCGCTTTGTGAACGGCAACTTCAATGCCGAAGCCATCGCTTTCTACGGTGATTACAGCAACATGCACGGCAACTGCACCGCCGCCCAGGGCTGTGATGAAGACAAGCTGGACAACCAGTACAACGCCGGCGAAGTAGTAGTGAAAGGGCTGGAATTGTCAGCTGGCCACCAATTCAACACCGAAGGCGCTCTGAGTTTCCCGGTGAAGCTGGCGTACACCTACACCAGCACCGAGTTCCAAAACAGTTTCGACTCTGAGTTCGATACCTGGGGTTCAGTACAGGTGGGCGACGAGTTCAGCTATACCCCCAAGCATCAGCTGTACCTGAGTGCCGGCATCAGCGCCGAGCAGTGGCAGCTGACCCTGGCTGGCCGTTATACCTCGGATATGCGCGCCACAGCGGGTCAGGGTGAGATTGCTGCCGATGACCTGATTGCCGCCAAGACTCTGGTTGATCTGTCCGGCCGCTACTTTATTGATAAGCAGCAGGAAGTTTACCTGACTGTGGACAATCTGCTGGATGAAACCTACATGACCACCCGTGCCCATGGCTCGGTGTTTTCCGGCAAACCACGTTCGGTGACAGTCGGTTATTCATATAAGTTCTAATCATATAGACAAACGTTCTACAAGGCGGGGCTCAGGCTCCGCCTTTTTTATGCCTTAAAAATAAACCTTAAATTTCAATTAATTATCAATTAATGAAGGTTAAAAACAAAAAGCCTTACAAATCAAAAGGCTTTACTTTGGCTTTACATTTGTTGATCTGGATCATTAATCCCAATACGAATCGTTTGCATTTGCTTAATCGATTGTTAGAATCCGCTCCGTTCGATAACCCTCAGATAATAAAACGGGAAAGGGAAATGATGAAAAAGACTCTGATCGCCAGCGCCTTGCTGGGCCTGTTTGCCAGCCAAACTGCCATTGCCGCCGACGACACCGCCGAACTGCGTAAAGTGATTGAACAGCAGCAACAGGTACTGAAGGATCTGGAAAAGCGTCTGGAAGAAACCGAAAAGCGCGTTGAGCAAACTGCCGATGCTGCCGAAGCCAACGCTGAGGCCAAGAGCGCAACCACCATCGGTGGTTATGGCGAACTGCACTACAACAACATGGATGACGAGAAAGAAATCGACTTCCACCGCTTTGTGCTGTTCTTCGGTCATGAGTTCACCAAAAAGACCCGTTTCTTCTCTGAGCTGGAACTGGAGCACTCGCTCTCAGGCGAAGGCAAGAAAGGCGAAGTGGAACTGGAACAGGCTTATATCGAGCATGACTTCAGTGATGCCCTGACCGCCAAAGCCGGTCTGTTCCTGCTGCCAGTGGGCATCCTGAACGAAACCCACGAACCCAACACCTTCTACGGTGTTGAGCGTAACCCGGTTGAAAAAGACATTCTGCCTACCACCTGGTGGGAAGGCGGTCTGGCACTGAACATCAAGGCCGCCCCAGGCCTCACTTTCGACGCTGCCGTGACCTCCGGCCTGAAAGTAAAAGATGATTACAAGGTGCGTGGTGGCCGTCAGAAGGTGTCTGAAGCCAATGCCGACGCCCTGGCCTACACTGGCCGCGTGAAGTACACCGGCATTGCCGGTCTGGAACTGGCTGCCACCGCCCAGTACCAGAGCGACCTAACCCAGGGTAAAGACGGCGTAGATGAAGCCTCTGCCACCCTGCTGGAAGCCCACGGTATTTACACCATTGGTGGCTTCACCGTGCGTGCCCTGTATGCCCAGTGGAACATCGATGGCGCTGAAGCCGAACTCTTGGGCCGCGACAGCCAGAAGGGCTGGTACATAGAGCCTTCTTATCGCTTCAACAATGAATTCGGTATCTTCGCCCGTTACAACGAGTGGGATAACGAAGCCGGTAACGACGATGACACCACCAAGAAGGTGACCAGCGTCGGTATCAACTACTGGCTGCACGAAAACGTAGTGTTCAAGGCCGACTACGAGAAGCAGAGCGGCGCCCTAGATGCCGACGGCTTCAACCTGGGTGTTGGCTACCAGTTCTAAGTTTGTGATTCCAAGGGGCTTCGGCCCCTTTTGCTTTACAGGTCAACACCATGAAAAAACGGCTATTTCTTTGCCTTAGCTTACTCTTCCCCCTGGCACAGGCAGAAACGGTTTATCAGAGCAACGATGCCTTTATCAGCGCGAGTTTGGGCACCCTGCCCAAGGCGCAGGTGCTGTGGCTGAATGACACCCAAAAGGCCGACATCGAGTCCATTCTGGCCCACAGGTTCAATAAGCTCAGGTTGCGTTACTGGCGCGACGATGGCCAAACCGTGTGGATCATGGATGAAATTGGCAAGGAATCCCCCATTACTGTGGGTATTCATGTCAGCGACGGCAAGATTATCAAGACCCAGGTGCTGGTCTATCGCGAAAGTCGCGGCGATGAAGTCAGACACGACTTCTTTACGGATCAATTCAAATCCGCCACACTGACGCCCTCATTGGAATTGGATCGCAGCATCGACGGCATCACGGGTGCCACCCTGTCGGTAAAAGCCCTTACCAAGCTTTCCCGCATTGCCCTGTATCTGGATGCAGCCGTACAAACTCAGCCTTGATTGACCGGATGAATCGACGCCATCACAACCGGGCCGCCACCCACACAGGCCATCAAATACGAAAATCCATTCGCCCCTGGCATCGCCGCCTTGGCTTGCTCGGGGCGCTGTTCCTTATGCTGCTTACCCTCAGTGGCGTGGCCATTAACCATGCCAACGGCTGGGGGCTTGCCCATGCCAAGGTGCGCATTGGCTGGCTGCTGGACTACTACGGTATTCAGGCGCCTGCCCACAGCCGCCAGTTCGATGATTTAGGGGTAACCGATAATCTGCTGTGGCAACAACAGCGGCTGCTGTTGGAAGCCAGACGCCCGCTACTGGCTGCGGGGCACGTAAATTCTATGATTGTCGCCATCGATGCCGAGCAGCTGTATTTGCTGAGCAGCGACGGCGAACTGCTGGAAACCCAGGATAAGAGCACCGGCCTTCCCACACCCTTAAGTGGCCTTGCCATCGAAGGCAGCACCCAGGTGTGGCTTAAAGGCGAGAAAGGCCAGTATCTGGCCGATGAAGACTTTATTGAGTGGCGTCAGGCCACAAGCTTTGTGCCCCTTAACTGGCTTGAGGGCAGCGCCGCTTCTGAGTCGCTGCTGCTGCAGGCCCGCAGCGCCAACATGACCTGGGAACGACTGCTGCTTGACCTGCACAGCGGCCGCCTGTTTGGCAGCTGGGCCATCTGGCTTTGGGATCTGCTGGCAGCTTGCTTTGTCTTTTTATCCTTAAGCGGACTCTACATCTGGTGGAGCCAGCGCCCGAGACGCAAATAGCCGTCGGCAGGCAGATAAAAAAAGACCCGGCTGCAAGAGCCGGGTAAAAGCAACAGGGCACTAGGCCCAATTGAGGCGATGGTGGATGTGCGCAGCACATCAGGAGGCCGGAGTTGGCCGCCGCAGCAATCGACGCCACAGGGAAGGCCTGGTCACTTCCGAAGCATGAACTTCCAGAGCTTGCACTTCCTTTTTGGGCGAGGCCGCCAGCCACAGGCTGCTGACCCACACACTGCGATAGGCTTTCATCGAAAATCCTCCAAAGCTGAGATGTGGCTCAAGGTATCGCCGCCGCTGGAATAAGTAAAATGAATCTATTCCATTGCAGCCATTCCAAATCGGCATGAACATTCCTATCAAGAACTTACACTGCTTTGTGACCCTGGCAGAGACCGGCAGTTTTACTCAGGCCGCTGAAAAGCTGCACCTGACTCAGCCGACGCTCAGCAAAATGATCCAACGGCTTGAAGATCATTGGCAGCAACAACTGGTGATCCGCGCCACCCAGGGGCTGGCACTGACCCAGGCAGGAGAACTGCTGCTGGCGCGATCCCGTGAGATCCTTGGCCACTGGCATTTGCTCGATCAGGATCTGTCACACCTCAGTGGCGTACAGCGGGGATATTTGCGCTTGGGCGTGTGCCCCATGATGAGCAGCCTGGTGATAGAGCACCTCACCGCCTTTCGCGCCCGTTACCCCGGCATCAAGCTGGAAATGTTTGAATACGGCGGCTTTGGCTGCGAGCAGGCGCTGCTGGCCAACACCCTCGATATCGCCTTCACCGCCCTGCCGGCCACCCATGAAGATGAACTGACCGCTCAGCCGCTGACGGCCTATCCACTGCTGGCGTGCCTGCCACACTCTCATCCACTTGCAGAAAAAGCGGCGCTGGACTGGGGCGATTTTGGCTCTTACCCCTTCATCATGTACAACCAGGACTTTGCGCTGGCGAAACTGCTGGACAGGCTGGCAAAAAAGGCTGGAGTCGAGCTGAACGTGGCCTATCGCAGCGGCCAGTGGGACTTTCTGGCCACCATGGTGGAAGCCAAAATGGGGCTGGCGATTCTGCCTGCCCCCATTTGCGAGAAGTTAACCGATAAGGCGCTGAGCTTTCGGCCGTTAACCGGCGGCCACACCTGGGATCTGGCGCTTATCTGGCGCAGCCATATGCGCCTGACCCCAGCGGCTGACGCCTTCCTCTCACTGAGCCGCGAGCGGCTTAAGACCAGCGTCTAAAGCAGCCACTGCTCGTCAGGTGGCAGAATAAGCAGGTTGCAGCGCACCCTATGCACTATGGCCTCGGCCGTGCTGCCAATCATGGCGCCAAACAGGCCTTCACGCTTACGCGCCCCCAGCACCAGATACTTGACCTTGAGGCTCGAACTTAACTGATACAGGCACAGCTCAGGCGAGCCGGTCACCAGATGGATTTGCTCCGCCAGCAACCCGGTTTGCTGCAAAATGTGCTGATATTTATCGTGGGCGGCCTTCAGGATTTCCTGGGGCGCGACCAAATCCATATCGCGCAAAATGGTAGGCACTCTCACCACGCAGGCCAGATGCAGCGGTAAACCCTGCGCCTCGGCGAGCTGCTTGCCATGGCTCAGTACCAATCGATTGAGCAACTGCTTATCTTCACTCTGTGCACCCAGGTCCACTGCCATTAATACACAGCGGCCACGGGCGAGCGGATTGTTGGTCAGCAGCATCAAGGGAGTGCGGGTGTGGCGAATGAGGTGCCAGTCGTTAGGCTCGGGGGCCTCTGCGCCCTCGATGCCTTTGATAATCAGGGAATAACCCTCTTTGGCAGCGCAGTCGATGGCATGTTCGTGCAGCCGCTTGCACCACAGGGTTTCCAGCGGCGTATCGCCCTGTCCCAACTCACCGAGATGAGCAGCGACTTCATCGTGGCGCTGCTGGGTGAGTGTTTGCTTGGCAGCGCCAGCCAGGCGCGGATTATAGTATTCAGCTCCGGAAAAATAGGCGTGGGTGTATGCATACACCTTGGGTGCCATGTTCAGCGCGGCGGCGAGCGCCAACCCATCTTTCAGCGTATCGGTTTTGCCTTCCTGACACTGAGCTACAACAAATGCTTTGTCCATATGAATCCCTCCCGTACAACCCTGGTATTCAGGCGCCTGGCGCCCTCTCCGACGCGGGAATAGTCCTTCCCCCAGTATCCATACTAGGCGCAGTTGCTTGATTTAATCTGAATTTCCCTTGTTTATTTGTGGAAATTGGCCATAAAAAAACCCGCCACAGGGGCGGGTTTTTATTCGCGGAAGTATTAATTACTTCTTAGCGGCGTTCTTGGCCTTGGTCTCAGCAATCACAGTCTCAGCAACGTTGGCTGGACATGGGTTGTAGTGAGAGAACTCCATGGAGAACTGACCACGACCAGAGGTCATGGTACGCAGGTGACCGATGTAACCGAACATTTCGGCCAGCGGTACGTCTGCCTTAACGCGTACACCAGTCAGACCAGCTTCCTGATCCTTGATCATACCGCGACGACGGTTCAAGTCACCGATTACGTCACCTACGTGATCGTCTGGAGTGAACACGTCAACCTTCATGATAGGCTCGAGCAGCTGTGGCTTGGCCTTAGGCATAGACTGACGGAATGCACCTTTAGCGGCGATTTCGAACGCGATGGCAGAGGAGTCAACTGCGTGGTAAGCACCGTCAAACAGTTCAACTTCAACGTCCAGCACTGGGAAGCCAGCCAGAGGACCTTCGCTCATCATGTCTTCGAAGCCAGACTCAACAGCAGGCCAGAATTCACGAGGAACGTTACCACCTACTACGGCAGACTTAAAGGTGAAGCCGCTGCCCACTTCGCCTGGACGGATACGGTAGTCAATCTTACCGTACTGACCAGAACCACCAGACTGCTTCTTGTGAGTGTAGCTGTCTTCGATGGCGGCAGTGATGGTTTCACGGTAGGCCACCTGAGGAGCACCTACAGTCAGGTCAACACCAAAGGTACGCTTCAGGATGTCTACCTTGATGTCCAGGTGCAGTTCACCCATACCTTTCAGGATGGTGTCACCGGTTTCCTGGTCGGTTTCAACCTGGAATGATGGATCTTCAGCAACCATCTTACCCAGAGCAACGCCCAGCTTCTCAGAAGCACCTTTGTCCTTCGGAGTCACAGCAATAGAGATTACTGGAGTTGGGAAGATCATAGGTTCGAGAGTACATTCGTGCTTAGGATCACACAGGGTGTGACCAGTCTGAACGTTCTTCATACCTACAACCGCGATGATGTCACCAGCTTGTGCGCTGTCGATTTCGTTACGGTCGTTAGCGTGCATCTCAACCATACGGCCGATACGCTCGGTCTTACCGGTAGCAGAGTTCAGGATGGTGTCACCCTTCTTCAGCTTACCAGAGTAGATACGGATAAAGGTCAGGGCGCCGAAACGGTCATCCATGATCTTGAACGCCAGAGCGCGGAAAGGCTCGTCTACAGAAACAGTAGCAACTTCGCCAGTCTCTTCACCGGTGTCTGGGTTGGTCAGAGGCTGAGGCTCAACTTCAGTTGGAGAAGGCAGGTAGTCTACTACCGCATCCAACAGCAGCTGCATACCTTTGTTCTTGAACGCAGAGCCACAGAAAGTGGGGAAGAAAGACAGGTTGATGGTACCCTTACGGATACAACGCTTCAGGTCTTCGATAGAAGGCTCTTCACCTTCCATGTAAGCTTCCATCAGGTCGTCGTCCTGCTCAACGGCAGTCTCAACCAGCATTTCACGGTATTCTTCAACCAGGTCAACCATATCAGCTGGGATATCGGTCACAGTGTAGTTTTCTGGCAGACCAGAATCATCCCACACGAAAGCCTGACGGTTCAGAACGTCTACAACGCCGGTGAATTCGTCTTCGCGGCCGATAGGCAGAGTCATAACCAGCGGGTTAGCAGCCAGTACTTTCTTAACCTGGCCAACAACGCGCAGGAAGTCAGCACCGATACGGTCCAGCTTGTTTACGAAGATCAGACGAGCTACTTCAGACTCGTTAGCATAACGCCAGTTGGTTTCTGATTGTGGTTCTACACCGCCGCTACCGCAGAATACACCAACACCGCCATCCAGAACCTTCAGAGAACGATAAACTTCAACGGTGAAGTCAACGTGGCCGGGGGTGTCGATTACGTTAAAGCGGTGACCTTTCCAGAAACAGGTGGTGGCAGCAGACTGAATGGTAATACCACGCTCAGCTTCTTGATCCATGAAGTCCATGGTAGAGGCGCCGTCGTGTACTTCACCCAGTTTGTGGATTTTACCGGTCAGCTTAAGGATACGCTCGGTGGTCGTGGTTTTACCCGCGTCAACGTGAGCGAAAATACCAATGTTTCTGTATTTTGATAAATCGGTCATGATTCAACTTTTTTGCTTGGTTTATAAAGTAGACGGAGTATGCCACAAAAAAGCAGCAGACCACACATCAGGATTCGAGGCGCATATTGTAATTGGGAAGGACGCCCGGCGCAAACTGCTTAGGCATTTTTTAGCTGACAAAACAGAGGCTACAGAAAACAGCCAAATAAAAACGGTTAAAAATCAACCTTAAAGGCTGCTTGGACATACTAGAAATTTGGTGGAATTTTTAAGCAACACTGTGACAGGACACAGCTTTTCTCATGCTTTCGTTGCTGATCAGGCGGCACCGGATGAGATGCGGCCGAAGCGGAAGTTGCCCCTGCCCTGCTCTTTGACTTCGTACATTGCCACATCGGCAGCTTCCAGCAACTCTTCCAGACTGTGGCCATGATGAGGGTACACGGCGATACCGACACTGGCGCCAACATCGCAGGTAAGATTACCTCGTACCATTACCGGCTTGGACACCTGCAGCAGTATTTCCTGCGCTAACTGCCTGAGTTTGTTGTAATCCTTATCGACACCATTCACGCCAATCAGGAATTCATCACCACCCCAACGGATTGCCACGCCGTCACCGGCGAGCCGCAGTAATCTGTCTGCCACCGCCTTGAGCACGGTATCGCCAGCCTCGTGACCATAGATATCATTAATGGGCTTGAAGCGGTCCAGATCGATAAGCATCAGCCCCATCATGCCGCGGGTCTGGTCGGCTTTGCGCATCATTTCAGACAAAATCCGCTCACCGGCACGACGGTTTTTCAGCTGGGTCAGCAGGTCGTGTTCAGCCTCAAAGCGGATCATCCGCTCGCGGTAAGTGCGCTCGGTAATGTCGTACATCATGACTTCTATCAGCAGATCCGATACCCCTTCGGTATCCTCCACCTTGGAGAACAGGCAATGCACCCACTTAAGCGACTCGGCCTGCTCGGTACGCAGCTGCAGCTCCATCTCCACATGGTTTAAGTTGACGTTCTGCCGCAGCTCCTTAAGGAAGGTTTCAAGCTCGAACTCCTCTTCAAACCAGCTAACCAGAAACGGTTTGGATTCCAGCGACTTGGTTCCGCACAAACGCTCAAACGCCTCGTTGGCCACCAGCAGCTGATTCTGCTTGTCGATAAGGCATATCCCGGCGCTGGCACGTTCGAAAATCAGCCTGAATTTACGCTCCAGCAGCTCGGTTTTTTCCCGCATGCTGCGCTCTTTGTCGATGGACTGATTCAGGTTGCCAACAAGGGCATTAATCCCCCGTACCAGACTGCCAATTTCATCCTGCTCGTGATAACGCGGCACCTGCAGCGGGTCGTCCTGCCCCGGGCTGATTTGCTCAAAATCGCCGGTGAGCTTTTTTAAGGGCGCGGTCAGGGTTTTATGCACCAGAATCGATACCAGCACCGCAATCAAAGCCGATTGCAGCGCCAATACCCAGGCCTGTTTGAGCGCCACCTCGGTGGCCCGCGACTCAATGTAACGGCTGTTGGGCATCAGCTTCAGGCGGCCAAGCACCTCCCCGGCGAAGAAGGGATGGGGGATTTCGTATTCCAGCAGCGCATCGGCACCATCGCGGTTAAAGCCTTTGGAACTGACCCAATCTCCGCTGCCGGTGGTAAGCAGTGCGCCGGCAATCAAGTCGTTGACTTCAAGGCCTTCAACAATCTCGCGCCCAAGTTCTGCATCCTGCACATACAGGGCGATGGAGGCGGTTTTCTGCACCGTGAGGGCGATTTGGGAGATTTGACTGCGGGCCTCAAGGTACTTGCTGCTTTTGGCGTCCATAAAGAAATACAGACAGGCCACCACCGCGGCCACAAATGCTCCCAGGCCGATGGAAATTGCCACCTTGATGTACAGCTTCTGGCGATTAAGGATCAAACTTATGCACCACCTTCAAGCTCTGATTCAGCTCACTGCCACGGACAAAGGTAATGCCCGAGGGCGTGCTTTGCATCTTCTCGGCCAGCGCCTCATCCGAGTCCACTTCCTGGGGCTGGGTTACCCGCCCGGAAAACTGCAATCGGGCCCAATAGGCATTAACCTGGGCCAGGCTGCGGTCTACCAGCTGGCGATAAAACTCTTCCCGCAGCGCTTCATCACTGGCGTTGTCGAATACGGTCACTTCGTCACCATTGGGAAAGGTGTCGTAGCGGCCCATAAAAATATCCACCAGCTCATGGTGACTGAGCTGCTCAACCTTGCTGCCGGCATTGACGACCACGTAAAGCGAATCGTCTCCCCTCGCAGGAGCCGCGACCAACCAGGCAATCATGATATGCGTCAATAATTTCATGGCTAGAACGTAAAGCTCAGGTTGATTGAAAACAGATCCACCGAGTCGTCATGACCCATAGGTAAATCCCGCACCCACAAGCTGGAGCCCTTCTCGCCGACGATGGTGTGATCCCATTGCAGCTTGAGCGCCATATCTTCGTAAAAGTCCCAGCGTAACCCCAGGGTGTAGCTGGTTTGGTCCAGCCGTGACAACTCGTAGGTGTACTGCGCCGCCTGATACAAACCCATCAATTGCGCCTGCTGCTGTGCTGGCAGCAACGGCAATATTTGCGGCTGGGGCAATACATCCGCATCTTCGGTATTTTGGACACTGGCGACCACGCCGTAGAAGGTGAAATCCTCAACCCGTCGGCCCAGGCTCACATAGCCTGAAACATAAGCTTGTAACAGTTTCCAGTCGGTTTCTGTGTAACCGAGCTCAGATTGTAAAAGCCAGGTGCCATCATCGTACTGGGCACCCAGGGCGTAATAACGGGAAGTGCGATCTACGAACTCGATTTCGTCGGCGATGGCCGCAGCATCGGGCCACAACTGGGAAGGCAAAGTGCGAAGCGCATACAGCAACTGTTCGGCTTCATGGTTGGTGCCCGTGGTCGATGCCTCGGCCACGGCCGCCCTCACCAGCCAATCGGTGCCGGAAAGCGACAGGGTTAACGCCTTGATATCTTCAAGTTTCAGCTCGATTTGCTGCTCAGCGCCCTGCAGGGCGGCATCGGTATTGCCATAGGCGAGCTTGGCTTCAAACATGGTGTCGCCAAAGCGGGTGCGATAGCTGATGTCGGCGCCATCGTAGCGGGAGATAGAGGAGATAAGATTGTAAAACTCGGGCACAGGCCTGACCCACGGATAGGCGTAGGATACGTCCCGGTATTCGGTGAGCATGTAAAGATCCAGCCCCAGACGGCCGACCCGGAACGCCCAGTCACGATTGGGCCGATAGCGCAGAAACAGCCATTCGAGATTATCAGCAGTCTCGTCGCTGACTCTGTCTTTGAAAACCATTTGCGCGACTGCGTCAAAACCGGCCGGAAGATCGGCGTTCAGCTGCAGCCCCAACATGGTATCGCCGGCGGTGGACCAACCCTGTCCCACGGCTTCCATGGTGTAATCACGGTGAAAACCCAAACTATCACTGCTGTTGTACAGGGCGCCAATACTGCCAAAGCCACTGAAGCTGATGTTGGGTTCCGCGTATGCCATTCCCGCTGACATCGTGCCAAGCAGGCCGATCGTCAAGAATTTATACAAGGTGACTCTCCCCGGTAACAACGCGATCTTTATGTCATTCTTAAGCTTAGAAGCTTTCCCGACAGATGGGTAAAACTGTTAAGAAAAGACGCATCTTTGTGTCACGTTTTAACATCGAGTGTAAATGTTTGTTGCAACGGAAGAAAGTCAACGCTGTACGGTTTGTGCGCGATTCTGCGGAATTTTGTCACATATTTGACGAAGGATGGATAAATGGCGCGCCAAATCCCCACGCGCGCCCATAAAAAAGCCCGCCATCAGGCGGGCTTTTCAGTGAATGACGCTTAGTCTTCCACTGGCGATACCACAAACAGCAGATCGCCCTGAGACACCTGTTGACCATTGGTGTTCAGGATACGCTCGATGCGGTACTTCTTGTCTTCCGGATAGAGCACTGCGCCCTTGCGGTTGAAGCTTGCCAGAGTAACCTGGGAGAACATCTTCATCGCTTCGGTCAGCGCCAGGGTGGTGTCGGTGGTCACAATGTCACCTTCACGGACAAACTCCGGCTCGCCTGGAGCAGGTGAGCTGTAGAAGATACCCGCGCCCTGAGCCAGCACTTTCAGCTCGTTGGAGTCACCCACTCGCAGAGACTCGGTATCCACGCCCTGGGTTTCGGCAGCCGCTTCCATTTCGGCGATAAGCTCTGGGATATCCAGCTCAGCCATCAGACGAGGCAGGTAGTTGGTGTCGTACACGCCTTCGTTAAAGGTGGCATCCTTGAGGATACGCTTGAGCAGCGGAATGTTGGTCGCAATACCCTTGAGAACCACACTGTCCAGATAGTCGTACATCTTGGCTACCACGTCTTCACGGGACTCACCACGGATGATGATCTGGGCAATCAGGCTGTCGTAGTATGGCGATACTTCCTTGCCTTCGGCGGCGATGGAGATGATTTCCACATCGTCACGCTCTGGCATCACGCACTCGGTGATCTTGCCAGGGTTTGGCATCAGCTGCAGTACCCCGTTGCTGTCGAGGGCGGCCTTCTCGGCAGTCACACGCACTTCCATGGCGTAACCGATTTCCTGAGGCTCCAGGTTTTCGATGGAGCGACCGGCGGCGATGTCAAACTGGGCAGAAACGATGTCGATACCGGAAGTGGCCTCGGTCACAGGGTGTTCTACCTGCAGACGGGTGTTCATTTCCATGAAGTAGACTTCGTTAGCATCCAGGTTGTAGATAAATTCCACAGTACCTGCGCCCATGTAGTCCACGGCATCGCCCAGCGCCTTGGTGTATTCCATCACCTTCTGCTTCAGCTCTGGCGGCAGCATGGTAGAACCGGACTCTTCAATCACCTTCTGGTTGTTACGCTGCACCGAGCAGTCACGCAGACCCAGTACCTTGGTGTTGCCGAACTTATCACGCAGCAGCTGCACTTCGATGTGACGCAGTGAGGTCACGTACTTCTCGAGGTACAGGTCACCGTTACCAAACGCCGCAGCGGCTTCGGTAGAGGTCTTCATAAACAGCGGGATCATATCCTCTGGGCGTTTCACCACCTGGATACCCTTACCGCCACCGCCTTGTACCGCTTTGAGCAGCACTGGGTAACCGATTTCGCTGGCCACATTCACCGCCTGCTCGGCGTTGGACAGAATGCCGTGGGAACCGGGAACCACAGGCACGTTCTGCGCCTGAGAGGTCTTGATTGCGTTGGACTTGTTACCCATGGTGGTCATGGAGTGCACGCTTGGACCAACGAAGTTCACGCCATTGTTCACACACAAGGCGGCAAACTGTGGGCTCTCGGACAGGAAGCCGATACCTGGGTGCAGGGCGTCTACGTTTTCGTATTCAGCCACTTTCAGTACCGAGTAAGCGTTCAGGTAAGATTCGTCAGAGGTGTTACCACCCAGACACACCAGCTTGTCGTTTTCCTTGAGCATGTCGGCCGGTACGGCAGTCATGTCAGGGTCGGAGGCAACCAGCACCACGTTGATGTTGTTGTCGTGAGCCTTGCGGATAAGCTTCACAGCGGTACAGCCACGGGCATGTACCAGCACCTTATCGATTGGCTTCATCAGCGCACGTGGGTCGTCCTGATGCAGTTCATCGTCAATCACCTGCGCTTCTGGCACCAGGCTCGACAGAGCGCCCTTGATCACTTCTTCAATCTGCTGGTTAGGCATTGGCATCAGCGGGTCGATGCTGGACAGCTGAGAGTCCAGAGTATCGCTGAAGGGGTTAGCCACCAGACCGTTCATGGCGCCAGGCACCTTGGACAGGTAGTTAGACAGAGTGGCAGTTGACGGCAGATACGCAGGTACCACCATCTGACCGGCGAACGGCATGTTGGTGCCAGACATGTAATAGGTCTGTACCAGCGGGTGAGTCACGAAAGATGCCTGAGCACCACCGGTACAGTCACCGAAGCCGAACATCAGCACAGGCAGTTCGTTGTCACGGATAAAGCGGGTGATACGATCGTTCACCACCGCCATGGAGAACAGCGCCGCAGCACCTTCTTTGGTCTGCATACCACCGGAAGAGATAAAGCAGATCACTGGCATGTGACGCTTGGCACACTCGATCAGCAGCGCAGAGAATTTCTCGGCAGAGGCCATATCGAAGGCGCCGGCCTGGAAGGCGGTGTTGGACACAGCCACACCCACCTTGAGGGAGGTACCATTGTGTTCAAAGTCGGCCACACCGGTGATCAGACCGCAAGGACGAATGCCCTTGTCCAGCGCATCTTCAATCGACAGACGGAAACCGGGGAAGTTGAGCAGGTTGGCGCTCATCTTGTCGCTGTTCAGTTCATCGAAGTTGGCGAAGAAACGGTTGATGACGTTTTCCCAGGTCATCTTGCCGGCTTTCTTCTCGTCGCGCAGTACCTTCTGGATCAGCAAATCCTGATAACCCATGGTCAGACGGTTCCAGAAGTCCTTACGACGACCGATGCGCACCGGGTTGATGGCGCCCGTGTACTTGCCGGTGTCTTCTTCACTGTCGAAGTATTCAGGCAGCAGACGCTCGAAGAAGTAGGTCAGGATCACGAACAGAGAGTCGTTAAGCTGTGGGAAACCCACACTCTTCCACTGTTCGGTCTTGGTCAGCAATTCGGCACGGTTTGACTGAGACATGAAGTACTTCAGCCACTTGTAGAACTTGCTCTTATCGTTGGCAATGTCCTGAGTCGACAGGGCGCGGTCGATGGCCTTGTGCAGCAGGCTGTCTACCGAGGCGCGGGACAGGCTCTTGCTCATCATGGCTTCTTTGGCGATAGAGGCCAGGCTGCCCACCACGTTGTCGTACAGAGCGTTGAAGATCAGGATGTTGTAGCACTGCCAAATAAAGTCTTCACGCAGTTCTTTATTCACTACCACGTCCAGCACTGTGAGGTTGTTCAGCTCAGGCCAGTCGGCCTCAGTCACCTCGGCAGGCAGGGTTTCCAGATAGTGGATAAGACCCTTGAAGTTGTTGGCGGCATTGGCCTTCCAGCGGTGGTACAAAGACCAGCCGATGTTGAACAGCAGCGCCTTCTTGGCCTTCTTGTAGTTCTCTTTTGGTTCACCCAAAATCAAACGGGTCAGCATGTTACGTTCGGTGCTGACTTCGCTGCGCTTGTTAACGAAGTTATTCCACAGCTTGGACAGCTCTTCGTCGTAAACCACTTTATCGGGGCTTGAGAGCCAGGCCTGGAATACCTTTTCCTGTTCTTTCTGAATACGCTCCAGCAGATCGCCTTCAGGCACGCTCACCTTGGACAGACGACCATATTGCTCCATGGAGATGGAGTGGATACGGCTGCGCAGAGTCAGGTAACGCAGGTAACGGTAAGCGCTACCGAACAGGTTTAGGTGCATGGTTGGGCTGTTGGCCACGGCCAGATCAGCGGTATTTTCCAGCGCCTTGAGGTTCTTGGACGGGTTCAGGAAGCGGGTCAGACTGCGCTCGTAGTGCTCACGCAGATCTTTGGATTCTTTAACGAAGTTAACCGCAGCGCGCTCAACCGCTTCAATAGAGCTGATGATGGCACGGCGCAGGTTGTGCTGACGCTCATCACGGTCGGACGGCGAAAAGTCGATAATGCCATCGATACAACCGGCGGTGTACAGCTCCTCAGGAGACACACCCACTGACTTGGCACATTCCTGCCAGGACAGGTTGTATTTACGGGCAATACTCTGCAGACCCTGTGGCTGGATGGTGTTGAAGATACCATCACGCAGCGACAGCAGAATGTTGGCCGCAGCCAGAGGAATAGCACCACCCGAGTAACCGGCACCAATGACGATACCTACGGTTGGCACATCAACGTTGGCACTCTCGGCAATCGCCTTGGAAATGGAGTGTGCCTGGTTGTTGCTGTTGGCAATCTCACCGGCGTCCGCACCGGGTGTGTCGATGAGATAAACAATCGGCATGGACAGTTCGGCAAAATGACGAATGGCCTTGCAGGCGGCCAGGTGATGCTCAGGCATCCAGGCGCCGTTGGCGGTGGTACGCTCCTGGGCAACAAAACCCACGCGACGTACGCGGCTGCCGAAGTTCAAATCCACTTCAGCGCTGTAGAAGGAACCCATGTGGGTTTCGGTGATGACCTTACCCTTGAGATCGGCAATAATGCGCTTGGCGCCGGGGCGGCCCTTGTCCTGGGTTGGCTGGATAACCTTGGCAACATAGCCATCCACATCCAGATTCGCCAGTTCCTTCAGGTTGGCCTGGATGGCGGTGTCATCCAGCAGACCTTTAATTTCTTCTGATAAACTCTGTTTGCTGTGCTCAGGGAACAGCGAAAAATCCTTGGCCAGGTGCTCCGCTTGCAGAAACAGCGGATCAGGCTTTTGTGCTTGAGTCATGTTAGTGGGCTGCTTGTTGGTGGTCATTAAGAGATCCTCTGCTAAGCCTCTGAAAATTTTTAGCCATCAAATATACCTTTCTTCGGTTTGCAAATACCATTAAACTGCCTTGGACGCTTTGTTCCATTTTTGAGACGATAGAAAAAACATGCCAGATTTGAATGGGATGGCGCTGTTTGCAGCAGTGGTCAGATCTCAAGGATTCAGTCAGGCGGCCCGTGATACCGGCATGCCAAAATCCACCATAAGTCGCAAAGTTGCACAGCTCGAAGAAGAGCTTGGTGTACGTTTGCTACAAAGGGATACCCGCAATCTGAGCCTCACCCAGGTGGGCGCCCTCTTCTATCAGCACTGCGAAACCATAGTGAACGAGCTCGAAGCCGCCAAAGCGGTGATTGAACACACCCACGCCGATGTCTCCGGCTCACTGCGAATTGCCATTCCGGTCTCCTTCAGTCAGGAGCTTATCTCCAATCTGTGCAGTGGCTTTTTGCGCCTGTATCCCAGCGTAGAGCTCGATGTGCAGTTTACCGACTCTGACGTGGGTCTGGTGGGTGAAGGCTATGATATCGCCATCAAATACGGCCCACTGCAGCCGTCGGATAACGTTGCCAGACTGCTGTTTGAGCGTCAGCCGATTTTGGTGGCAAGCCCCGGTTATTTAAAGCAATTCGGCACCCCGGCTACCCCAAAAGAGCTGGGGCAGCACGCCGGCATTTTGCTTGGTACCACCCGCTCGGCGCCCATCTGGCCGCTGGGTAAAGGCGGTCGTAAGACCATGGTTGCCTTTAAGCGGCGGGTACGGGTAAACAGCGCCGTGATGGTGCGGCAGCTGGCGCTGGACGACTTTGGCATAGCCATGCTGTCCCATGCCCAGTGCAAAAAAGATCTCGCCAGCGGCGCCCTGGTACCCATACTGCCCGAGTGGCCAATGGAACCCTTTAAAGTTTACGGCGTGTATTCAAGCCGCAAGCAGCTCGCCACCAACATCAGCGTGTTTCTCGACTTCTTTACCAAGCGCTTTGGCAGCCAGGAGTCACTGCTTGGTCTGATGGGCTGAATTCAAAGACGGCAGAGACTCAGAAAGCCTGATAGAGGGTCAACTGCCATCTGCGTGACACGGCTGCAGGGACGCCAAAATCCAGCCTCCTCATACACAACACCTAATCCACCAAAAGCGGCAAAAAGTTGTATGCCAACCTCGCTTTTCCATGACAGCTGTGGTACCCCTGTTTTTCTACTAAAATCTGGCTAATCAACTGATTGAAACCGGCTGATTAAAACCGAGCCAACTGATAGAACCGAAATCATCGAGAAAAGGACGCCCCCTATGTTCAAGCGAATACTCCCTGCGCTCTTTATGGCCTCCCTCCCCATGGCCGCCATGGCCAGCCTCGACGTGGAAGAGCTCCGCGTTGATAAGGCCAAAGCCGAGTTCCCGGATGTCGCCAACCGTTATCAGGGTTTTGTGACGGGTCTGCAGGAAAAGCTTGCCGCAGGCAATGAAGAAAAGCAGGTGACCCAAATGACCGCCGCTCAGGGCATTCGTTTGTGGCAACAGGCGGTGCGGGATGTGCAGTCCGGCAACATTGACGATCGCAGCCTGTATTGGGCCAGACTGGCCATGCGCAGCCACCTGAAAACAAGCCCCGCAGGCTATAACATAGTGCCCTGGCAGCGCGACATTCTGGTGCGCGCCGTTGAAGCTGCATCACGGGGCTTCTCCGACATTCAGTTTGGCGACGATGTGCAAATCCGCATTCTGCTGACCGGCTTTGACCCCTTCTTCCTCGACCGCAATATTCAGCAAAGCAATCCCTCCGGCATCACAGCGCTGATGCTCGACGGTTATAAATTCAAGGTGGGCGGCAAGCAGGCACAAATCGAGACAGTGATGATCCCGGTACGCTTTGCCGATTTCGACCAGGGCATGATTGAGTCGCTGCTCACCCCCTTCTATCGCAAACGCTCCATTAGTGCGGTGTTTACCGTCAGCATGGGCCGCGATGATTTCGACCTCGAGCGTTTCCCCGGCCGCAACCGCAGCGCCGAGGCGCCGGATAACCTGAACGTGCTCACCGGCGCCAGCAAGACCCGCCCCATTGCCCCAATGCTCAACGGCAAGACCCTGAATGGCGATGAGTTTGTGGAGTTTTCACTGCCTGCCTCGGTAATGCAGGCCGCGCCCGGCAGTTACAAAATCAACGACAATCACAAGGTCACTACCCTGTCCAAGGGCAGCTTTGAGGCCCGCTCCTTGTCTGAGCTTTATAACGAAACCTCGGTCGAAGGTTCCGGCGGCGGCTACCTGTCCAATGAGATTTCTTACCGCGCGGTGCTGCTGCGGGATCAGTTCGGTTTGAAGATCCCGGTGGGCCATATCCATACCCCGAAAGTGGCCGGTTACGATGCCGAAGCGGGCAAAGCCATTGCCGAGCAGGTGCGCGCTATGGTGGAACTGGCGGCATCCACGCTCTGAATCAAGTAGCGCAGATAGCAACAGCGGGGCAAATGCCCCGCTTTTTTATGTTTGCTGTAGCACAGCCAAGCCCGTATTTGCCCCCAGTATATTTGCCCGCAACGGAGCCCCGGGGGTAAAATGTCAGCGCATTGGCTCAGGGATCTGTATGTTCAGCTTTTTACGCCCCAAAAAAACAACAAAGGCAATCAAACGCCCAGTAAAAGCCTTATCCGGCGTGCTCGCCAACTGTGAAAACATGGCGCCGCGCAGCGCCGTGGAAGAAGATGCCTTTTTGCATCTCGAAAGCGCCTGTCTTCGAGCGGAGGCGGGTCTTGGACTGAGTTTGCCCCGCCCTAATCTCAGGTTTGATGTTCGCGGCAAAACCGCTGGCATGGCCTATGGTCAGCTGAATCTTATTCGATTAAACCCCAAGCTGCTGGAAGAAAACCCCGACATCTTTTTTACCGAGGTCATTCCCCACGAGCTTTGTCATTTGCTGGCGCATCGACTGCACGGCAAGGTCAAACCCCATGGACATGAGTGGCAAACGCTGATGCGCACCCTGTTTGGCCTTTCCCCGCGCACCACCCACAGCCTGGATACCCGCAGCGTCAGCAAGAGCATCAGCTACCAGTGCGGCTGCGGCCCGGTGGAACTGAGCGTTCGCCGTCATAACAAAGTCAGCCGCGGTGATACCCGCTATCTGTGCCGCCGCTGCCGGCAATATTTACAGCCTGCCACTGCCTTGCCCACCTCAGTCGATTGATTTACCATCCAGCTTCTTTCAGAGCGGTCAAAGCCGCCTTTTTCACAATTAAAGTCATAGATTATTTTGCGCTATCTCATTGTATTACTGATTTTTATAGCAAGTTTCACCCAGGCTGCCAGCCACCCTGCCAACTTCTCAGACGCCAAACGCAAGGCACAGAAAATCTACCGCGATCTGCCGATGCGCAGCTTCTACTGCGGCTGCGATATTCGCCTCAATGGCAAACGCTGGGAGGTGGATTTGCCATCCTGTGGCTATCAGGTGCGTAAACGTGCCGAGCGTGCCGAACGGATCGAGTGGGAACATCTGGTACCTGCCTGGGAATTTGGCCACCAGCTGCAATGCTGGCAACAGGGTGGCCGCAAGGCATGTGCCGGCAACGACAAGCAATTCATGCGCATGGAAGCCGATCTGCACAATCTGGTGCCTGCCATCGGCGAGGTCAATGGCGATCGCAGCAACTTCCGCTTCAGCCAGTGGAACGGTCAGCGCGGCCAATACGGTCAGTGCGATATGGCCATCGACTTCAAAGGCCGCCGTGCCCAGCCACCGGCGCACGCCCGCGGCGCCATTGCCCGCAGCTACCTTTATATGAAGCAAACCTACGGGCTTAAAATTGCCTCCGCCCAATTAAAATTGTTCGAGGCATGGGATAAAAGCTATCCAGTTGATACTATTGAATGCCAGCGCGACGCCCTGATTGCCAAAACCCAGGGCAACCATAATCCCTTTGTCTCACGGGGCTGCGCCCAAGAGGCAAACAAGCGTGCGGCGGACTAGTCAGTAACCAGCGTCAGGACACCCAATGAGAATCCCAAGAATTTTTCAGCCCTTTCCTCTGTCTCCTTCACAACAGTTTGATCTGGATGAAGACGGCTTTGCCCACGTAGGCCGGGTGCTGCGCATGGGAGAAGGACAACACCTCAGCCTGTTCAATGGCGATGGCAAAGACTATCTGGCAGAAATCATCACTGCCGGTAAAAAGTCGATGACAGTCAAGGTGTTGTCGGCCACCGACAACCAAAGCGAGTCACCGCTTAATCTGCATTTGGGGCAGGTTATTTCCCGCGGCGATCGCATGGACTTCACCCTGCAAAAGTCGGTGGAACTTGGCGTAAACACCATCACGCCGCTGTTTTCAGAGCGCTGCGGCGTTAAGCTCACCGGCGAGCGGCTGGAGAAGAAAATCGCCCAGTGGCAAAAAATCGTGATCAGCGCCTGCGAACAATGTGGCCGCGCCACTGTGCCAGAGGTTCGTCCAGCAATGGAGCTGGCAGACTGGTGCGCCGAGCCTTCCAGCGCATTGAAACTGAATTTGCACCCCAGAGCCAGCCACGGCATTGCCGGGCTCAAGCTCGACAATCCCAGAGTCAGACTGCTGATTGGCCCCGAAGGCGGACTCTCGGCGGAAGAAATTGCCATGACAGAAACCCATCAATTCAGCGAGGTTCTGCTTGGCCCCCGGGTGCTTCGCACCGAGACGGCGGCACTGACCGCTATCACGGCACTGCAAATGACATTTGGCGATCTGGGTTAACCGGCTCGCTCAGCAAAGAGGACGCAAGATGATTAAGCTTGGCATAGTGATGGACCCCATCAGCGACATCAATATCAAAAAGGACTCCAGCTTCGCCATGTTGCTGGCCGCCCAAGCCCGGGGCTACGCCCTGTATTACATGGAGATGCAGGATCTTGCCATGGTCAAAGGCGAGGCCCGCGCCCGCATGCATCCACTCAAGGTGATGCAAAACGCCGACTGCTGGTTTGAGCTGGGTGAAGCCGTTGATGCGCCGCTGGCCGATCTTGACGTGATTCTGATGCGTAAAGACCCGCCATTCGATACCGAATATATCTACGCCACATACATGCTGGAGCGCGCCGAAGAAGCCGGTGTGCTGATAGTAAACAAGCCACAGAGCCTGCGCGACGCCAACGAAAAGCTGTTTACTGCCTGGTTCAGCGAGTTTACCCCCCTGACCATGGTTACCCGTGATGCCGCCCGTATTCGCGCCTTCCATGCCGAGCATGGCGATATCATCTTAAAGCCACTGGACGGCATGGGCGGCGCCTCGATTTTCCGGGTAAAACAGGACGACCCCAACCTCGGCGTTATCATCGAAACCCTGACCAACCACGGCAACTGCTACGCCATGGCGCAGGTGTTTATTCCGGAAATCACCGCCGGTGACAAGCGCATCCTGGTGGTGGATGGCGAGCCAGTACCTTACTGCCTGGCGCGCATTCCAAAGCAGGGCGAAACCCGCGGCAACCTTGCTGCCGGTGGCCGTGGTGTTGCCCAGCCGCTGTCTGAGGCAGACTGGCGTATCGCCAAGGCCCTGGGGCCAGAACTTAAGCGCCGCGGCCTGATTTTTGTCGGCCTGGATGTGATTGGTGACAAGCTCACCGAAATTAACGTCACCAGCCCAACCTGCATCCGTGAAATTGAAGCCGCCTTCGAGGTGGACATTACCGGCATGCTGATGAATGCCATCGAAGCACGCATCAAAAAATAACCAGTGCAGGGGCGCAACGCGCCCCATTTTGGGGAAGACTATGTCATCGAAATTCCTGGCAGTTTTATTGCTTTCGCTGCCGTTTGCCGTCACCGCCACCACAGATCCGCTCAAGACACCCGCCAAACCCAAAAACATGGTGATCATGGTGGGTGACGGTATGGGACCCGCCTACACCTCGGCCTACCGTTACTTTAAAGACAACCCGGACACCGAAGAAATTGAGCAGACCGTGTTTGACCGTTTGTTGGCAGGCATGGCCAGCACCTACCCGGCCAGTGTATCGGGTTATGTGACCGACTCAGCGGCAGCGGCCACCGCCCTTGCCACAGGTCACAAGAGCTACAACGGCGCCATTTCGGTGGATGTGAACAAGTCTCCCCTGCCAACCCTGTTTGAAAAAGCCCGCGAGGCAGGCCTTGCCACCGGCGTTGCCGTATCAAGCCAGATAAACCACGCCACACCGGCGGCCTTCCTGGCCCACAATGAAAGCCGTAAAAATTACGATGAGATAGCCAAAGCCATTCTCGACAGTAACGCCGAGGTGCTGCTGGGCGGCGGTCAGCGTTATTTCGATGACGCTTTGCTGGGGCAATTTGCCGCAAAGGGTTATACCCATCTGACGGACATTCAGGCCCTGAGCGCCGTTCAAAGCGGCAAGGTCATTGGTCTGTTTGCCGATGTTCAGCTGCCCTGGGTAATCGATAATCCGGGGGCCAATCAACTGTCCACCCTCACCGCCAAGGCACTGGAGCTGCTGGCACAAAACGACAAAGGCTTTGTACTGCTGGTTGAAGGCAGCCTGATTGACTGGGCTGGCCACAATAACGATATAGTGACTGCGATGGGTGAAATGGATGAATTTGCCCGTGCAATCGAAGTCGTGGAAGAGTTTGTGCGTACTCGCGGCGATACCCTGATGGTGGTGACTGCCGACCACAACACCGGCGGTCTCAGCATAGGTGCCGATGGGCAATATGAGTGGAATGCCGCGCTGCTGCGCGCTGTCAGCGCAAGCCCGGATCTGATGGCGAGTAAAGCCATTGAGTCAGATGACTGGCAAGCTCCGATGCAGGCAAGCCTGGGCTTTGAGCTGAGTGATGATGAACTCAATAGTCTCACCAAAGCCAGACCTCAGGGCCAGGGCGTGCTGGCCGATGCTATCAAGAAGATTATCGATACCCGCAGCTTTACCGGCTGGACCAGCGGCGGCCACACAGCGCTGGATGTGCAGGTGTTTGCCCAGGGACCGGCGTCGGGCCTGTTTATCGGTCATCAGGACAATACTGAGATTGCGCAGAAGATGATGAGCCTGCTGCCAAGGCCAAAGAAAGCCGCGGTGGCGCCAACCGCCCCCACTGTGACACTGCCTCCAGCCGTGGAAGAACCTAAAATGGACGTGGCTCCGGCGGCTCAGCCTGCTGCACCTGTGGCTGCACCTGCCGATATGGTAAAGCCTGCGGAAGATGTACAAAACGTGGCTGCATCAGAGGTGTCCCAAGCCGCGACTGGATCGGCGCAATCAGCGAAAGAGCCAGCAACAGATACAGCCGCCAATGCTGAGGGCAATGCTGAGGCCAGTACTGAATCCAAGCAGGCCGTCAATCTTTGATCTTTGGTCTTTGACCTCTAACCCGCCTTTTGGCCCAGGGGCACGTGATCGGCGCCTTTGGGCCAACGGCGGGTAATGGCAATCGATTCCAACACTTCCAGGGTTTTCTCTTCAGTGATGGGCTTGGAGTAAAGATACCCCTGCGCCAGCTCGCAGCCTGCCGCCTCCAAAAACTCGCACTGCAATTCAGTTTCAATCCCTTCCGCCACCACAGTTCTGCCAAGGTGGTGCGCCAAATCAATCACAGTAGTCACAATATGGGTGTCGGCGCCATTCTCCAGCACTCCCGCGGTAAAGCAGCGGTCAATTTTCAGCACGTCAAAGGGCAACTGCTTGAGGTAGCTGAGTGACGAATAGCCGGTGCCAAAGTCATCAATGGCGATCCGCACGCCAAGCAGCTTAAGCTCGCGCATGACCTCCATCGCCTTGTCGACCTGTTCGATAACGCTCTCTTCGGTCACTTCCAGCAGCAGGCTTTGTGGCGGCACCATGCTGCTGCTCAGCAGTTTTTTGATGTAGTCACTGAGGCCCGGCGTCAGGTAGTGGCGCGCCGACAGGTTAACGGCGATGTAGATATCATCCCAGCCCAGCAGCCTGAAGCGTTTGAGTATTTCCACCGCCTCAGCCAGCACATAGTTACCCAGCTTGATGATGGCGTCACTCTCTTCAATATGAGGGATAAAGTTGCCGGGCATGATTAGGCCCCGGCTTGGGTGGAACCAGCGCACCAAGGCCTCGAAGCCTTTGATATGACCATCTTTAAGCCCAACAATCGGCTGCAGGAACAGCGACAATTCGCGCTCGGCAATGGCACTGTTGATATCCTGCTCCACCATCAGACGGTTGTTGGCATGGTGCAGCATGTCTTCGGTAAACACCCGGAAATTGGAGCGACCGGCATCCTTCGCCTGATACATGGCAAGATCGGCATACTTGATAAGCTCTTCGGCATTCACCGACGGCGAGTCGCACATGGCGACCCCAATACTGGTGGTGACAATCAGCTTGTGATTGCCAAGCACCACAGGTTGCTGCAAGGCGGCAAAAATCTTATGGATCACCCGCCGAATGTCCTGCTCATCACGGATACCGCGCAGCAGGATCAAAAACTCATCCCCGCCCTGGCGGAACACCGTGTCCATGCTGCGCACGCTGTTACTGAGCCGCGAGGCGATAATTTTCAGCAGCTCATCCCCTTCGTTATGGCCCAGCGCATCGTTGATCCGCTTAAATGCATCGAGATCCAAAAACAGCAGCGCAATACGGTCGTGCACCCGCCCCACACAGGCAATGGCCTTATTGAGTTCGTGAATTAGCATGGCCTTGTTGGGCAAGCCGGTGAGCACATCCAGCATGGCCATCCGCTCAAGCTCGCGGGTGTAAACATCGACATCCTGCTCCAGGCTTTGCTGCCGGTCGGCCAGCTCCAACATGGAGCTGCCCATCATGTCTACTTCATCGAGAAACAGTGCGGTTCTGGGTTTCAGAGAAGTGCGCACCTCGTCGAAACGGCGCTCAGCGATGAGCGGCAGCATTCGGGTTTGGCCCTCAAGCCGCCGTATCGGAGACCAGGCTACCAGCGCCATCAGGGCGCCGGTCAACAGTAAGGCAATCAGCAGCAGCCCAAGAATGTTCTGCTGGAAGGCTTTTAACAGCTGATGCCATTCATCGAGCTGCCACAGCACCACTATGCCGGGACCATCATCACTGGCATCCAGCGAGAAGTACCACAGGGCATAGGGTTCGCCGTGTAACCGGTACAAACGCTGCTTGGCGGTAACATCCTGCCAGGACAAGCTGGCGCTGGCCTCTTCAAGCAGCGGCAGACTGGATTGGCGGTTACTGATATTGAAAAGCTTGCGGCCCCAGAAGCGGGTGCCATTGGTTGAGTCTTCACGACCACTCAGCACCGCCAGTTCAAACTCCTCCTGGGAGCGAAAACTGGTGAGCAGCGAAGTGAGTTCCATTTCAAGATAGAAGCGATGGGCAACCTTGTTTTTCAGCACAGGCACCTGCACTTGCAGCAAACAGCGCTCAACACAATGAATACGCCAGATGGGCACACTGGCGCGGCTCCAACGCTGAAACCATTTGTATTCATCATCCCCGGGCAGGCGTCCAAGGTAAAAACCACTGTGACTGTTTTGGGCTATGCGGCCAAAGGCATCCAGCCCCCAGGCCAGCTGCACCTCGCCCCAAAGCGCTTCAAATTCGCTGTGGCTGAGCTTGGACTCAAACACCCTCGGGCCCGCCAGCAGCAGCACCTGATGTGCACTGGAAACAGCCACGTCCACTGCCTGCGACACTGCATGGCTTAAGTTTTGTTGTAATGTGTGCTGCTGGGATTCCAGCAAAAAGCCCTGCTGGCGCCCCAGCTCACGGTAGGCAAAGTTGCCAAGCACCAGGGTCAGCACAGTCATCAGGAAGAATACGGTGATCAGTACCTTCCATCTGAGACTCAAAAACCAACTGCCGGGGGAAACTTTCGTCATAGGTTCACCACTGCATTCGGTAGGACACTTCAAGGGCCAGCACAGACCAGTGTTCGTCCTGGGTCATTGGGTCCTTGTTCAGAATGGGCGGCACCCAGGAGGCGCCCTCGACCCAATGATATTCAGCGCTGAGCAGCCAGTTGTCGGCAAAGCGCCAGCGGCCGCCCAGGGTCCAGTCACGGGCATAGCCAAAGTAGGCCGGGATCCCGGCCTCAGCCAAGAGTTTGCCGTCGGGATCATCAAGGTTTTCAACCGAATAGTCATAACGGACAAAGATATCCAGGGTGTCACTCAGCCCATAACGGGCATCCACATAATAACCCCGGTATGGCTGCTCTTGCTGCCAACCAGCCAGTGGTGTTCCCCGCAGGGTGCGCTCCCCCTGACTGAACTCCGAGGTCAGCTCCAGCGCGCCCACCCGGTACTGCGCCGACAACACCCAGGTCAACAGCTCAAGCTCGGCAAAGGCCCCCGGCAAGCCACCATCGTAGGTCAGTAAGGTTTGATACACATTGGCGCCAAGGCGCAGCGAGTCAGTGCTGTAGTCCAGATCGATTGAATAGAAGTAGTCGGAATCCAGGGTGCCGAAGTCGAGGGTGCCGATGGTGTTGCGGGTTAAATCGTCGGTGATATTGAGCACCCCGCCGGTGAGGTGCCAAGCAAGTTCTCCATCGGCCAGATGGTGGCGCCCAAGAATTTCACCGCCATTGATATGCAGCTGGGTATCACGATAGTAATCAGCATAAATGGATTGCGGCAGCAAAATGCCCGGGCGGGAAAAAGGCACGTCACGGGTGCTGGAGAAAAAGCCCACTTCATTTTTCACCCGCCCAAGACGCATCCCCAAAAAGCCCGACTCAATGGGGCTTAAGTATTCCAAAAACAGGTAATCGGCTTGCAGATGTTCGTCAATCAGGGTGCCACGCTGGCGATAACTGAGGGCACCGGCAAAGCGCAGGTTTTCCCAGGGCCGCCAGGAGGCCATCAGGGTTGCTTCTGTTAATTCGAGGCTGGTATCGTCCTTGCCGGTAAAAAACTCACTGCCATCCACTGCCACCAGCCCCTGGCTGATAAAGCCATTAAACTGCCACTCTTCTGCGCAGGAGACACCAGGCCCCAGCAGCAGCAAGCACAACAGGCCGTTATTGCTTTTCATGCGCATCATCCTGTGCAGTGATTTCATCCGGCAGATATCCAATTGCCCCTTGTGTTTGTTCCACCTTCACCCGCATTTCCGCCAGCGTGCTGACAATCTCGGGGCGGTCAGCGGTGCCGGAGTAAACCAGTCGATCCCAGTTCCGTTGCAGCACGTAGGGCAGGACTTCCAACGCATCGGTGCAAAAACGTTTGTGCAGTTCGGAGTCGGGGGGCAGCACGAATACCCTGATGGGAGTGCCATCAGGCCAAAACAGACGCTGCCGGGAAAATATGAGCCTTAAATCAGATACGGTCAGCGCCTCGGTCTCGACTTGTTCGTGGGCAATGATCTTGGCGTCCACACCAAGACTTATCATCATCAGCCACATCCATGTCATATAACGGCGCATCAAAACTCTCCGTAAGTTTGCTTGCGTTGCAGGCTTGTGGCCGCAGCACCTTCCGTCGGCGGTTAGCCTTAGCTAAAGCTTAGGCAAGGAATCGAGGCGCTGCACAGTAAAATTGGCTGATGCATCAAGGGGCATGGGGTATAATTGCGCCAAATTCTCAGCTCAAGACCCGGCCTTGCTTACCAATCCTTCGCAACTTCTCATCAGAAACAGTGAGTTACTCGAAAATCAACGGGTGCTCGTACTCAATTTTGAGTCAGATACACTCTGTAAAACGCTGCTGGAACATTGCCCGGAAGTGAGCGGACTTGCGCTGGATTTCAATCACTTCCTGCATCAGAACGCAGCCACCAATAGCAGGCTTAAGCTGCACTTTGGCCATGAGCTGAAAACCGATGACAAGTTCGATGCAGTGATAGTGTATTTCCCCAAGGCCAAGGCACTGGCGCCCTACCTGTTTGCCCTGGCGGCCTGGCATCTGGCACCGGAAGGCCTGCTGCTGGTTGTGGGTGAAAACAAGGGCGGGATCAAATCGGTAGACAAGCTCACTGGCGCGTACTTTTCCAAGCCGGTGAAACGGGACAATGCCCGTCATTGCCTGCTGTACACCGCGGTGCTGCTGGACGAAGCGGCGAAGCCGAAGGTCGATGATTTTGTCAGCCAATATCAGCTGAGCCTGCCCGGCGGCGATGTCACCATCTGCAATATGGTTGGGGTATTTTCCGATAAACGGCTCGATGAAGGCACGGCTCTGCTGCTGGATAATCTGCCCGCATTGTCGGGCCGGGTGCTGGATTTCGGCTGTGGCGCCGGCGTGATTGCCATTGCGCTGCTGAAAGCCAACCCGGCGCTGCAACTGGATTGCGTCGACATCAACGCCATGGCGCTGTTGTCCTGCGAGTTATCGCTTAAGGCCAACGGCATGAATGCCAGAGTGTATGCCTCCGATGGGTTGGCGCAGGTCGAAGGCCAGTTCGATGCGGTGATCTCCAATCCGCCATTTCACGACGGCCTTAGCAGTACCACAGATATCGCCACCCGCTTTGTAGCCGACAGCAAGGCCCAGCTTAAGCCCCATGGCGACTGGTGTATTGTCGCCAACCGCCACCTGCCCTATTCCGACACCATTGCCAAGGTTTTCGGCAAGGTACACACCCAAGCAGAAAACAACAAATACAAGGTGTATTACAACAAAAACAGTTGATACCACCAGCAAGCAGCATTGATGCAAAATTAGTCGCCAAATATCCCAAGCTGGTCAGTTTTAAGAAAAATAACTAAACTGAAAACCAGTGCACAAATTAGTCGCTGCACACTTTTTTGGCGAAAGTTTATCTTGTTATACTCCGAAGGCTTGATACTTTACTAACCCCCTACCGGGAATAAGTTTTTTAGGGTTAGTTGTGACTTAAACCGAAGAAAAATAACTACAGATAAACGGGTATACACTTATGTTGGCTCCAGAACTGCTTGAGCTGAGCTCGGATGGCACCAAGGCGGAACTTCGATTAATTCCCGCCGAGCACGGCCCCGTCACCGAAACCGATCTGCGGGAGTTACTGTCACTGCCGGGATTTGACGATTTGTACCCCCTCGATCCTGTCATTCAAAAAGCCGTTATCAGCATCAATAAACTCTGCGGTCAGGACGACGGAAAATTTGAGCAGTTTTTTGCCATTGCCGAAAAACGTGACGGCAAAGTTGAAATAAAAATCAGCCCCGACAGAATGCAGGCCGAAATGGTCATTACCGCTGCGTTCGGTGGCAAACAGATTTCCCTCCCCGATGTACTCATGGCTCTCAAATCCGAAGGGGTGTCCATGGGGCTTAGCAAGGTGCGCATTGAGCAGTTGCTGAAACAAATCCCTCTGCTCGAACCCGGCGCCAGCTGCCAACAGGTGATTGCTATCGGCAAACCGGCCGTTAACGGCGAAAACGCCATTCTCGAGCGTAAGGTGGCACTGGCCCGTGAGCGTTTGCTGCAACCCCAGGAGCGGGAAGACGGCACAGTCGATATGCGTAACCTTGGCTCGGTGATCACCGTAAAACCCAACGATGCGCTGATGGTTAAAATCCCCGCCACCGAGGGCAGCGCAGGTTACACAGTGAAAGGTGAAGTGCTGCAGCCCAAGCCCGGCAAGGATGTCGCTTTGGTGCCCGGCGAAGGCACGGCGATTTCACCCAAAGATCCCAATAAGCTGATTGCCACTGTGGCCGGCCAACCGGTGGAAACCCGTACCGGCATGCAGGTTGACGATGTGCTCCAAATCAAAGAAGTGGACGTGAAATACGGCCATGTAAACTTTAAAGGCTCGGTGCTGATCACCGGTGATGTGCACGAAGGCATGCAGGTTCGGGCCAGCGGTGACATTACCGTGATGGGCTTTGTCGACTCGGCCCAACTTGAAGCCGAAGGCGACATCATTGTCAGCAAAGGGGTCATTGGCCGTCAGCTCGCCGAAGGCAAACATTCCACTGTGCTTAAGGCCAAGGGGCAAATTGCCGCCCAGTTCGTGCAGTATTCCGATCTGATTGCCGACGGCGATATTCAGGTGACCAAACAGCTATTGCACAGTCACAGCCAAACCCGCAGCAAACTGATTGTGAGCGACAACAACGGCCGCCGCGGCGATTTGGTTGGCGGTCAGGCCCATGCCGCCAAGGGCGTGCGTGCCGTGGTGATTGGTGCTACCGCCGGTACCAAAACCGAAGTATTCTGCGCCATGGATCTTGGCCAGCTGAAATCCGACCTTAAAGCCCTCGATGAAAGCGTGAAATCCATGGTAGTGGCCTGCCTCGATATCGATGCCCGCATCCGCAAACTGCCGCCCAAGAGCGAATGGCAGGACGATCCTGTGATGTACGAGCAGGTGAAGATGATGATGGAAGAGAAGAAGCGCATGGCGGAAGAACGCACCCGCGAAGAACTCGAGCACGACGCGGTAAGGCAGGAAGTAGACAACTACTACAACAACTACCGCATTGAAGTGCTGAAACACATTTTCGCCAACGTCGAAATTCATATAGGGCAGGCATTTAACCGCACCCAACGTGAACACGGCACCTGCATAGTTACCAATCAGGGCCAGGAAGTAAACTTCGACTACAGCGTCAAAGCCTGATGCCAATTCCTCAGCCACAGTGGCCAGCCCTGCTCCAGCAGCAGGGCTGTGACGAACTTCTGCCATTGCCTCTACAAGCCGACTGGCAAAAGTATCAGTTGGAATGCCGCCACCTGCTGTGCCCGGGCGATGTGCTGATTGATGCTACCCTCACGCGCTTTACGCTCACAGAAGACCATAGCCTGCTGGCGGACGGCGCTATCTCTACCGCTGAGCTGACGCAACTCCTTCGCGCCCATCTGGCAACTCAGGGGCACTGCTGTCTGGCCAAATTGCAGTTGAATTCACTGGCAGATGCCATTGAACTCATCAGCGCATTAGACAGCTGAAAAACGCCCCGTTTCCCGTTATGATGCTGGCCAATTTGTTGCGTACGGCCATTTTCCGGCCCGGCGCATATTCAGAGCAGGGAAACGAGGTGCATTTTGGAATTGCTCAGGGTTCAGTGTCTTGGGAAAACCTTACGACTGGAGGGCTCACTCGCCGGATGGCAGGAGCTCTACTGGGACAACCAGCTGGTGTCGCAAAAAGTCGCGGGAGTCGATAATCAGGGCCTGCGGGTACACGAATTTCATCTGCAAACCCAAACGGCTGAACAGGACGAGCCGCAAAAAATTGCGGTAAGGCTGGAAACCGATCTGATTTGGCAACCCTTTAAGCTGGATTATCGGCTGCTGGTTGAAGATCAAATTCTTGCCGAAGGCAGTCGTGATGAAAAAGACATGGAGCGGCAGGAGCCTGAGCTGCCACGGCAGAATACTCAAAAGCTGAGTCTGGTGGGTTTGGCGTCGCTGGGCTTTAAGCTGCTCAAAAGTGCCAAAGTCATCAAGGCAGTGCTCGCGGGCGCCAGCCTTGCCGCCTACAGCTGGCTGTTTTCATTCCAGTTTGCCCTGGCGCTTATCGCCTGTCTGGTGGTGCATGAATACGGCCACGTACGAGCCATGAAGTACTTCGGCATGAAAACCAAAGGCTTTTACCTTATCCCCTTTATGGGTGGTCTGGCGCTGTCGGAAGACAAAATAAACACCCGCTGGCAGGATGTGGTGATTTCCATCATGGGACCCACCTTTGGCCTGTTTATGTCGCTCGCCTGTCTGGTAGGTTGGTGGCTGACTGACAACCCATTTTTTGCCGGTCTCGCTGCCTTCAACTCATTGCTGAACCTGTTTAATCTGCTGCCAATTCTGCCACTGGACGGCGGTCATGTGATTAAAAGCATCAGCTTTTCAATGAACAGCAAAACCGGGCTACTGATCTGTGTGCTCGGCGCCGTGTTCGGGGTGTGGCTGAGCTACAGCTTGGGGCTCGCCCTGCTGGGCTTTTTGCTGCTGATTGGCAGCGCCGAAATTCTGTTTGAGTGGCGTGGTCGTCATCACAGCCACCTGATCCCCCTCGACCGTTACGGCCAAATCTTCTCTGCCGTGTGGTACCTGCTGACCCTCGGCGCCTTTGTCGCCATCATCTGGTACTTTGCCGGTATGGGCGATGGCCTGCTGGGGCTGCCACTGCAAATTCTGCAAAGCTGACGCAAAACTGACAAAACAAAGGGCGCCAAGGCGCCCTTTTTTATGCCTGATGGCAAACTGTAGCTGCTGAGGCTGCACATGAAGCGCAAACCCTTCGCTGCATCACAGCAACAGCTCAAAAACCCACAGGCAGCAGAGCTGCATCATCAAAATAACAACCCAATCATTAAAAGTGGATCTTGATCACTGAACGGCCCAAAACCCTTTCAATATGGGCATGTTCGGCCTTGCCGCTGGCATTTTTCGGTACCCTCATTGCTTATAAGTTGTTCAGGCAGGGAGCGTATTTTTATGAACAGATCAAGGCTGCGCCGAGCGGGTTTCGGCTTCGCTGTATCTATCCTTTTCATCCTGACTGTGTTGCCTGTTTCGGCAGAAGAGCCCCCGGCAACCGACGCCATTCCGGTCACCGCCCAGCCGGTGAAAAAGGCATCCTTTCGCGATGTCAGCAACGAAGTCGGCAAGATTTCCGCCATCGATTCGGTGGAGCTCGGCTTCAGCCTAAGCGGCAGCGCAAGGCTGGTTGCGGTTTACTTTAACGACGGTGACAAGGTCCAGCAAGGAGAGTTAATTGCCGAGCTCGACAGCACCAAGGCCAGGGCGGAGCTGGACATGGCCCGCAGCAATCTGGCCCTGGCCAAATCCAAACTGGTACGCACCCGCGAGCTGCTGGCCAAAGAGCCTGGCTCGCTCTCCAAACAGGATGCCGACGAGCTGGAAGAGGCGGTGAATCTAGCCAATGCCGAGTTCAAACTCAAGGCCGCCGAGCTCAATGATTACTATCTGCGCGCCCCCTTCGATGGCCAGCTGAGCTCCTTTAAACCTTCCATCGGCGCCCGGCTTAAGGAAGCCGATCCTCTGGTCACCCTCTACCGGGTGGACTCGGTGGAAATCCGCTACGCCCTGGGCCAGGAGGATTTTGGTAAGGCCGCCAGCGGGCAAAAGGTACAGGTCAAGGTCGAGACCTACAAAGACCGCAGCTTTGAAGGCATCGTCACCTATGTCGCGCCCGTGGTGGATGAAAGCTCCGGCCGGGTAGCTGTGCATGCGTCGCTGTCGAATCCGGACTACGCCCTCGCCCCCGGCATGTTCGCCAGCGTCAAACAAATCTTTCGCGAAAACATCGAACGCCTGTTGGTGCCGCAAAATTCCGTGGTCGCCAAAGACAAGGAGCGCTTCGTTTGGGTGGTCAGCGGCGATAGGGTGCAAAAGCGCAATGTCACCCTGGGAAATAACACCAACGATGGTGATGTTGTGGTTACGGCTGGCCTGCAGGCCTCTGATATGGTGGTGAAAACCGGCATTCAGAACCTTACCGAGAATGCCAGGGTCAGGTTAGTGCCAGACAAACCCGCCGACACACAGGAGAAGCACTGATGCGTCTGCCGGAAATTTGTATTCGTCACCCTATATTTGCCACTGTGATCAGTATCATGATGGTACTGCTAGGGCTGGTTTCATTCGATAAGCTGCCGATTCGCTACTTTCCCGATTACAAGACCCATTCGGCCTCGGTGCACGCCAGCATAGATGGCGCCAGCGCCGAGTTTATGTCGGAAAACGTAGCCAACAAGCTTATCGATGTGGCCTCAGGCCTCGATAAGGTCAACACCACCAGCACCGATTGCCGCGAGGCCAGCTGCACCCTGTCAATTAAGTTCAATGACGATGTCGACGATGTCGAATACACCAACTTAATGAACAAGTTGCGCTCCAGCGTCGAAGCCATTGAAGACTTCCCCCAGAGCATGACCGACAGGCCCAGGGTGACCGACGACACCTCAGCCAAGAACGCCACCAGCAATATCATCAGCTTTATCAGCCTTGGCAATACCGATAAACAGGCGCTGGCAAATTACATTCGCCAGCAAATTGTGCCCAGATTCAAGAATCTGCAAGGTGTTGGCGGCGTATGGGGGCCCTATGGGGGCTCACCTCAGGCGGCACGGGTTTGGCTCAATCCGGCGCAAATGAAGGCGCTGAATGTCACCACGGCGCAGGTGGTGCAGACACTGCGCGCTTACAACAGCGCTTTCACCTCGGGCACCATTGTTGGCAAATCACGGGATATTTCGATTAACCCCTTAAGCCAGGTGAAAAATATCGATGATATCCGCGATCTTGTTATCCGGGTCGACAACGGCAACATAATCCGCATCAAGGACGTGGCAGAGGTGGTGATGGGCGAGCGCTACCTGCGGCCAAGTCTGCTGAGCATCAATGGCCATCCGGGAATGTCGTTGCAGATCCTGCCGCTGGCCAACGCCAACCCGGTTGCTGTGGCCCGAACCATCAAGGCCGAAGTGGAAAAGATCCAACAGGATCTGCCCAAAGATCTCAAAATGGAGATGGTTTACAACCAGGCCAACTTTATCGAAACAGCGATTGATGAAGGCTTTTCAGCACTGGTGGAGGCCGTGGTGCTGGTGTCACTGGTGGTGTGGCTGTTTCTTGGCTCGCTGCGGGCGGCCTCGATCCCGATTGTCACTATTCCCGTGTGTGTGATTGGGGTGTTTGCCGTTATGGCCTGGCTGGGGTTCAGCATCAACGTGCTCACTATTCTGGCCATCATTCTGGCTATCGGTCTGGTGGTGGATGATGCCATTGTGGTGGTGGAAAACTGCTATCGTCACATCGAAAAAGGCGAAACGCCCTTTAATGCCGCCATTAAGGGCTGCCAGGAAATTATCTTTCCAATCATAGTCATGACCCTGACGCTTGCCGCCGTCTACCTGCCAATTGGGTTGATGTCAGGCCTCACCGCCGATCTGTTCCGTCAGTTCTCCTTCACCCTGGCAGCCGCGGTGCTTATCTCCGGCATTGTAGCGCTCACACTGTCACCTATGATGAGCGCCTACCTGATAAAACCGGCAGAAGCGCATCCCGACTGGTTCCAAAAAGTAGAGCAAACTCAGGAGCGGCTGATTCGTCTCTATGCCGGCGAGCTGGAAAAGTGGTTTGAGCGCAAGCGTTTGATGGCGGGCATTGCCCTGCTGCTGGTATCTGTGGGCGCCCTGCTCTATTGGGCTATGCCCAAGGTGCTGTTGCCCGCCGAAGACACCGGTTTTATTGAGGCCGTCGCCAAAGGCCCCACCGGGGTTGGCCGCGAGTACCACCTTAACCACAGAGATGAGTTGAATGCGCTGATGGATGGCAATGCCAATGTGGCTGCCAATCTGTCTTACATCGAGGGCAGCCCTACCAACCATGTGCTGTTGAAGCCCTGGGATGAACGCAGTGAAACCGCCGCCGACGTCATAGACCAGCTGATAACCAAAGCGCAGCAGCTCCCTGCCTACAACATGTCGTTCAATGTTCGCGCCGCCGATGGATTGAATATTCCCACCAATCTGCAATTGCAGCTGACCACATTGAATCGTGATAAAGAGGCCCTGGACGCCACAGCCGCCAAGGTGGTGACCCTGCTGGAGCGCTACCCGGGGCTGACCAACGTCAACAACTCCACAGTGCGGGATAAAATTCGCTTCGACCTGTCCATCGACCGCAATGCCGTTATCCTCTCCGGTGCCAGCTATGCCGATGTAACAGACGCGCTATCGACGTTTCTTGGTTCGGTAAAGGCGGCCGATTTGCATGCGCAGGATGGGTTTACCTACCCCATTCAGGTTCAGGTGAACCGAAAAATGCTCGGCGATTTCCACGTACTGGAAAAGCTGTATGTGATTACTGAATCCAAGCAGGCACTGCCGCTGTCGCAGTTTGTCACCATCAAACCGGCAACGGCCGAGTCCAATATCAAGACCTTTATGGGCCGCGACAGCGCCCTTATCAGCGCCAGTTTGATGCCGGGCTATTCCCCGGATGAAGTGAAGCAATGGCTCGATGAACAGTTGCCAAGCGTACTGGCCCCATCGCAAAGTTACGCTTACAACGGCATTATCAAAGAGCTGATGAACGCCCAGGCGGGTACTCAGTCGCTGTTCCTGCTGGCTCTGGTGTTTATCTACCTCATTCTGGCGGCGCAGTTTGAAAGCTTTGTCGACCCCCTGATTATCCTGCTGACGGTACCCCTGTGCCTGGTGGGCGCCCTGCTTACCTTAAGCCTGTTCGGCCAGAGCATGAATATCTACTCGCAGATAGGCTTGCTGACACTGGTGGGGCTGGTGACCAAACACGGTATTCTGTTGGTGGAGTTTGCCAACAAGCAGCGTCTGGCGGGCAAGAGTGCCAGAGAGGCAGCCATTGCCAGCGCCCGTTCGCGGTTAAGACCGATTCTGATGACATCGCTGGCAATGATCCTGAGCGCGATCCCGCTGGCAATAGCTTCGGGGCCGGGCTCGCTTGGACGGGTCAATATCGGCCTGGTGTTGGTGGGTGGTCTGCTGATGGGCACCTTCTTTTCGCTGTTTGTGGTGCCGGTGGCATACCTGGCAATGAGCGAACTGAAGCAAAAAGACGTGCTGGCTAAAGTTAGAGGCAAAATTTAGCAGCGAATGTCTTACGCAGGCGCCCGCTTCGGCAGGCGCTTTTTAACGTGGATAAACGACTGACCGGGGCACTTGGATTTAAGCCCCGGCCAGCTCAGTTACTTTTTCGGGCTTGAGCCGCGCACATTCAGCGCCACCGGCAGCCGCTGTAACCCGGGCACCTGCTGGCCGTGGCGGATATTGTCCAGCACGCTGCACACGGCGGCGCCTATGGCATCGGCATCAATGGCGATGCTGCTCAGGGCCGGCGTCATCAGTTTCGAGTCGTCCAAATCGTCAAAGCCGACAATGGCCATATCCTCACCGGGCTTAAGCCCCTGCTGACGCAGCTGCTCAATGGCGCCGTAGGCGACAATATCGGTAAAGCACACCAGCGCCTCGGGGCGTTGTGATGATGCAAGCAGCTCAGCCATGGCAAGGCGGCCACCATGACGATTGGTCAGTGCGGTTTCCCACACACCGGCGGGTTCGAGTCCGGCTTCTGCCAGCGCGGCCTTAAAGCCTGCCAAACGCTCACCATAGTCTGAAATACGCTGATTACCGCCAAAAAAGCCGATACGGGTATAGCCCTGGCTCAGCAGATGGCGGGTCGAGGCCAGCGTTCCGGCCTGGTTATCGGGCAGCACTGTGGGCACGCTCGCCCCCGCCACTTCCCGCATGATATGGATAACCGGCACTGTGGCGGCGAGCCTATCCACCCAGTCCGCATCTGTGCCGGGCGCAGGACAAATCACGAAGGCCGCCACATTGTATTCTTTGAGGCTTTGCACCAATTGGCTTTGGGTATCTTTGTCTTCACCCGAGTTCACCAACATGGAAAACAGCCCCATCCGGCGGATATTGGCTTCAAGCCCCACCGCCAGCTGCGCCGAGTAGGGGTTGGTCAGGTCGTTGATAACAATCGCCACCAGATTGGAACGTTTACCCCGAAGCGATGCCGCCTCACGGTTGTACACATAGCCCAGTTCGGCCATGGCCGCCTGCACCTTGTCACGGGTGGCAGGGTTGACCTTGTCACTGCCCTGCAGCACCAGAGATACCGTGGATTTGGAGATGCCCGCCGCCTTGGCCACATCAATTACAGTGACATTTTTTCTTGTGTGTTTTGCCTGCATGCCAGTTCCCTGAGTCTGGTCTGAAGAGTCGCCTGAGCGTGAAAAAGGATTGAATTATAACCAGTCAAAATTTATATTAACACAAATTGGAACGTTCCAAATATGTTTTATACATACTAACCCATTGCCTAAAAAAGAAAACAGCAAGGAGCCCTGCGGATGGGAATGTTAACAAAATGGTCGCTGCTGACCGGCGTAATGCTGGGCAGCCTTCAGGTGCAGGCCGGGGATCTGACCCAGTGGGTCGACCCCTTTATTGGCACCGGCGGTGATGGCCATACCTTTCCCGGCGCCGTGGTGCCCTTCGGCATGGTGCAGTTAAGCCCCGACACCGACAACCCGATGCGCGGCGTCTCGCCCCAAAGTGAAATCTACAAACGCTGCGCCGGTTACCACTATGACGACAGCACCATAGTCGGTTTCTCCCACACCCATTTCAGCGGCACCGGCCACTCGGATCTGGGCGATCTGCTCATCATGCCAATGACCGGCACGCCCAAAACCGAACCTGGCACGGCCGCCGACCCTGACAGCGGCTACCGCTCCCGCTTCAGTCACGACGATGAAGAAGCCTCACCCGGCTACTACAGAGTAAAACTCACCGATTATCAAATCGATGCTGAGCTTACTACCACAGCCCGCACCGGCATGCACAGGTACAGCTTTCCCAAAACCGACCAGGGCCATGTACTGATTGATTTGACCCACGGCATCTACAACTTCGCCAATAAGGTGATCTGGAGTGATGTGCGGGTGGTGGATGACAGCACCCTTATCGCCTCGCGCCGCTCCAACGGCTGGGCGCATGAACGCCCCATGTTCTTCGCCATCCGCTTCTCCCGCCCCTTCGACGATATTGAGCTGATAAACGAAGATAACGCCCGCTACCGCTGCATGGGTTGTCTCGATAACAAAAATGGCAAGCACTCCACCATAGTCAACAGCCGCATTCCTTTCACTGCAGGTAAGGCTGTTAAGGTGCTGGCCCGCTTCGATAATCCCCATCAGGCGCCGCTTTTGGTCAAGGTAGGCGTATCCGCGGTGGATAAAAGCAATGCGTTGGAAAACTTAAGCAGCGAGTTGCCCCACTGGGACTTTGATAAGGTACGCAGCGACGCCAAAGCCGCCTGGCAAACCGAGCTTGAGCGCATGGAGGCCAAGGGCGACAAGTCACAAAAACGCCAGTTCTACACCGCGCTTTATCATGCGCTGCAGGCGCCAAGCCTGTATCAGGACGTTAATGGCGAGTATCTGGGCGTCGATGGCGAAATCCATAAGGCCGACTTTACCCATTACACCCTGTTCTCGCTCTGGGACACCTACCGCGCCCTGCATCCACTGCTGACGCTGGTATCCCCCGAGCGCGTACCCGACATGATTAACTCCATGCTGGCCCACTATGACCAGAGCTATGACCGCATCCTGCCGATCTGGTCGTTCCACGGCCACGAGACCTGGACCATGATTGGCTACCATGCGGTGTCTGTGATTAGCGACGCCTGGCAAAAGGGCATTCGCGGCTTCGATGGCAAGCGGGCGCTGGATGCCATGACGGCCACCGCCAACCACCCCAATTACGATGCCATTCCCGAGTACCTGAAATACGGCTACGTGCCCATGGATGTGCTGCCCGAGTCTGTGTCCATCACGTTGGAATACGCCTACGATGACTTTGCCATCGCCCGTATGGCCGAAAGCATGGGCGAGACCACCATTGCCAAAAGCTTCGATAAGCGCGCCCAAAGCTGGCGCAATGTGTTTGATCCAGAAACCAAATTTGCCCGCGGCCGCGACAGCAAAGGCAACTGGGATAAAGACTTTGATGTGGAAGAAGCCAAGTACATGGGCCCCTTCACCGAGGGTAATAGCTTCCAGTACAGCTTCTACGTGCCCCACGATGTGGCAGGCCTAATCGACATCAAGGGTGGCGATGATGCCTTTATCGAGCGTTTGGATGAGCTTTTCACCCGCCCACTGCATGCCGACAAAATCAAGGAACACGAAGACATTGCCGGCCTGATTGGCCAGTACGCCCACGGCAATGAACCGAGCCACCATATCGCCTATTTGTACAACCACGCCGGCGCCCCCTGGATGACCCAGGCACGTATTCGTCAGATCATGGACACCCTCTCCAACGACACCCCATCGGGCCTCGCCGGTAACGATGATGTGGGCCAGATGTCGGCCTGGTATCTGTTCTCTGCCATGGGCTTTTACCCGGTTACCCCGGGCGACATGACCTATGTGATAGGTGCGCCGCAGCTGCCGGAAGTCACCCTCAAACTCAGTAACGGCAAGCGCTTTAAGGTTATCGCCAAGGGGCTTTCACAGGACAATTTGTACGTTGCCAGCGTGAACCTCAACGGCAAGCCGCTAAGCCAAAGCTATCTGCACCATAACGACATCATGGCAGGTGGTGAACTGGTGTTTGAGATGGCCGCAACGCCAAACAAAGCCTGGGGCAAAGCAATTGATGCGCGCCCCAAGGCGATGAGCCCTTACAAAAACTAAAAGCGTCCACCGTCAAAAGCGGGAAAGGACACACAAGGACTGACAATGCACACTTACCCTACCCTCATAGGCCTCGCCGTCACAGCCGCACTGGGCGCCATCGCGCTCAGTGGCTGCGGCAGCTATGACTCAGACACAAATCGCAGCCAGGGTGGCAGCATCGCCGCCAGCGAGGCGACCAAAGGCCCGAACTGGATTACCCAGCCGGTGGACTTTGTTAATCCGCTGATTGGCAGCCAGGGCGTCTTCAACCATCGTCAGGCGGCCAACGTGGCGGTAGGCGCCTCGCTGCCCTTTGGTATGTTCAATTTTGGCCCCGAGCACGCCTACACAGAGGCGCTGCTTAATGAAAGCGAAGGCTTAAAAAAGCGCGTACTGGAAGAGAAGGTGCGCATTCCCGTCTCCCCCGGCGGTTACAACTACGACGCCACCCGGGTTAAGGGATTCAGCTTCACCCGCCTGTCCGGCACCGGCTGCCTTGGCGCCTCGGGCGAAGTGCCTGTGCTGCCATTCCTGGAGCCCATCAGGCACTCACCCGACACAGACTTGATGGACGCCTACTACAGCGTGGGCTACAGCCATGCCAATGAAAGCGTGCGCCCCGGCAGCTACCGCCTCACGCTTGATAACGGTGTTGGTGTGAATTTAAGCGCCACTGAGCGCAGCGGCATCGCCGAGTTTGATTTCCCTAAAGATGCAGATGCCAAGCTGCTGTTCCGCACCGCCTACAACCAGCTTGGCAGCGAAAAAGCCAGCACCCGCTTTAATCCCGAAACCGGCGAAATCACAGGCTCAGTCACCAGTGGCAACTTCTGCGGCTATCTGGGCGAAGCCAACCGCTACAGCTATTACACCCTGCACTTTGTTGCCAAGCTGGACGTGCCCGTAATCGCCAGCGGTGGCTGGCAGGATGATAAGATGCTGCCGGGCGCCAGCTACAGCGAAGGCGGCACCGGCTACGGCCCCAAGGGCGTGCCTGAGCTTGGCAAGGGCTCTGGCCTGTGGCTTGAACTCGATACCGCCGCGAAGCAGAAGGTCACCATGAGGGTAGGTATCTCTTACGTGAGCGAGGCTAACGCCCGCCAAAACCTGATTGCCGAGCAGGCGCACAAAGACTTTGCCGCCATCGAAACCCAGGCCAATAGCCGCTGGAATGAGACCCTGGCCAAGGTCAAGGTTGCCGCCGACCCAGAGGCCGACAAAGACCGGCTCACCACCTTTTACACCGCACTTTACCATGCGCTGCACCACCCCAATCTTTTCAGTGACGTCAACGGCGAGTACACCGGCTTCGATGGCAAGGTGCATAAGCTGAGCGCAGGTCAAGCCGCGCAGTACGCCAACTATTCCCTCTGGGATGTGTACCGCTCGCAGTTGCAACTGATAAGCCTGATGGAGCCCAAAATCGCCTCCGACATGGCACAGTCGATGCTCAATCAAGCCAATCAATATGGCGGCGTGTGGGACAGATGGACCCACAACTCGGGCGCGACCTCGGTAATGTCAGGCGACCCCTCCACCATCGCCATCGCCAACTTTGTCGCCTTCGGCGCCGATGATTTTGCGGTGAAAGAGGCCTACGAGTCGCTTTACAAGGCCGCCACCGAGCCGACTCAGTTTGACCTTAGCGACACCGGCTGCCCTGTGTTCTGCCGTGGTCAGCGGCCTTCGCTGGATCAGTGGCTGTCGCTCAACTACATTTCCGACCAATCCAACGCCTGGGAAGGCGCCAGCGAAACCCTGGAGCAGGTGAGCGCCGACTTCGCCCTGTCGCAGCTTGCCGCGAGCCTTGGCCATGAGAGCCAGAGCAAGCAGCTGCTTAAGCGCGCAGACTACTGGAAAAACCTCTACAACCCCAAGGCCACCGCCGAGCTTGGCTACATTCAGGGCCGCAACAAAGACGGCAGCTGGAAGGCCGATTTCGACCCGGCGAGTCCGCATCTGTTTGTTGAGGGAAGCCCAGCCCAATACCTGTGGATGCTGCCCTTTGATGGCGCAGGTATGTCGGCGCTGCTTGGCGGCGACGCCGCCATGGAAGCAAGGCTCGATAGCCACTTTATCAAGCCAGACGGCAGCTATGTGCTGTTCCGCGATGATGCCTTTTTTGCCGATGTGAGTAATCAGCCCTCCATCAACAGCCCCTGGATGTATCTGCACACAGGCACCGCCCATAAAACCCAAAAGGTGGTGCGCGAGACCCTGAACACCCTGTGGCTGCCAACACCCAAGGGTATTCCGGGGCAGGATGATTTAGGGCAAATGTCGTCCTGGTATGTGTTCTCGGCGCTGGGGCTTTACCCCATGCTGCCGGGCCGCGCCGAGCTGGTACTGGCCGCCCCTGTGTTTGAAGCCACCGAGATAGGCAAGCTCAGCATCCGCGCCCCCGGCGCCAGCAACGACAACGTCTATATCGATGAAATAGTGCTTGATGGCAAACCCAGCCTGAAAAGCTATATTCCGGCCGATTACGTAGAGCGAAAAACCAGCCTGGAATTCAAGCTTTCAGACAAGCCGAATCCGGCCTTTGGCCAGGCCAAGACCGACCGTCCGCCTTCATTTTCACTGACAGGAAACTAAGCCATGGCCTTCGTTTCATCCACCTCATCCCACAGCGAAAGCGCCTTGCCAACCCAGAGCCATCAGCAGCTGCTGTTTGGCGCCATGACCAGTTTGTTTTTCATCTGGGGCTTTATCACGGCGTTGAACGATATTCTTATCCCGCATTTGAAAGGGATATTCGAGCTCAGCTACACCCAGGCGATGCTGGTGCAGTTCTGCTTCTTTGGCGCCTACTTTCTGGTATCACCACTGGCGGGGCTTATCATTGCCCGCATCGGCTACCTGCGGGGCATCATCTTTGGCCTGTGCACCATGGCTACGGGTTGCCTGCTGTTTTACCCGGCATCGAGCCTTGAAGAGTATGAGCTGTTTCTGCTGGCGCTGTTTGTGCTGGCCTCGGGCATCACCATTTTGCAGGTGTCGGCCAATCCCTTCGTGGCCCGCCTCGGCCCAGAGCGCACCGCCGCCAGCCGCCTGAATCTGGCCCAGGCGCTGAACTCCCTCGGCCATACGCTGGGGCCTCTGTTTGGCAGCCTGCTGATTTTCGGCGCTGCCGCGGGCACCCACGAAGCTGTGCAATTGCCCTATCTGCTGCTGGCCGCCGTGATTGGCATTATTGCGGTGGGCTTTATCTTCCTTGGCGACAAGGTCAAACACACGGATATGGGAGTGGACCATCGCCACGCAGGTTCGCTTCGAACCCATAAACGCCTGTTGCTGGGCGCGCTGGCGATATTCCTCTACGTGGGCGCAGAAGTATCGATTGGCAGCTTTTTGGTGAACTACTTTGCCGAGCCCAGCATTGGCGGTTTGGATGAAAAGAGCGCTGCAGATCTGGTGGCCTGGTACTGGGGCGGCGCCATGCTCGGTCGCTTTGCCGGAGCGGCCCTTACCCGCCGCTTTAACCCGGCCATGGTGCTGGCGGCCAATGCCGTGTTTGCCAACCTGCTGCTGATGCTCACCATCATCTCGACCGGCGAAATGGCCATGGTGGCCGTGCTGGCGGTGGGCTTTTTCAACTCCATCATGTTCCCCACCATCTTCACCCTGGCCATTGAAGGCCTGGGCGAGCTTACCAGCCGTGGCTCGGGGCTGCTGTGTCAGGCCATTGTGGGCGGCGCCATTCTGCCGGTTATCCAGGGTTTTGTGGCCGACAGTGTCGGCATCCAATTGAGCTTTATCGTACCAACACTTTGTTATCTCTATATTTGTTGGTATGCCTTTTTTGCCCGTCAGCGGCCACACGGAGAAACTGCGTCATGAGTAAAAGGGTGCTGTGCTTCGGTGAAGCCCTGATTGATTTTTTGTGTACCGGCAGCGATGAAGACGATGGCCTGATGTTGCCCTGCTTTCGCCAATACCCCGGCGGCGCCCCGGCCAATGCCGCTGTGGCGGTGGCCAAGCTCGGTGGCCATGCCCGCTTTGCCGGATTGGTTGGCAAAGATAAATTCGGCGACTTTCTTGCCAACTCGCTGGCGCGCTATGGCGTGGATATCAGCCTGCTTGGGCGCCACGTTTCTGCCCCCACCTCACTGGCATTTGTGCATTTGAACGATGAGGGCGACCGCAGCTTCAGCTTTTACCGTGATGGCGGCGCCGACACCCTGTTTGATGCCGCCGCAGTGGATAACAGCTGGTTTGACAACACCGCCGTCTTACACCTGTGCAGCAACACCCTGACCACGCCCCAAAGCGCAGAAGCCACCCTGTCGATAGCCGACAAAGCCATTGCCGCCGGGCTTTACGTGAGCGTGGATGTGAACCTGCGCCACAACTTATGGCAAGGGGGCAGCGCCTGCAAAGAGACAGTGATGGCGCTGGTTAGTCGGGCCCATGTGCTTAAGTTTGCCAGGGAAGAACTTGAGTATTTGGCAGACAGCACTCAGATCGACTTTATCCAAACCCTGCTCGACTCCGGCTGCAAGTTGCTGCTGGTTACTGATGGCGGCAATCCGGTGCGTGCCTTTTTCGGCAAACAAAGCCTCACCTTAGCAGCGCCCAAGGTGGATGTGGTGGACACCACCGCCGGCGGCGATGGTTTTATCGGCGGCCTCTTGTATCGCATCGCCCGCGATGGACTGGATAGCCTGCTCGAAACCGAAGCCACCCTCAAAGATGCCCTTGGTTTTGCCATTGGCTGTGGCGCCCTGGCAGTGAGCCGCCCCGGCGCCTTCCCGGCACTGCCGGGGCTCGCCGAGGCCGAGGCGTTTCACGCCTCAAAAAGCGGTGTCTGAGGCGCCACCGTTGACGATTATTGATCCCACAAGCCCTGCCTACGTTGCTGGCGGGGCCTGATTTCAAGGAACACTATGAACTTCTACAGCCGTGACTTTTTACTGTCCCATTCCCAAAGCATTCTGGACTTTTACGACCCGCGGGTACTGGATGCCAGCGGCGGTTATTTTCACAACTACTATGATGACGGCAGCCTGTTTGACCCGGGATTTCGCCAGCTGGTAAGCAGTTGCCGCATCATAGTGAATTACGCCCGCGCCGCCGAGGTGCTGGATAAACCTGAGTATCTGGCCCACGCCCGCCATGGTCTGCAATATCTGCTGGAGGTGCATCTGCAAGCGGATGAGCGCTTTGCCTGGACACTGAAAAACCATCAGCCCGAGGACATGACCCAGCAGGCCTATGGCTATGCCTTCGTACTGCTCGCCTTCGCCGCTTGCCGCAAGGCCGGGATTTTACCGGACAACGACAAGCTGCTGTGGATCTACCGCCTGCTCGAGCAGCGCTTCTGGCAACCTGAGTATGGTCTCTATGCCGATGAAATCAGTGCCGACGGCGTGCTGTCTGACTATCGCGGCCAGAATGCCAACATGCACCTGTGTGAAGCCATGATTGCCGCCTTTGAAGCCAGCGGCGAAGGCCGTTTTCTCGACCGAGCCATGGAGATTGCCGACAAGATTGCCAACCGTCAGGCGGCGCTCACCGGCGGCATCATCTGGGAACACTTTACCCCGGAATTCGCCATCGACTGGAACTACAACAAGGACGACCCCAAGAACCTCTACCGCCCCTGGGGCTTCCAGGGCGGCCACCAGACCGAGTGGGCCAAATTGCTGCTGTCACTCGCCCGCCACAGCCATCAATCCTGGCTGATAAGCCGAGCCAAAACCCTGTTCGACACAGCCTTTGACAAGAGCTGGGATAAAGAGCACGGCGGCATGGTGTATGGCTTCGGCCCGGATGGCGACTGGTGTGACGACGACAAGTACTTCTGGGTGCAGGCAGAGAGCTTTGCCGCAGCTGCCATGCTGTATCAGCAAACCGGCGAGCAAAAGTACCTCGATGCCTACAACGCCCTGTGGGACTACGCCTGGCAACATTTTGTCGACCATGAACACGGCGCCTGGTTCAGGGTGCTGTATCGCGATAACCGCAAGTATTCCAACGAGAAAAGCGCCGCCGGTGCCAAGTGTGACTACCACACTCTGGGCGCCTGCTTCGATACCCTGCGGGATCTTGAATAAACCGCAGCATCACTGACAAGCAAAGCCTAAGTATCGAAAAAAACAAGAACTTTAGCCCTGCATTACCGAGCCCAAGTTGAAGCGGCACCCCTCCCGCTTCTCTCTTTGCCGCCTCTTTTAACGAAGAGGCGGCTTTTTTATGTTGGGGCAAGAGAAACCAAGCCAGTGGCGCACCACACTAAAAAGACGCATCAACCGGACCAAGCCAAGTTACCGCGGTTATTATTGGCAAGAACCCTAAAAACAAAAAAGCCAGCTCAAGGCTGACTTTAAAGTTGGTACCAGAGGTCAGACCGACGGGGCTGGCCATCCAGCCGACACGCGGCGGGTCGGTTTGCTTTTCCGCGCCCAAAAAACAAAAAAGCCAGCTCAAGGCTGACTTTTAAGTTGGTACCAGAGGTCGGACTCGAACCGACACGCTTTTAAGGGCGGGGGATTTTGAATCCCCTGTGTCTACCAATTTCACCACTCTGGCATCATATTGTGTGGTCGTAACCGAATTCGGTCATCGACTCTGGGCATGGATTATACCTGTGCCCAATCACTTGGCAAGCCCTTTGCCCGAGTTTCAAAGACTCAGGTCATCAATCGCTTAAAAAACGCTCCAAGATACTCAGTCTGCCCCCATGCGAACCAAAAAGTCGCTGTAGGCCCGGTCGCTGCCCTGAATGTGGTCGAGCAGCCAGGCCTTGAGGAAGCCCATCAGCTCATCCGAGACGTCCTCGCCGCGGCCCACACGACGCTGGAACTCCAGTACCTGGGTCACCAGCTTATGGTGCTCGGCAATGTGCTCCTGGCTGTGGGGGTAGCCGAAGCGGGCAAACAGCTCTTCTTCATAGCTGAAGTGGTTGGCGGTGTAGTCCACCAGCCCCTGCACAATCCGTTTGATCACTTCGATACCGTAGCCTTCTTGCATGGCACGGTGCAACTCGTTAATCAGCGAGATAAGCCGTTGATGCTGGCGGTTAATTTCGGCCATGCCCACATCCAGCGCAGGCCCCCAACTGACAAAGCTTTTAATAGTGTCTTTACGGCTTCTGTCGATATGGAAACGATTGAGCAGCGAGCCAATTTCCTGCGACATATTAAACAGCTTCAGGCTGGCCAGGTTGTTGCGATTGGTGTTTTGGGCATTGTCGGCCGCCTGGCGCGAAATAGAAGAAATGGAGTCGTTGATAAGCTCAGCTACCTGCTGCTGATGCTCGGAGGCACTGGCTATCTGATGGCTCATTTGCGTGATTTCCGACACCTGCGACACTATCACCTCAAGGGCTTCGCTGGCTTCGGTAACCAGGGTGCGGGTTTCTTCGGCCAGACTCACCGACGCATGCATGACGCTGACACCTTCACGGCTGCCCGCCTGCAGGGTTTGAATTTGCTGCTGAATTTCCACCGTGGCTTCTGAGGTACGCTTGGCAAGGTTACGCACTTCGTCGGCCACCACCGCAAAGCCACGGCCATGCTCGCCGGCGCGGGCACTTTCAATGGCCGCATTCAGCGCCAGCAGATTGGTTTGTTCCGCTACCTGCGAAATGGTATCGATAATGCTGCTGATATTGGCGGCATCATGGGCCAGACGCTCAATCACCTGTTCGCTCTGGCTGATTTGTTCGGTCATGGCATTGATTCGGCCTACCGCCTCGGTTACCACCCTGCCGCCCTGCACGGCGCGGGATTTGGCTTCATCCACGGACGAGGCAACCCGGGCGGCATTGGCCGAGATGTCATGCACGGTATTGACCATTTGCGCCATGGAAGACGCTGCTTCTTCGGTGCGCTGCTCCTGAGAGGCCACACCTTTGGCCGCCACGTCACTGACCTGCTTCAAATCGGCAGCCACCAGATTCATCGATTCGCTGGTGTCCATCAGTGCTGAAACGGTACGGCCAACGTCTTCGGACATCCTCGCCAAGCCGCGCGCCACCAACTGGTATTGGCCCTGCTGCTCCACTGGGATGCTGCGGGTGAGATCGCCGTCCCCCAGATGTGATGCATCCTGTTCCAGCGCCGCCAGCAACTGACGACTCCGCCAAAGCCCACCGGCAGCCAGTAATCCGGCAACCACAATTAGCAAAGGCTCAAGCCAGAGTCCGTGCGCCAACAAAAGCAGAGTTGCTATAGCCAGCACAATGGCGGCAAAAAGATAAATGGCTTTGTGTTCAAGCAGTGCTGACATGCCTAATCCCTCAGAAATTTATACCCATAAAGAGGTATATGCTAATGAGTTTGGAATCCATCATCACGGCTAAGTATGGTTCAGGGTTCCAAAATTAAGCAAAACTTGATTCACATCAAATTATTAACACTTGTTTTTCAGCGATGTAATGAATCAGGGTGCTTTATTGATCGAGATCAGAAAAGCCTAAAGCGGCGGGGAGTAATTTAGCTGTGACTTCACAGGAAAGAGGATTTCAATCATGGCGTTTTGGCTTGATCTGATGTTTGGTAACCCGATTGGGTTACTCTCAATGATCGTTATCTTCACCACAATCGGAATCGTTTCCTACATCACGTGGATGCTGTTTGTGAAGTCTGCAAAGCCTTAGTTTTTGCTTTCAATGTTCTTAACTGTGCATGTTTCAAGAGTGAATTAGGGGGCCAGATGGCCCCCCTTTTTTGTGTCTGATTTTTGACGTTTGGCTGCGGCGCGCACAATGTCTGCACGCCTAAGCTGGACCAATCAAGCCGATGCGTGACTCAGCTTCATCGCCCAGGCATACCAGCGCTCGCTTACGCCGCCCGCTGTGGCGGTTTACGGTGTGAAACCACGCTGTTGGCAAACCCCGGACGCGCCTTGATAAGGTTTTGCATATCTTCCTGGCTAAGCTCGCCATTGGGCAGCCTGAGCACACTGCGGTTCAGATACACCCGCGCCAGCATGCTTATCTTGTAATCTGCGGTAGAGCCTTGAATAGCATAGTGTTTGATGTTTCCCAAACACTCGAGAATATTGGTATCGACCAAGCTGCGAACCGCCAGTTCATCCACCGGCAGGGTGAGAATGGTTTTGCCCTGCAGGAAGAATTCGCGCAGCAAGGCGCGCTCGGCCGGGTCCAGCAGCTGCACCTTGTGTTCAATGATTTCCTTTTTCCGCTTGGTACCTAAGTAGCCGATGGCCTCATCAAGCAGAAAGTTCGCCAGCAAGGCGACAAAAAAGGCAATGGAAACAATCAGTCCCAATCCCACAAACGCGGAATTGGTGGCAGCCCAGGCATCCAGATGCAGCAGTGCCAGCCAGTCAGCCGGTGCAAACTTCAGCGCGGCAGAGGCTATCAGCAACCACAACATGGCCCTGAATCCCCACTCTTTGGCCGATAACCCTTTTAGCGACTCCCAATTTGGCTTGTACATGGCAAACCCCGTCCGTCAGAAAATTGAACACAGACGCTAACAAGCAAATTGAATGCCACAGTGAAAATGCAAGATAAGTCCAGAAAATCTGTGTTTTTTTCGCATCCCAACTATGCTTATACATAATCAACGGCAGGCCAGGATACAAAGGGACAAATGCTGGGTTTCTCTCGCCAGGCGGTAAGCAGCAAAATCGGTCGAAAACTGATGATTTCCATCGTGCTGTTCAGTTCGCTGATCACCCTGATCACCACTGGCTACCAACTTTACAACGACTATAACGGCGATTTGCACCGCATCGACCGGGCATTTTCCAATATCGAAAAGGTCAGCCTGGATGTGCTGGCTGCCAGCATTTGGGTTATCGACGAGCGCCTTATCAACACCCAGCTCGAGGGCCTGATTCAACTGCCCGACATCACTTATATTTCCATCGACGATGACAGCGGCCAGCACTGGAGTCGCGGCAGTCCCATCGATAAGAACATCATCGAAAAGGTGTTTTCCCTCAATTACAACTCGGGCACCGAAAGCATCTCCGTGGGTAAGCTGACGATTCAGGCGGATTTGAACGAGGTCTACCAGCGCCTGTACGACAAAGCCATTGTTATTCTGCTGTCCAACGCCATTAAAACCTTTCTGGTGGCGGGGATGATCCTTATTCTGGTGTGGATAAACATTACCCGTCACCTCAATACGCTGGCCAGTTACTGCCAGAACATAGACGTCGAGAAAGACTACAACCCGCTGATCTTCAATAAGCGCGGCTCGCAAAACGAGTTTGATCAGGTGGCCCTGGCCATCAATGAGATGCAGGAGCAGTTACACCGCTCCTTCGGTGCCCTGAAACGCTCCAAATCCGAGCTGCAAAATGCCCTCGAAGACAGAGAACGCTTGCTGGAGCTGGAGCGCTCCTACAAGGACGAGCTGGCAAAACAAGTAAAAGAGCGGACCATAGAGCTGGAGCAGTCGCTGATGATCCTCAAGCGCGCCCAGGAAGCCCTGGTCGAGCAAGAGAAAATGGCGGCGCTGGGGGGACTGGTGTCAGGGGTTGCCCACGAAATCAACACCCCCATTGGCATTTGCCTTACCGCGGCCAGCGCTCAGCTTGCGCATATCGACGAGCTGGTAAAGCTTATCCACAGCGAAGATGCCACCCTGGAAGAAATCAATGCCATTTTGGAAGAGTACCAACAAAGCTGCGAACTGATTGTCAGCAACATTACCCGCGCCAGCAATTTGATCCAGAAATTCAAGACCATTGCCGCCGAGCAAAGCCACGAGGCCCACGAAGACATTTTGATCCCGCAGATGTGCCGCGATATCTACGAGGCAACTCAGGTGATTTACGCGCCCATGGCGGCCACCATGGAGCTGGATGTGAGCGGGGATTTGCAGGTTGAAACCAACTACAGTTTGCTCAATCAGATCCTGAGCAACCTGATGTCCAATATCTATGCCCACGCCTTCAGCCCGGATCGCGACAACCGCTTTCGGGTGGAAGCCTATCTGGAAAACCGGCTGCTGGTCGTGCGTTTTGAAGATAACGGCAAGGGCATCAGCCCGGAAGTGGCCGAGCACATGTTCGAACCCTTCTATACCACCAGCCGCTCCAAAGGCGGCACCGGGCTTGGTTTGTCGGCCGCCTTTAATGCGGCGACGCTGCTCAAAGGCAGTGTGAGATACGAAGGAAAGTCATCGTTGGGCGGTGCCACCTTCGTGCTCAGCATTCCCATCAAACTCGATGATTATCAGGGCGGTACACCACCGCCCGAAGGCTATCAATACACTATCTGACCTATCCGGACTGGGGCAGGCGCTTACTGCTGAGCCAGTTGGCGCAGCTTGCTCAGCACCCGGCTGACCGCCATAAAGCCAAAGGTGCCGGTGACCACGGTTACGGCGCCAAATCCTGACGAGCAATCCATTCGCATACTGCCGCCGCCCTCGGGCTTGGTGGCACACACTTCGCCATCGCTGCCGGGGTAAGTTAATGGCTCGGTGGAAAACACAGCTTCAATGGCAAACTTGCGCTCGAGGTTACGGGAGAAGTTGTATTCACGGCGCAATATGTTGCGCACCTTGGCCAGCAGTGGGTCCTGAATGGTGCGCGATAAGTCGGTAACCTGAATTTTGGATGGGTCCATCTGTCCACCGGCGCCGCCAATGGTCACAATGCGGATTTTATTGCGCTTACACCAGGCAATCAGCGCCGCCTTGGGTTTTACCGCATCGATACAGTCCACCACATAGTCGATACTGCCATCACGGAGCAGGTACTCGCCGAGGTTGTCGGTGGTGAGGAAGTCTTCAAGCTCATTGACCTGGCATTCGGGGTTTATCTCACAGATACGCTCTGCCATCACCGCCACTTTTGACTGGCCGACCGTGCCTGCCAGCGCATGGATCTGGCGATTGGTGTTGGTTACGCAAATATCATCCAGATCCATCAGACTGATTTGACCAATACCACTGCGGGCCAGCGATTCGGCCACCCAGGTGCCAACGCCGCCAATCCCCACCACCATGACATGCGCCTGATGGAAACGGGTCAGCGCCTTTTGGCCATAAAGCCTGCCGATGCCGCCAAAGCGGTTCAAATACGCCTCTGAAAGTTGCTGTTCCACCCTGTTACCCCGTGCCGTAAAAAACGCCGCATTCTAGCCTAAAGCGCCCCGGGCATAAAGCCTGCCATGGCGCTGGAACTCCCGGATACAAGCCTTTGCGCCTGTAGCCGAACTGTTGCCGCTGTCACCTGTGGGATCCAGCTTGGCACCGCCACAGTTACTGCGCAATGAGCCTTATGTTTTATCCAAGTAAAACAAAATGATAGAACAAAGCCCCTTTTGACTCGATGTGATCCTGATCACAATCAAAGCCATTTTGCCCTGCCAAACTGCCGCCGGTTCTAAGGAAGGTGCAATTGCGGCCATGCCACGGTGGACTTTGGTTTCACCCAGTGCCGACACAGCCGTTATTTGCCCCTTCCCGAAGTTAACGGGTGCCCAAAATCGCACCCTTGAGCATCTTATTCAATGCAAGGAACACACCTATGAAAAAATCCGTTCTGGCCATGGCCATCGCTTCTTCAACCGCCCTGTCTTCTTTCGGCGCGCTGGCCGAAGGTCCTGATTTTTATGGCCGCGTAGACCTGGCTCTGACCAACTCCAACGAGGGTTACGCGACTCAAAACCAAAAGGACGGCACCGTGTTTGAGAACAACTTCTCCTGGTTAGGGGTTAAGGGTTCTGAAGCGCTGAGCGAGAACATCGCGGTGATCTATCAGATGGAGTTCGGTGTTAACAACTTCGACAACTCAGGCGATACCTTCAACGCCCGTAACACCTACGTGGGTCTGCAAACCCTGGCCGGTACCGCACTGGTTGGCCGTAACGACACCGTGTTCAAGCAGTCTGAAGGTGGTTTCGACCTGTTCGGCAACACCAACGCCGATATCGACCTGCTGGCCGCCGGTCAAAGCCGTCTGGGTGATGGCATCACTTATTACTCACCCAAGATTGCCAACATCCTGACCCTGAACGCCACCTACGTGATGTCTGACAACTACAGCGAAGGCAGCTGGTACAACCCAGGCGAAAACGATGAGTGGAGCAGCAACAACTACGCCCTGTCTGCCACCCTGGGTGACAAGGCGCTGAAGGCGCAAAACTATTATGTTGCCGCCGCGTACAACGACGGTCTGGATGGCATCAAAGCTTACCGTGGTGTGGCACAGGTGAAGTTTGGCGAGCTGCTGCTGGGCGCCCTGTATCAGAACTCTGAGCATGTGGCCGACCGTTACAGCAACCTCGAAGGCGATACCTGGTTTATCAACGCCGGTTACAAGCTGGGCAATACCACCCTTAAAGCCGCCTACGGCCAGGATGACTCGGGTCTGGGTAAATACGTGGGCCGCTTCGTTGGCGATACCCAAAGCGGTATGGAAGATGTGAGCGATGTGGATCTGAAACAATACACTGTGGGTGCCGATCATCGCCTGAGCAAGAATACTCTGGTTTATGGCCATTACACCCGCTTTGACGGCGATATGTCCCTTGGCGGTGCAAAAGTGGATCTGAGTGACGATGTGGTGACCCTGGGTCTGCGCGTTGACTTCTGATTTTTAAAAACCAAATCAAAGATAAGAAGCGGCCTTCGGGCCGCTTCTTTTTTGTGCAAAAAAGATGTCAGTTTTATTGCAGATACATTAAGCACTGCTAAAGTTAGATGACATTACACGGATTTTTTATGCCTTTTTAGGTATGCAATACCGTGTTTTTACAGGATTTAAGCATAAAGTGTGGCCAACGAGGGACTCAGTCACAAAATTGTCTTAAATCCTTCAAAGGAGGCCCAAAACTTTGATCCACTCCACAACTTGCAATCGACAAACCTGTAAAAATCGACGGCAACTTTGTTACGCGCCTTCACAGCCGTAGCAAAAATAGAGGAAAACAATTTAATAACCATAAAAATGGATTAGAACTTCGGTTCTAGGGAGCATGAAAAAATGAAGAAGACCCTTATCTCTGCATCAGTTGCATCGGTAATGGCCCTGGCATCATTCGGCGCGCTGGCCGAAGGTCCAAGTTTCTACGGCCGTATCGATCTCGCTGTAACCAACTCAGATGCCAGCTCCACCCTGCAGGGCGGCACCAACGGCGTGACTGTTGGCGAAAGCGGCACCTACTTTGAAAACAACTTCTCTCACCTGGGTGTGAAAGGTTCTGAAAACATCAGCTCTGGTATCGACATCGTTTACCAACTGGAATTCCAGGTGGAAAACACCTCTTCCAAGGGCGACACTTTCAAGCCACGTAACTCATTCCTGGGTATCAAGACCGCTGCCGGTACTGTACTGGTAGGTCGTAACGACACTGTATTTAAGCAGTCTGAAGGCGGCATCGACCTGTTCGGTAACACCAACGCGGATATCGACCGCATGCTGGCTGGCCAAACCCGTAGCGCCGACGGTATCTGGTACTACTCTCCAGTGATTGCTGACCTTATCACCTTCAACGCCACCTACCTGATGGAAGACAACAACAACAGCGACGACGCTCAGTACGCGCTGTCTGTGACTGTGGGTGACAAGAAGCTGAAAAAGCAAAACTTCTACCTGGCCGGTGCTTACAACAAAGGCATCAGCAATGTTGACGCTTACCGCGCCGTAGCTCAGGTTAAACTGGGCGAGTTCAAGATTGGTGGTCTGTTCCAGAACACTGAGAAAGTGGACAGCGGTAACGACAACAACACTTACTTCGTGAACGTGGCTTACAACCTCAACGGTGTAAACCTGAAAGCCGAATACGGTAAAGACGAAGCTGGTCTGGGCAAATACTACTCTTCTCTGAAGGGTGCCGATCCTGCAACTGACGTGAACGTAACCAACATCACCGTGGGTGCTGACTACCGTGTAGCCAAGTCTACCCTGCTGTACGGCCACTATGCCATGTACGAAGGTGACCATGTGGTTGGCGGTACCAAGGTTGATCTGAAAGATGACAACGTGTTCACCGTAGGTGTTCGCTACGACTTCTAATCACCCCTGAGGTGACAATAAAAGGCGGCCAGAGGTCGCCTTTTTTATTGCTTTTTTCAGGAGCTTGCCGCCTTAAAAAGCGGCGGATTTCCACCCAGGGCGCACTCTGTTTCAGGCGGCATTCCACCCAACTAAACCGCACGCCAAGCTATAACATTTCACAAACATCTTAATAACCATCCACTTAATTAACGGTGCACCAGTTGGCCTGCAACTTGCCTTATCAGTGCGCTCGTAGAGCAGAGGAAACAAGACAATAAACAGACCTTTAGGGAGACCCTATGAACAAGACCCTCATCTCAGCCAGCCTGCTTGGGCTTGGCGTATTCAGCGCTGCGGCCTTTGCCGAAGGCCCCGCTTTTTATGGCCGTATCGACCTTGCAGTAACCAATTCTGACGCCGGTTCAACCCTGCAAAGCGGCACCAATGGCGTGACAGTTGGCGAAAGTGGTACCTACTTCGAAAACAACTTCTCCCATCTGGGGGTAAAGGGCAGCGAGAACATCAGCAGCGGCCTTGATATCATTTATCAGCTGGAGTTTCAGGTAGAAAACACCTCCTCCAAGGGCGATACCTTCAAGCCTCGTAACTCCTACCTGGGGATCAAAACCGCCGCCGGTACCCTGCTGGTTGGCCGTAACGATACCGTGTTCAAGCAATCTGAAGGGGGCATCGACCTCTTTGGCAATACCAACGCCGATATGGATCGCCTGCTTGCCGGTCAGACCCGCAGCGCCGACGGTATCTGGTACCACTCGCCGGTGATTGCCGACCTCATCACCTTCAACGCCACCTACCTGATGGAAGACAACAACGGCAGCGACGATGCCCAGTACGCACTGTCTGTGACTGTGGGTGACAAGAAGCTGAAAAAGCAGAACTTCTACCTGGCCGGTGCCTATAACAAGGGCATCAGCAATGTCGATGCCTACCGCGCAGTGGCGCAGGTTAAGCTGGGTGAATTCAAGCTCGGCGGCCTGTTCCAGAACAGCGAAAGTGCCAGCGGCGGCGATGACAACAACACCTATCTGCTGAACCTGGCGTATAACCTCAATGGCGTGAACCTGAAGGCCGAATACGGCAAAGATGAGGCGGGATTTGGTAAGTATTACAAATCGTTAAGCGGCACTGCCGGTACAGATATCAGCGTCACCAACATCACCGTGGGTGCCGATTATCGGGTGGCCAAATCCACCCTGCTCTATGGTCACTACGCCATGTATGAAGGCGACCATGTGGTGGCGGGCAGCAAGGTCGATTTGCAGGACGATAATGTCTTCTCAGTTGGCGTGCGTTACGACTTCTAATCCCGGCAATTTTGGCAATGCCAAACACCTGGGCTGAATAGCGGCTTTGCGCCGCAGACATTCGGCAAACAGCGTAAAAAAGGCGACCCCAGGGTCGCCTTTTATTTTTGTATCACTTTGGTTTTAAAGCGGCTTTTTAACGGAATTTATTTTCGTACTAACAGGAAGGCCGCTTCATTCAGCCAGGGCACTTCCTTTTTAACAAAGCGGGGGTTTTCCGCCAGCACGTCCTGACATTCCAGCGGCGTCACTTCAAACCAGGGACCAAGATGGGTCTGCACCCAGTCAGGAGATACAGCAAACGGCGGGCCACTCAGGGCTTCCTGCGGATAATCCAGCGTAACCAGCAAGCCGCGGGCGCCGGAAGGAATGAGTGCGGCGAGCTTTTTGGCATAATCGATACGCATCTCGGCAGGCCAGGCGATAAGCGCAGCCCTGTCGTAAAAGCCCTCACAGCCAGCCACCAGCTCTTCAGGCAGAGTGAAAAAGTCCCCCTGCACCAGCTCAATGCCCTTGGCGCTGTGATGCACATGCTCAGCTCGGGTTTCGATATGGGCCTCAGTTCCGGCCGTTTCGAAAAACTGCTGCACCGCCAGCGCGGAGAGCTCACAGCCCAGCACCTCATGCCCCTGGGCGGCGATAAATTCCATATCCAATGACTTGCCGCACAGGGGCACAAACACCTTGCTGCCCTGTGGCAAATTCAATTGCTGCCAATGCCTTACAAGAAATGGGTTAATGTCGGCCTGATGAAAGCCAATCTGCTGCAATTGCCACTTATCGTGCCAAAATCCGGGCTCCATAGTCGTCCCCTAAGATGAAAAAGACGACTTACTCTAACGGCAAAGCCCGGGGGATGCAAAAGGCAGCCAGGGCAAAAGGCACATCCGCGCTCAGGGGTTACCCAGCACTTCATTCACCTCTCGAAGCCACAGGCAATTTTCGCACTGACACTTGCGCCGGGTCAGGTGGTAAGGCGACAGATTGGAGTCAACAAAGTCGACCGCAATCAGCAGCTGCTGTTTCAGCTCGTCTTCGGTCTTCTCTTCCAGCGTCACCAATTCGTCGTTGTGGTTCATCCACACGCATTCCATGCCCTGATGACAGTAGATGCAGCGCTCATCGACACTGTTGTAAAAGCCCGCGTGGGGGCAGTGCCTCAGCTCCATCGACTGAATAATGCGCCGCCTGGCAAAATCAAATAACTCGATGAGTTTCTCTTTGTTCTGGGCTGTCATATCGCCCTCCTTGTCCGTCGCTTGACGACACTTAATTGAATTATGGAAGTTAAAAACAGGGTAGCGAGAAGTGAATGGCACAGGATTGATTTCAATCAAAATGGCAGGCAAAAAACTTGGGTAGGCAGAGGGTAAACTCCTTGCCTGTGACATCGCGATATGGCTTAAATGAAAGTTTGGATACAGTAACGGGGAAGTCCTTGTCCGCCCATACGCCTCAGCTGCAACACTTTTACATTTCTGAAGAACAATCCATCTACCTGCTCAAGGCCGACGATGCCCGCAAGCACAAGGCCTGGGTGCGTTTGTGTAAGCAGCAGTTGTCAAAACTCGGCTACCGCGACATCGACTTTATCGGCAAGGGGGCTTATGGCTTTGTGTTTGCCGGCGTCAACGAGGCCGGAGACGCCCACGTGTTCAAGTTCTCCCGCATAACCCTGCCACAGCACATTCAGGATCGCCTCGAAGAAGAGGCCTTTATGCTGTCCCACTGCCGCCATCCCAATGTACCGCCGCTGGTGAAGTTCGAACGGGTAGGCAAACAGGGGATTCTGGTGATGGCGCGGGCCCCGGGGGAAGAACTGGAGCAGCTGTGCCGTAAACGCGGCGCCCTGCCGGTGCCCATGATTATGAGTATTGCCCGGCAACTGGCGGATTTATTGGTGTATTTACGCACCGGTCGACCGTTGGTGCATGGGGATATCAAACCCTCGAATCTGGTGTTCGATGAGGCCACAGGCCACCTGTCGCTGATTGATTGGGGCTCGGCAGTATTTGCCCAGCGCGACGAACATGGCCGCCCGGTGGAAGAGCACGTGATGAACCTGCTCTCCAGCGACCAGCAGCACACCAATGCCCGCATGGGCGACGTCTACTTTATCGGTGACGAGCAATTAAACGGCGCCCTCTCCACCCCCCGTTTCGACGAGCAGGGCGTGGCAGCCACCCTGTACGCGCTGGCGTCTGGGCAGGCAAGCCGCTTCGGCTCTCGGGTTATCCCGCCCACCAGTATCGGGCTGCCCCTGGAGCTTGCCCGCACCCTGGAAGCCATGCTGAGTGAAGATCCGAACGTGCGCAATCGCGGCGGCGACTACTTCCTTCGCAGCATGCGCCACAGCCACCGCCTGCTGCTGCCGGATATCCCCAGACCCGAGGCCATGGCCGAAATTCCCGTGTGGGTGCAAAGCCGCGGTAAAGAGGTGGATACTGTTACTTACAGCTCGCGCAAATCCTTCCTGCGGGAGCACAACGCAGAAGAGCCTATTGCCCGGGTGGACGATGTGCAGCTCGACAAGTACTACCGCAACTTCCTCGCCGGTATGGGCGACACCGAAAAAGGCTTTATCGCCGCCGTGGGGCGCCTGGGGCAGTATCCCATCGTGGGCGGGCTGGCGATTCACTGGCAGCAGGAAGGGGTGTTTATCGACTCCAACCTGGCGCTGCACGATGCCGGACTCAAGCAGGCGCTGGTGCAGGCGGTGAACAATATGGTGCTGATGGCCCGGGGCATTACCCGGCTGGGTACCTTTAAGGCCTGCTTCTTTAATGCCAGGGATACTCTGCACATCAGCAGGCACCCCGACACAGGCGCCTTTGCCGCCAGCGCCGATCAGCAGTTGCCGTTTGAAGTGGGCGACGTGCCGATGCTGGAAGACAAATCCCGGCTGCACTCTTACTTTGAAGACGGTAAAGATCCGGATGAAAACCTGGAACTACCCAGCGAAATCATGACCGAGCTTGGCTGGATAAACCAAATTCACCACACCGGCTGCATCATTTTCGAATCCCAGGGTGGGCACCTAAAAATTCACAGCTACCTTAAGCTGCTTAACCCCCGCAAACAGGCGGCGTTTCGTGCCAGCCTCGATCGCATTTTGCACCACGTGGACAAAATTCAGGGCAGTGGTGTATCAGGCTTTATGAAGCTACCCTACAAAAACACCCGCCGCTTTGAGCGTATTACCCGCAAGCCAGATGACTTTTATCCCAAGGATCCGCGGATGCTTCAGGAGTAACCAAAACAAACCCCGCTGAGGCGGGGTTTGTTATTTCCAAGCGTCAGATGCGTTAGCGAAGGTGCGAGCAAGTCGTCGCACAGCAAGCACGGGACTTATTCGCATCTTCCTTAGCGTTTGGGCTGCTCGTCATCATCCTGAGGCGGCTTGGTGTCGCCGTTGTCGAGACGCTTACTGCCATCCACAGGCTCGTCCTTACGCTCGAAGTCGCCTTCAAAGGTGTTGCCACCAAAGGGATTCTGACCGCCAAAAGGGTTCTGGCCGCCGAAGGGGTTTTGGCCATTGGCACCAAAACTACCATTACCCATCACCTTGAATTGCATGCGCTTTTGCACCAATGCCGCCAACGGCTTGCGGGTAATGGGTGTCAGCAGTAACAGCCCAATAAAGTCGGTTACAAAGCCTGGGATCAGCAACAGCACCCCGGCCATGGCCAGCATCATGCCCTCCACCAGCTCGCCGGTGGGCGCTTCGCCGCGGGCCATTTTCTGCTGTGCCTGCATCAGGGTCGACAGTCCCTGGCTTCGCACCAGCGATACCCCCACCACGGCGGTGAAGATAACCAGTGCTACTGTGGTCAAACTGCCGAGAGCTTCTCCTACCCGGATAAGCACCGACAGCTCAACCACGGGTATGACGATAAATACCAATAATAAAACAAAAAACATCTCGCCCTCGCGCGCTGAAGAAGGGACAAGCCGGCCGGACATTAGCGCCCGCTGACCGTTTTCCCTTGCTTGGGTTGTGCAATATAAATGGGGGTTGTCCGGTCAAAGCTCAAGCCCGCAAGCATGGCTTCGGGTAGAAACAACCGGTATCACTATTTCAGCTTTCTCTTAATGCAAGCCTCGGTTAAAACACGTAAAGTGTTTGCCAGCTTCACCCCTGAGGTCCTTTGCTGCTGAATGCCGTGCCAAGGCACGGTTTCAAGACTAACAAAGCCGCCTTAAGGGAGGTTTAAACCTTGGGAGAGATCATGGCCACGCCCATGGAAGACTATATCCTGATCATGACCAGCTGTCCCTCACGGGAAGTCGGTCTTGAGATTGCAAACCATTTGGTGACCGGCAAACTGGCCGCCTGCGTGCAGCTTGGCAGCCCAATCACCTCTGTCTACCCATGGCAGGGGAAAGTGTGTGAAGACAAGGAGTATCCCTTGTTTATCAAAACGAAACAGGCGCTGTATGCCGAGGTGGAAGCGCAAATCCTGACGCAGCATCCCTACGAGCTGCCCGAGATTATCGCCTTGCCCATTACCCAGGGACTCCCCGGCTATTTGAACTGGATTAAAGACAACACCCAATGATGAAAAAAATCACCACCCTGCTGCTGAGCACCCTGCTATTGCTCGCGCCCACGGCCTTTGCCGACGACCTGTTTGGCAAAAAGTTTGATTTTCTGAAGGGCGAACCCGAACTGATGCCGGTGGATCAGGCCTTTGTGTTTGATGCCAGCCAGCAAGACAATAAGGTCACCCTGTCATTTGTGATTGCCGATGGCTATTACCTGTACCGCGACAAGCTTAAGTTTGAGCTTGAAAACGGCGAGCTGGGTGATATCGCCCTGCCCAAGGGCAAGATGCACGAAGACGAGTATTTCGGCAAACAGGAGGTGTATTACACCTTCGTTGAACTGCCTGCGGCCGTAAAAGCGGCGGGCGACAACGCCAAACTCACAGTCACCTTTATGGGCTGCGCCGAAGGCAAACTCTGCTTCCCACCCACCAAGGTCAGCACAGATATCAAGCCGGTAGCCGATAATGACGGCAAGCTGGATATGGCAGGAAGCGCGCCTGCCGCCAATGTCTCCCAGCCGCAATCCTCAGGGCCGCTGACCCAGCAGGACAGCCTGGCGCAAATGCTGACCGAGGGTAATCTCGGTTGGACCTTACTGATTTTCTTTGGCCTTGGCATTGGTCTGGCGCTCACTCCCTGCGTCTTCCCCATGTACCCGATCCTGTCGGGCATTATCGTCGGTCAGGGCGAGAAGCTCTCAACCGGCCGCGCCTTTACCCTGTCCATGGCTTATGTACAGGGTATGGCCATTACCTACTCGCTGCTGGGGCTGGTGGTTGCATCTGCCGGTATGAAATATCAGGCGGCACTGCAACACCCCGTGGTGTTGATTGGCCTGGCTATCCTGTTCTTTATCCTCAGTTTGTCCATGTTTGGTCTATACGACCTCAAGCTGCCTTCCTCCTGGCAGGAGAAGATGAACAGCCTGTCCAACAACCAAAAAGGCGGCAACCTCACCGGCGTCTTTATGATGGGGGTTATCTCGGGTCTGGTGGCATCGCCCTGCACTACGGCGCCTTTGTCCGGCGCGCTGGTGTATGTGGCCCAAAGTGGCGATCTGCTGATGGGCTTTGCTGCCCTGTACGTGCTCAGTATGGGCATGGGTCTGCCACTGCTGCTGATGGGCACCTCCGGTGGCAAGCTGTTGCCAAGGGCCGGCGCCTGGATGGAAATCATCAAGACCATCTTCGGCTTCCTGCTGATCGCCGTGTCTGTGATGATGATTGGCCGCATCTGGCCGGGCATGGTATCTGATCTGCTCTGGGCCCTGTGGGGCGTAGCGCTGGCAGGCTATCTGCTACATCAGAACAAGAAGACCGAGTTCAACTGGAAGCAAACCGTACGTTCGGTGCTGCTGATGTTGGCTCTGCTGGCGGCCTTCTCCTACGGTTTCCAGGCGGTAATGGGTGGCCTTGGCTATCAAATGCCCACCAACAAGGCGCAGCAAGCCAAGGAAGGGGTTGAGTTCAAACGCATCAAGTCGGTGGAAGACCTCAATGCCGAACTCGCCATCGCCCGTCTGGAAGGCAAGTTTGTGATGCTGGATCTCTACGCCGACTGGTGTGTGGCCTGTAAGGAATTTGAGCACATCACCTTCCCGGATCCGGAAGTGAAAAAGCGCCTCGACAACATGGTGCTGCTGCAAGCCGACGTAACCAAATCCGATGCTGTGGATGTGACCCTGCTGGAAACCTACGGCGTGCTGGGTCTGCCTACCCTGCTGCTGTTCGATCCACAAAGTGGCCTCAGGGATGACCTGCGGGTGACCGGCTTTATGTCGCCCAAGGAGTTTGCTGCTCATCTGGATCTGCTGAACCAGCACTGACCACCAATATTCCGCGCACTGAAAGGCAAAGATTTCATTGAAGTCTTTGCCTTTTTCATTTGTTATTAAATATTCTGCTGTAAACTAAATGATTTGCACCATCCAAGTCAGCCAACGCCATAAAGGAGCATCATGGAACCGGCCATCCTCGTCATCACCCTCGCCTGCGGCCTTCTGGTCAACCGCGTCGGTCTGCCGCCCCTCATCGGATATCTGGTCGCCGGATTTGTGCTCTATATGTTTGGCATCGAAGAGTCGAGCCTGCCGCTGCTGCAGCAATTTGCCGATTTGGGTGTGACCCTGCTGCTGTTTGCCATTGGTCTGAAACTCGATTTACGCAGCCTGTTCAAGGCTGAAGTCTGGGCCGGGGCCAGTTTGCATCTGCTGGGCACCATGCTGTTTTTGGTGCCTGTGCTCAAACTGCTGGGTGTTCTGGGGCTCAGTCAGCTCACCGACTTAAGCTTTAACCAGCTGACCCTGCTGGCCTTTGCGCTCGGCTTCTCCTCCACGGTGTTTGCGGTCAAGGTGCTCGAAGACAAGGGCGATATGCAGACCCTCTACGGCCGGGTCGCCATTGGTATCCTGATTATGCAGGACATCTTCGCCGTAGCCTTCCTCACTGCCTCCAAGGGCGAAGTACCGTCCATCTGGGCGCTGTCACTCTTGCTGCTGCCACTGGCGCGACCACTGATTTACCGCGCTTTCGACCGGGTTGGCCACGGCGAGCTGCTGGTGCTGTTTGGCCTGGTAATGGCGCTGGTGATGGGTGCCTGGCTGTTTGAGGCCGTGGGCCTTAAGCCCGACCTCGGCGCCCTGATTGTCGGTGTGCTGCTGGCGGGACACCCCAAGGCATCAGAGCTTGCCAAATCGCTGTTTTACTTCAAAGAGCTCTTCCTGGTGGCCTTCTTCCTCACCATAGGTCTCAACGGCTTGCCGACCCTGGAAGACGTGGCGCTGGCAGGGCTTTTGGTGGCACTGCTGCCCTTTAAGATTGCCCTGTTTGTAATGCTGCTGACCCGCTTCAAACTGCGCTCGCGCACCTCGATGCTGGCCTCGTTCAACCTGGGTAACTACAGTGAATTCGGTCTGATTGTGGCTGCCGTTGCCGCCTCCAAAGGCTGGCTGCCGTCCCAGTGGCTTATCATTATCGCGGTGGCGCTCAGCTTAAGCTTCCTGATTGCGGCGCCGCTGAACAACCTCGTGGGCAAGATTTACCAGAAGTACCAGCAGCCACTGAAGCGCATGGAGCGCCCACCACTGCACCCCGAGGACAGACCCATTCCCATTGGCAACCCACGCTTTTTGATTTTGGGTATGGGCCGTATCGGCTCCGGTGCCTACGATGAACTGGCCGCGCGCTTTGACGGCGAAATCCTCGGCATCGAGCACAAGCAGGAACTGGTGGAGTTTCACCGCTCTGAAGGACGCAACGTAGTGCAGGGCGATGCCTCGGATACCGACTTCTGGGAAAAGCTCGACCGCGCCCCCAATCTGGAACTGGTATTGCTGGCAATGCCGCACCACACAGGTAATCTGTTTGCGGTTGAGCAGCTCAAGAAACAGGATTATCAGGGCAAGATCAGCGCCATTGTTCAGTATGCGGAACATACCGAATCCCTCAGGGAGTGTGGCGTCCACAGTGTCTACAATCTGTATGAAGCGGCGGGTGCCGGTTTTGTGGATCATGTGGCCAATGAACTCATGCCTTCCTCTGCAAAAACCGCCGAGGCCAACGCCTGATAAAAACGCCGCAAAATCGCGGCGTTTTCTTTGTTCGCGTCACGCAAAAATCTCAGTTTGCCACCTCCTTCAGACATGATATAACGGAGAAAAGCCCCCGCCGTCAGAGGGGCGTCCGGTTATCAGTGGGATCAGTGAGCATGTCGAACCCTGCGCAGCGCGCCACCAAGCTGTTTGTCCAAACCTTCGGAACCAAGGCCGATGCCTGCTATCAGGCACCGGGCCGGGTCAATCTTATCGGTGAACACACCGACTACAACGACGGCTTTGTGCTGCCGGCTGCCATTAATTTTCATACAGTTATCGCGGTAAAGCGCCGTGATGACCACAAATTCAGGGTGATCACCGAAGCCTTTGCCGGCGAGCTTGGCGAATGGAGCTTTGGCGAAGAAGGCGAAGTGACCGCCGGTGGCGACTGGGTTAACTACCTTAAGAGCTTTACCCAGGCGCTGGGCCACGCAGGTCTTAAGCCCAAGGGGCTGGATTTGGCCGTGGTCAGTTCTGTGCCCATGGGCGCAGGGCTCTCCTCTTCCGGCGCCCTTGAGATTGCCTTTGGCACCGCAATTAACGACACCAGCCAACTGCACCTCTCCCCATGGCCATCGCCCAGCTGGCACAGCGCGGTGAAAGCCGATTCCAGGGGTATGCCTGCGGCATCATGGATCATATGACCAGCGCCCTTGGCGAACCCGACTCAGCGCTCTTGATTGACTGTCTGGATCTGGATGTTGAAGCCGTGCTGATCCCGGACGATCTGAGCCTGATGATTGTGCACTCGCCACTGGATCCCAAACTGCTGGACGATACCTACCGCCAACGCGCCGAAGAGTGCCGTGCTGCCGCCGACTATTTCGGACTGGATTCCCTTCGGGATCTTGAACCCCATGATCTGGACGCCGCCCAAGGCTCCCTCGACGCCACCCTGCACAAGCGGGTACGCCATGTGATCAGTGAAAACGCCCGCACCCAAAGCGCTGGTCGCGCCCTGAAACGGGGCGATGTGGCGCGTCTGTCGGAGCTGATGGCGCAGTCCCATGCTTCACTGCGGGACGATTTTGAGCTGATGGTGCCCGAAATTGAAACCCTGGTGCAGGTGATTGCCAAGGCCGTAGGTTCTCGCGGCGGCGTGCGCATGACCGACGCCTGCAGCGTGGTGGCACTGGTGGAACACGACCTGACCGATGCCGTTATTCAGGCCGTGGAATCCGAATACCCCAAATTGACCGGGCTGGAACCCATGCTCTACATGTGCGCCGCCAGCGGTGGCGCCGGGCGCATCGACAACTAGGCAAATACATCCCCGCCATGGCCGCACGCCTGTGCGGCATCTGTGTTGCCGTTTGTGCCGTCAAAGCATACGAATGCAGTCGCTGTTGCCCTCCCGGACTTTCGTTTATAGTGCGTTGAAATTAAATGAATAAGGAAGGCAATTCATGGTGCGTCATACGGTACTCGACCCCTGGCAGGATCCCAGGGGCGGCGAGATTGAGCGGGTACGGCTGGACAATGGCCAACTGGCCATTGAGGTACTGAGCCTGGGCGGCATTATCCGCTCTCTGTGGACCCCCGATCGCCATGGCGAACGCGCCAACATAGTACTGGGCTGCGACAGCGCCGAAGACTACCTCATCCAGCAGGCCCATTTGGGCGCTATCGCCGGGCGTTTTGCCAACCGCATCGCCAAGGGCAAACTCGACTATCAGGGCCAGCAAATCCAGCTAGATGTAAACCAAGCAGGCAACTGCCTGCATGGCGGTCACGAAGGCTTCAACCGCAAGAACTGGGATCTTGGTCTGCTACCCGATGGGGTGCGCCTGAGCCTTAAGAGCCCAGATGGTGACATGGGTTTTCCCGGCAATTGCTCGGTACAACTCGATTACCGCCTGGTGGGTAACAACCTGTTTGTGGAAATCATGGCCGCCACCGACAAGGCCTGCCCGGTGAGCCTGACTCAGCACAGCTATTTCAATCTCGATGGCCAGGCCGACTGCGCCAGCCACAGGGTTGCCATGCATGCCAACAGCTATCTGGAAATGGACCCAACCGGCATCCCCACCGGCGTCTACCCGGTCGAAGGCACGGCGCTGGATCTGCGTCAATTGGATAACCTTGGCAGTCGTCGCAGCCACAGCGCGCTGGCAGCCACCCAGGGGTTTGACCATTGTTATCTGCTTGGCAATAACAGCGAGCTGACGCTTGCCGCAACCCTGGCATCGCCATTGTCTGGGCGCCAGTTACAGCTTTATACCAACCAGCCGGGCATCCAGCTGTATGGCGCCAACTTCCTCGGCGGCGAAACCGGCCGTGGCGGCAAAATCTATGGTCGCTATCAGGGGGTGTGTCTGGAGCCGCAACTGATCCCGGATTCGCCCAATCAGCCAATGTTGGGCAAAGGCTGGCTGCAGCCGGGTGAGATTTATCATCACATCAGCCGTTATCAGTTTGATATTGCGGAATAAAAGACAGGCTCTGAAAGAGCCGGGGGAAGGCAATAAGTCCGCGTCGGCCCGAATGGGCCGACTGCGCTACCGCAAGGCGGTGTTAATCGTCGAAATCGTCTGACCAGTCGTCGCTGAAATCGTCGCTGCTGCTGCCACCGCCGCTCAAATCTTCATATTCAGGCTCAGCTTCGGCCTTGGCTTTACGGGCCGGGGCTGGAGTGTCCTTCATATTATTCAGATTGATCCGTGACTGCTGCTTGTCCAAAAAGTCCGAACGCGCCGCTTTCCACTCGCTGCCAAATTTGCCTTCTGCGGCCTTGAGGGCTGCGTCATCCAGCTCGTGCAGGTTGGGCTTCACTATGTCCTCTACGTACTCAACGATGGCTTTACGTTCAGTGTTATAGAGATAGATACGTCCAGCCGAGGCTTCGGGCAACTGGTTGTCGTGGATGACGATGGCGGTTCCACGGGACGTCTTTAACTCACCCCACCAAACCTGTTTCTTCGCCGTGTTATACATATATGCCAATACCTTTTAATCAACACATACACTAAGAGTTTTCGGTCTTTTAAACTCGCCGGGGAAGCGCTCCACCCCTGCGATAAATCGTACGAATAGTTCGGACGTTTCAAGTTGGGTATTCTTACAGAATCTTTCCGAGAATCAATGCCAAAATTAGCGAATTTTTTGAGATATTGCGTTTAATTTTCACCTCTTTATTTCATTTTTCCGTTCAATCCCGACTTTAGTCGAAAAAAAACACCATATCAAGGCACAAGTACCAATTTTCCGTTGTGGCTTCCAGCCTCCATCAGCGCGTGCACTTTCACCACCTCCGATAACGGATATTCACCAAAAAGTGGCACCCGGCACTCCCCCTTTTCCAGCAGCGGCCACACCAGCTGTTCGAGCTGCCGGGCAATCTCAGCCTTGGCGGCAATGCTCTGGGGTCGTAGGGTCGAGCCGGTCCAGCTGATGCGCTTCATCATCAGCCGGAAAATATCCACCTCGGCCCGGGGGCCTGACTGCATCGCCACAGACACCATGCGTCCATCCATGGCCAGCAGCTTCAAATTGGTATTGATCATGGCGCCACCCGCCATATCCAGAACCACGTCCACGCCGCGACCATCGGTGGCGGCCAGCACCTTGTCCACCAGCGCCTCGTCTCGATAATCAAAGGCGTCGTCAGCGCCAAGGCTCAGGCAATAGGCACGCTTGTGTTCACTGCCGGAGGTCACCAGTACCCGGCTTCCCAGCGCTTTGGCAAGGACGATGGCGGTGGAGCCTATGCCACCACTGCCACCCTGGATAAGCAGCGTCTCGCCCGATTTAAGCCCCGCCCGCATAAACAGATTGCCCCACACGGTAAAGAAGGTTTCCGGCAGCGCCGCCGCCTGTGCCATAGACATCCCCTGCGGCAACGGCAAGCAGTGCAGCGCAGGGGTAAGCACATACTCACCATAGCCGCCGCCCGGCACCAGGGCACACACCTTGTCACCAAGCTGCCAGCGGCTGACGTCCTTCCCGAGGGCAGCTATCTCGCCGGCCACTTCCAATCCAAGCACAGGCGACGCCCCCGGCGGCGGTGGATAAGCCCCGCGCCTTTGCGCCAGATCCGGACCGTTCACCCCCGCTGCCCGCACCCGGATCAGCACTTCACCCTCGGCGGGTTCAGGCATGGGGCTTTGCACCAGTGTCATCACCTCCGGCGCACCGGGAGATGCAAAATCAACATGGGTATAAACAGATGTCATCGGGCAGGGTCCAGTAGCCAGCAAAAGTTGTTCCCAGCATAGCAGCTTAGTGAAAGGACGAAAGACTGAAACCTTTTGGTGAGCGCTTACATGAATGGCATACAGTATAAAATTTACACATACGGAGTGTTTTTATCCTGTTGTTTTAGTTTCTGTTATTGAAAAATCACCTCCCTTTCGCCTTTCGAAAGCATAAAAACCCTACAGTTTATATATTGTATATTTTATTTATGTGACTATATTGTTACACCTGATTAACAACTGACCGGTGTGCCTTACCGCCGGCAATAACAAGCATCTGCCCTGCAGACATTTCACTACTTGGAGTCATTATGAAACTCAATACCCTGGTCGTTGCCCTGGGGCTGTTCGCCGCCCCGGTCGCCCTGGCAAGCCACACAGGCCTGACCCAGCTGCACCAAGCCGAGGTGCAAAAAGCCCTCAGCAAACAAGGTCCAATGGGCATGCCCGGACTGCCTGGCCCCATGGCTGCCGCCGAATGTGAAAACTTCATCGGCCTGTCCGGCTCGGCCCTGGTCAGCAAGCTGGCCGCCTCAGCGCCGGATTGTGTCAGCAGCCTGTATAACCTCAAAGGCAGCGATGCCACTGCGCTGTTTGCCGAAAGCAACATGCGTGCAGTCATGCAAGGGGTGAACAGCCGCGCCGCCAGCTACACAGGTACAGACAGCAGCGGTATCGAATCACTGATTTACTTCCTGCGCGCCGGTCTTTACGTGCAGTGGTACAACCCTGAGTTAGTGCCCGCTTACTCCAGCGCCTTTGGCAATGATGTCAAAACCGGCCTGACCACCCTGTTTAACAACAGCAATGCCTGGATTGCCGCCGACAGCAACGCCGGGGTGCTCAAAGAAGCGCTGATCCTGGTGGATTCGGCCGGACTCGGGGCGCACTTCAATTGGGTCACCATCAAGGTGCTCAACGAATACAACGCCAACTGGCAGGCAAGCTTTGGCATGAACGCCGCCGCCAACGCCGTCTTCACTACCCTGTTCCGCGCCCAGTGGGACGAACCAATGAAGACCCTGTTTGCCAGCGACCAGAGCATCCTCGATGCCCTCAATGGCTTCCAGAGCCGCAATCGCAACCTGCTTGGCACCAATGCCGAATACGTGCTGGTGAACGCGGTGCGTGAAATGTCGCGTCTTTACTACATCCCCCAAATGGAGTCACGGGTACGCACCCTGGTAAAAGCCGTGCTCAGCTCCAGCAACAAGAATGACGCCAGCAAAACCATTTGGATGGCCGCCGCCGAAATGGCCGATTATTACGATCGCGCCAACTGTAACGACTACGGCATTTGTGGTTTCAAGGCCACACTGGAAGCCGAAACCTTAAGCTTTAACCACAAGTGTTCCGACACCCTGAAAATGCGTGCCCAGCAGCTGTATGTGGATCAGGCCAACTGGGCCTGTACCGTGCTGACAGGTCAGGAAAGCTACTTCCACCAGATGCTGGAAACCGGCCGCCAGCCAGTGGTCAACGATAACAACGACGATCTGGAACTGGTGATTTTCAACAGCTCTGAAGACTATGGCTCCTACGCCGGCACCTTCTTTGGTATCGACACCAATAACGGCGGCATGTATCTGGAAGGCTCCCCTGCCGGGCTGAAAAATCAGGCGCGCTTTATCGCCTATGAAGCCGAGTGGCGCCGCCCCGACTTCCACGTCTGGAACCTGCAACACGAATACGTGCACTACCTCGACGGCCGCTTTAACCTGCACGGCGACTTTGCCCGTGGTATGTCGGCCAACACCGTATGGTGGGTTGAAGGTCTGGCGGAGTACATCAGCTACCGCGATGCCAACCTGCGTGCCATCGAGATGGGCGAAACCAAGGCCTATGCGCTGTCCACCATCTTCAAAAACAACTACGAGTCGGGTCAGGACCGCATCTACCGCTGGGGTTATCTGGCGGTGCGCTTTATGTTTGAGAACCACCGCGACGATGTGCGCACCATTCTTAACTACCTGCGCAACGACAAGTACACCGAATATCAAGCCTTTATGGACAACATCGGCACCCGTTACGACAACGAGTGGTACGGCTGGCTCACCAGTGGCCTGTCCACCGCCAACGATGGCATAGTCGACAAGGGCCCGGATGACACCGCCGCCGAAGCCAGTGGCACCACAGGTAACTGGTCGGGTCCGGGCAGCAGCATCAGCACCGACTACAGCCCGTGTGAGGTAACCAACGAAGCTTACCGCTACACCAAGGACGCTGAGCTCAAAATCGATCAGCCGATGGAATGTATCGACGCCCAGAACGGCCGTGCCAGCTTCGCCTTTGCCAACGTGGATCACAGCGATGCCGAGATCTGGATCAAGATCGGCGGCGGCTGGGGCGATGCCGATATTTACTTCAACTCCGGCAGCTGGGCCAGCGGCGAAAACAACGAAGGCTATGGTATCGGCAACGGCAACCATGAAGTGATTAAGGTTCGCCTGAACCCCAACGAATACTGGCACTACCTGACCCTGGATGGCGACTTTGGCGGCGTGGATCTGCTGCTGTCGACCACCGAAGTGGTGGCCGATCCCGACCCTGCCCAGGGCGGTGGCGACAATGGTGGCGGTGACAATGGCGGTGGCGACAATGGCGGCGGTACCCCACCAGCCGACTGCGGCGCAGCCACCAGGGACTACGGCAAGCTCGAGTTCGGCGTGGATGAGTGCATCGCCGGTGGTCGCAGCAGCTTCTACTTCTGGGTAGAAGAAGACAACACCGAAGTGACCATCAGCACCGCCGGTGGCAGCGGCAACGCCAACCTCTACTTCCATGCCGACAGCTGGCCGGATGCCGGTAACGCTCAGGCCCGCAGCGAAGGCAGTGGCAACAACGAGCGCATCAGTGTCACTGTTAACCGCGGCTGGCGTTATCTGTCGGTCAATACCGACAGCGAATACAGCGGCGTGACCCTGCGTCTTGCCCTTGGCAGCGGCGGTGACACAGGTGGCGATAATGGCGGCGACAACGGTGGCAACCCCCCAGGCAGCCTGACCAACGCCTGTGCCAGCCAAAGCCCGGTAAGCTACACCACCCTCACCCCGGGTGAAGCCGTGTGTGCCGATCAGGGCCGCAACGACTACTACGTGTGGGTTCCCGAAGGCACCAGCAAGCTGACGCTGCACTCAGCCCACGGCAGCGGTGATGTCAGCCTGTACGGCGCCAGCGGTTACTGGCCAACCGAGTCCAACTATCAGGCCATCTCCGCCACCAGCGGCAGCAACACTGAATCCATCAGTGTCAGCAACCCAGGCAGCGGCTGGTACTACTTTATGGTTCAGGGCGACGCTGGCACCAGTGGCGTGACTGTGCAGCTGGATCTGCAATAATCCCAACACCCCGGCGCTTCATCGCGCCGACAGCAATAGGCCCGCGATTGCGGGCCTTTTTATTGGCAATCAGGGAAGCTGCGAGTAAGTCCCCTGCTTGCTCAGCATGAGCTTTAAGTGGATAGATACAAGGCACTGTTTGCAGCCAATGACCAAATTGCAGCGAATGACTGTATTCCCTTCCTAGAACGGATGATCCACCATCAGCCACAGGTTTGTGCCTTCATCGCTCTTGGCCAAATCGGCGCGCACCACCAGCCCTGCAGTCATGGCCCTGAGCGACACCCCATAGTCAAACTTCATCTCGTCGGTAAGGGTGCTCAGCTTATATTCCGGCGCCACCCGCCCTGCTTCGACAAAGCCCACCAGCTGGAACCAGTCCAGCCGCAGGAACCGCAGCCAGTTTACATCTGCCAGCGGATTGTATTTCAGGGTGTAACGGTACTCGGCGCTGGCATACAGGGCGGCCTTATCGTGGAAGCGGTTCAGGTCGTAGCCGCGCATCCGGGTGAAGCCGCCAAGGGTGGCTCCTTCGTTGTAGGGGGCGCCGCCGCGCACAATGCGGGCGCCGTCATTTAGGGTTTCCAGCTCCCAACTGGGGGAATAGCCACTCCACAGATTCAGTGCCAGCACCCGCTGATGGGCGTAATCCGACTCGCCGAAGGAGAAAAACTTGCTGGCAGAAAATTGCCAGAAGTCCCATTCAAAATCTGAGTCAACAAAGCCAAGGTCCGTCGACCAGGACAACCACTGACGACTGCCGTAGCTGGGGTTTATCGCGAAGTCGGTGTTGTCGTACAAAAGCCCCAGCTCAACCGCGCCAAAGTCGCCATCCAGCTGGCGCTTTTCAAATTCAAAACTTTGATAACGCGAGAAATACCTCAGCATGGCCACGGTGGCACCGCTGGTCATGGGGTTCCATTCTTTACCGCCGCTGGGCTCGGAGATAAGCAGCCCCTGCTTAAGCCGATAATTCACCATGCCACTGTTTGCCGTGGCACCTATGGGCAAGGCATATTCGAGCCGCATGTCCAGCCAGTTGGAATTGCCATCGGCCTCGAAGTATTGGCTGTTTGACGACTCGTTGCTGCCGGGGATGGGCGTGCCCTCAGGCACAGGCACTATGGAGCCACCGGCATAGGCGCGCTGATCCGGATAATAGGCCCACAGCCCGTGAGCACTGGCGAACCAGCGCTCGGTGCCTTCAATCCGATAGTTGAATACCCCGGCCCAGACGCCACGGCTGACATCGCCGCCAAAGGCGGTGGCCCCCAGGGTCATCTGATCCTGATGCCAGCCCTTTATCATGCCGCCGACACCGAGATTCAGCCCCATGGTTTCGGTACTGAACAGGTACGGCAACACCAGATTCTCCCGCACCCGATCCGGGCTTTCGGCCCGATCGACTGTGTTCTTCACCCTGGGGCTTGCGGCGCTTGCCAGGCTGCTGTGCAGCAGCAGAGGCACTGCAATGGCGGCCAGCTTGGCCAACGTTGATCTCATGGAGTCTTCCTTGTGCTTCAATGCCTGTGGATGCCCAAACACAGTCGCCTGTGCTCGGCTGATGGCGCCGGCGGCTTGCACTCAGCTGCTGGCGATGGCGACAAAACTGCCACGGCACAACCTGGCAAGCGCGGCCGGCGCCAAGCAGATTTCCAGCCCGCGGCGGCCGGCACTCACATGAATACGGGGCTGCGCCTCGGCACTGTTGTCTATCAGGGTCGGCAAGGCCTTCTTTTGCCCAAGCGGACTGATGCCCCCCACCAGATAACCGCTGGAGCGCTCGGCCAGCGCCGGGCTTGCCATCACCAGCTTCTTTTGCCCCAATGCCTTGGCAGCGAGCTTAAGGTTAAGCTGACAGGCCACAGGCACCAGTGCCACGGCGATTGGCATAGACTTTTCATCCGGCGCCACCAGCAGGGTTTTAAACACACTCTCGGGCGCCAGCCCAAGCTTGTCTGCCGCTTCCAAACCGTAGGACCCGGCGCGACTGTCGTGCTCATATTCAAACACGTCAAAGGGAATACCGGCCTTTTCGGCCTGCTTGATTGCTGGGGTCATAACTGCGGCTCTGATGGTAATTTTATTCAGTGTGCCAGCAGCTTGGCTCGGGGTAAAACCCACAAAGGTGCAAAAACGCCGAATGTGAGGCTGCGCCCCGGCGCACAAATCAACCTGTGAAGCACCGCACGCTTTGATGGGGGTAACTCAGCCGCCCGGCGATGCTCAAAATACCTGGCTGAGTTCCATGCCATTGTGGAAAGCCACCCGATCGCGGCCACTCTGCTTGGCGTGGTACAGCGCCGCATCGGCACGTTCCATCAATTGCAGCCAGTTGTGATCCCGCTCGCGCCGCTGAGCCACACCTATGCTGACCGTCAGCAGCACTTGGGTATCGGCCAGAACCAGAGGCTCGCCCTGGATTTTCTGCCGCAGACGGCTTGCCAGGGAGCGGGTGCAGTCATGGTCACTACCCGGCAGCAGGATCACAAACTCCTCGCCGCCAAAACGGAACAGGTAATCGTAACCCCGCAGCAATCGCTCGCAGGTTTGGGTCACATGCTTAAGCGCCGCATCACCATAAACGTGGCCATGGGTGTCGTTGATTTTTTTGAAATGATCTATATCCAGCACCAGGAGTCCAAGCTCGGATGAGGTGCGGGCGCTGCGTTCAAACTCACGCACGGCAATATCGTTCAACGCACGGCGATTGAACCAGCCGGTGAGCGGATCCTTGATAGTCAGCTCCCGCAGTTCCAGCTCCTGACGGCGGATCACCATCAGGGCGCAGGCCATGGTGCCCAAGCTCAGCAACACAAAAATCGCCAGGGTGCCGGAGGTCTGGAAAAATTGGCTGCCGGTCATGGTCAAATTCAAATCGGCATCCAGATGCAAAATCGCGGTGCGCAGCAGCAACTGTAAAAAGAACGCCAGCTCCAGCAGCATCAAGGGCATACAGGCCAGCCTGAGCTCGCCGGGGGCATGACGCCACAGGGTGGCGACCGTGGCCAGATTCAGCACCATCAGCATGGGCAGCAGCACAATCTGCCGGTTGTTCACCGACTCCTGCAACCAGGGCAGCAGATGCAAACTGGCGGCAAACACCGCCAGAGCCAGTGCCAGCAGCCAATAGGTTTTGAGGCCAAAATAGCGACGAACGCCCATCAACAGGGCACAGTGACCGGCAAAATAGCAGGCGTTGATGATAGTGGGTGCCACCCAGAAAGGCTGGGGATAGTGGAAAACCAATACGGTGAGGCTGTTACCAGTGAAAAAGCACATACCGGCAAATGACCAGTCGAGCAGACTGTATTCGCGGGGGCTGGCGATGAATAACCCCAGCAGGCTGATGGTCATCATGGCGCTGGCAAAGGCCGTGGCTATATGAAGGGTGTAAGCATCCATTCTCACTCGCTTGCACCGCGCGATTATCCGCATGCGATGCACTATAACGCTATGGCCGCCATATTACCCCAGCCAAACAGGCAACTCCATCAAACTTTGCGATGTATTTCATTCGGTTAAATACGATTTGCTAATATACATTCCAGCGGGAGCCAAAAAACAGGGCCGCTCTGTGGCGGCCCTTTGATTGAATTAACCCATTAAGGTTTGAGCTTGATATACAGCTCACCGTCGCGGATTTCGATATCCTCCACCCCATCGGCAAAGGCGTTCCAAAAGCCGCTGTCGCCAAACTCGCTCACCAGATTCACCTGCTTCATATTACCAAGCCAGGCGTTGGGAATGGGCACCCCCATCAGGCTAACCCCCGCCAGCGACACCACAGGGCGGCGGCGCTGATCCAGATGGATATTGAGCCCGGCGTTCACTCTCAGGGTTTCACCGGCCATGATGGGAAAATCTTCAGGGATAGGAATAAGCATCTTGGCGCTGGCCAGATTGCTGGAAAAGTCGATGGCGAGACGCTGGGCAAAATCAGGGCTGCGGCCAATCATGGCGTTGACTTCTTTTTCGCTGAAGGTCACCTGACGATCGCCATCCAGCTCCCGGTATGGCTCGGGGGTTAAATCATCGCTGCCGCCCTTTTGGCTGCCATTGCTTTTGTTCTGGCTGCCGCTGCTTTTGTTCTGGCTGCTCTGGCTGCTGGATACGTCCCAGCCCAGGGTTTCCAGCTTGGCTTCGAGCTTCTTTTCCTCTTTGGCGCTTAAGGTCACCGGGGTAAAGGGGCTCGGGAAGATATAACTGCGGATAATAAAAAAGCTCACCACTGCGGTCAGCAGCATCACTGCCAATACAATCAGCAGTACCTGAGCGCCGCTGAAGCCACGTTTGGCCTGATTGTCTCTCGTGTCCATTAAGGCTCCCCCATTTGTCCTTTGACAGGCATGTTAACCGCCCGCAAGGCGGAGCACCAGCCGATGTTTTGCGCCTCAATCGACATGGGAAACCATTTTAAATGGTTAAAAACGTTAAAGCAGCGAAATAAAAAACGGGGCAGATGCCCCGTTTTTAGTGCTTCAACAAGCTCAATTGGCACACTGATCCTGGTTGTAGGTAATGGTCAGCGCCGCACCATTGCCCGACTCCTGATCGTTGATATCAATGCCATTGCGGGAACCGGCCGATGAAATCACCAGCCCGGCGTTGGCGCTGCTGCCAAGCCAGGTCTGAACCGCGGCAATACCGGCACTGTTCAATGCCAGCTTATATTGCCCGGTGCTTGCCGGGACGAAGCTTGCCACCTGGCTGCCCTGATGGGCCGCGCCAGACACACTGTTCCAGCTGGCATTGGCGGCAGCCCAGCCATTCACCCCGGCATAAACCACATAGGTGCCGGACGACTTGTCGAACACATTCACCGTTAGCTCGGCCGCTTCTACCCGGGCACAGCTGGGGATGGCGCTCAAGTCCCACTGCATCAGGGCCTTCATTTCACCGTAGGTGGCATCGTAACCGTCGGCGAGCAGCTGAGCAGCTGCGCCGTTAAAGTTGCTGCTGGCCTGAGTGCTGGAAATAAAGGTGTCGCCTGCCACAGGCAAGGTAACCGTGATTTGGCTCTGGGGCGGCGCGGCCGACACTGTCAGTGTCTTACTCACGCTGGTACTGGCGCCATCGTTGTCGGTCACAGTGAGGGTTACTGTGTAGCTGCCGGCGGCGCTGTAGCTGTGCTGCGGATTTGACACAGTGGCGCCATTACCATCGCCAAAGTTCCAGGCCCAGCTGGCAAGGTTACCGTCGCTGTCGCTGGACGCATCGCTGAAGCTCACCTGCAAATAGTTGGCACTGAAGCCAAAATCCGCCACCGGCGCATTGTTGCTGCTGCCGCACTGTTCCTGGTTATAGGTCACCGTCAGCACAGGGCCATTGCCGGACTCGCGATCGTTAATATCGATACCGTCGGAAGTACCCGCAGAGCTGATGATGATGCCGTTATTGCTGCCCTGCAGCCAGCCTTGCACCGCGGCGATACCAGTGGCGTTAAGCTGAATACCGTAATTGCCGTTGGAGCCCGGGGTAAAGCCACCGACTTGACTGCCCTGCTGGGCAGCGCCCCCCACCGACAGCCAGGTCGCCGTCGATTCGCTCCAGCCGTTCACCCCGCTGTAGAGGTTGTAGCTGCCCGCCGAGGGGTTGAAGATATTCAGCTGTACCTTGGCCACTTCCACGGTGGCGCAGCCCGGGATCGATGCCAGATCCCATTTGATCAGGGTCTTCATCTCGCCGTAAGTGGCATCCACCCCATCGGCCAACAGCTGCTCGGCGGAGCCGTTATAGTTGCTGCTGCCATTGGTGCTGGAAATAAAGGTGTCGTCGGTGGCGGTCAGATTCACAGTAACGCTGTTTCCACCGCCGCCATTGTCGCCACCGGCCAGCACAGTGCGGCCGTTGCTATCGGTTTCCAGCAACATGGCCTCACCCACACCATTGGCCAGCCACCAGTTGATATTGGCGGGCAGCAGGGTGCTGTCGGCGTCGCGCTGGGCCTTGGTGAGGGTCGATGGCGAGCCATCAAACTGGGCGGTACGCAGCTGCATCTGCCCGGCAGATACGGTTACCACTTTAAACTGCTGAATACTGGCCAGATCCACAGTCCAGGGCTTGGGGTCGTTGGCAGAGCGGGCTGGTGCGCCCCAACTGCCCTCACCCACATAGACGGTTCCGGCACTGATGCCTTCGGCGCTGCCCACAAAGGTGCTGCCGCTGGGCGCCACCACCTCGGTGATCTTGGTCAGGTGGGTGTCTGACTCCACCACCAGATTCATGCCATGGTCAAAGAATCTCTGCGCCCACCAGTTAAACAGGGTTGGGTTATCGGCCTTGCCACTGTAATGAGGAAACATGGGCTTATGGTACTGGGCCACCCGCCAGGCGGCGCTGCCGCCGTTACCGCTGAGATCCGCATCCAGCCAGTTGTTCTGGGCATTCTGCATCGCCGAGCTCTGGCTCATAAACTGAGAGTTAAGGGTATAAACCCGCAGCAGCGGCGACACGGCCACCCCGTAGTAGGTGTCGTTGGCCGAACAGCTGCCATTGCCATCGGCATCTATGCCGAACATGTTGCAGATGGTGGCAAAGTCACCGTCTTCATGGTTGCCGTGGGTGCCCAGCATGGGGTAGATGCGCTTGTAGGCCAGGCCATCTATGGTGTCGCTGGAATAAGTCAGCTCCCAGTCAATCAGCCACTGGGTCCACTGGGAGTTGTTGTTACTGTCGGTAAAGTCGCCGCCATGCATCACAAACAGCGGCCGGATTTTACTGATAAGACGGTTACCATCCTGACGATTGGTCCAGCCGGTGCGGGTATCGCCACCAGCCACAAACACAAAGGGGCTGTTATCGGTGGGGGCTGTTTTGAACCAGAAACGCTCGCCGCAGCCGGCATCGTCACAAATGCGGAAATAGACTTCCGAGTTCGGGGTCAGGTTTTCCAGCCGCGCGTGCTTGCTGGTGATAGAGACCATGGTGGTGGTCAGCGCCACCGGCTGGAACGACCAACTGCTTTCGTTGGTACTGTATCCCCAGGCCACATAGGGGTTGTTGTTGGTGCCATCGGGGGTAAAGCTCACAATGGCTTCGCTGCTGGCATCGCCAAGCCATCCCAGACGAACCCATTTACTGCCAGCCGTGGCCTGGGGTGCCATCAGCAGGGTACTTACGAGTGAAGCTGTCAATAAGAGTGTGTTTCTCATCACATCCTCCTTGAAGTTTTTTTATTATATCGGCGCCGCGGGGCGTCCACTGCGCCGAGCTCAGGGTAAGGGACTGACGTCCCGATAAAGCATTTTTGAGTTGTGGAACTGCGTCCCGGTAAAGCATCCTAGAGTATAGACATGACAATCCGGTGAAGAATGGTTTTAACAAATAAACTACAAAGCAGCGTGCGAAAAATTTTCACCTGACACATCAAGGTGTTATTGAGATGAGATAGCGGCGGGTTGGCTGGATGATACCAGGCGTACAAAGGCGGCATTGCGATAGGGAATAGCGCGGGGCTCACCGGTAATAAAGTCCAGTGCCAGGGCCCCCTCTCCCAGATGGGCATAGACGCCACTGAGGGGCACCCGGTGATCCTGGCTCCAGTAATCGCCGCGCTTGGTGTGCAGGAAGTAATCATTGTGGATGCTGGCCATGCCGGTCTTGGGGTTGGCCTTCACCAGGGTCGAGAGCTCTTTGAGCGTCGGCAGGCGCCAGTCGCTGATGCCGCAAATGGCCTCGCGGTTGGCGCGGCGCAGCAGATCATCTGTATCGCAGCGATCTTTCTCGAAATAACAATCGCCGCCGTTGCTTACCCCGGCGCCGTCCCGGTACCAGGAGTAGGTCCACAGCGCATCGTGGATAGATTCATCATCGGTTTTATTCTCCCACACCAGCTGGGTTTGGCTGTCATACACGCAGCTCCAAGGGCCCTGCCAGGGCGCCAGCGGCGCCCCCTGACTATCGAGCTTAATAAAGCGCGATGCCTCGGGCGCCGAAGGCTCATGGCGATAACCAAACAGCAGCGCCGTGGCCAAGGTCAGCGGCGGCAATAATATCAGCAGCAGTCGACGCGGCCGTTTCATTGGAACTCCAGCGCTATGGGTCTGACATGGCGGGTGTGGCGAATTTGAGCTCGATCGAATGCCGCCACCCACAGACATACCCCATCCCTGAGCGCTACATCTTTATCCGAGCCTGTGTCCAGACGGCGAAACACTTCCAGCGACCAATAGCCGTCCTGCCAGCGGGCATAGGCACGTACATGGGCCCGGTCGCCCTCGAACTGATTGGAGCTGTAGAGAATAGACGGCATCACAGTGCCTACGGGGTAATTGTCTTTCCCCTGCTGATAGGGCTCAGTATCGAACCAGGGCATCACCCAGGGTATGTCTGCCGCAACGGGCGTCGTAGCGGGCGCCACAGCTGCGCCTTCTTGTGCTATGCCAGCGCCTTCTTGTGCAGAAGCTTGATAGAGCGATAGCTGCTCAGCCGCAAGGGGCAGTCGCTTGGGCACTATGCCCGCCGCGCTGTACCAGCGCCAATTCATCTTATAGGCCCCGGACTCGTTGGCATCCTGCTGATAACCCGCGGTATAACGCCTGTCACCGGCGCGGGCCTCGGCCGGGGTTGAGATGTAATTATCGTCCATCAGCTTCATGGCATTGGTGCGCACCGCCTTCCACTGCCACAGGTCCACCAGCCCTTGCTCGCGGTAATGATAGCCCTGGCCGGTCCAGTGTTTGGGCTTATCATCAAGGGGCTTTGGTCCCAGATGGGCGGTGCCGGCGGCATCCCATTCACAGCTGTTTGAGACTATTACCGCAAACTTGTCTTCGTACCATGACTTCTCATCGAAGTCCTGAAAACCATCCTGCCTCACCTGCCAGCCGTTGTCGGTTTTCACCAGTGGCAGATGCTCCAGGCTCTCGGTGGCGTCCTGCCAGCGAAAATGCATAAACATATCGCTGCCATTTTGCAGCGCCCGCAGGGTAACCGGGGTGGCGCCCTCATCGAAATTGGCGCCGCCGTGGGTGGTCAGGGTCAAGGGCTTAGCCTGCGACCAAACCGCTTCATCGGCGCGGCCATCTATCTCGATAAAGATATCGTCTTTGATAGTGGCTACCTGCAGCCTGTGGTTTGTCTCCCGCGCAAGCAGCGCCATGGCCCCCGCCCCGGCCACACACAGCAGCAAGGCGCCCGCGAGCAGGGTAATTCTGGCCTGCTGCAGCGGCTGAAACAGCAGCCTCAACAGACGCCGACCCGATTGCAGCAGAAAGCCGCTGCCATGAAGAAACACCACCAATACTGCGCACAGGGCGCAAATGAAATGCAGCAGCTTGGCCGCACCTGCAGCCAGCCAGGGCGCCTCGATGTACAAAAGCCAGCCGCTGCCGAGCAGAAGCAGCACAACAAGCCGCAGTGCCCAGCCCACGTTGAAATGAAAACGGCTAAAACCGCCGGGCTTTTTATGGGGCATGAGCCCCGCCTGACGCCCAAGCAGCAACAAGCCGGTATAAGTGACGAGCAGCAAGGTCAATGACCAGCCGGCAATCAGATGCAGCCCATGCATCTCCCCCTGTGGCAGCAAGGCATTGAGCCGCAGCAGCCAGGGATATTCCAGCACGGCGATACGCAGCCCGGAGCCCAGACTGACCAGCACGGCCGCTATCGCCAACCAATGTAAGATTGCCCAAACCGACTTTTGCGTTAACGACATAAGCCCAATAAAAAGAAATAAATAGCCGCCATCCTAGGCGGGAAAAATGACGGATTTATGATGGGGCATTTTTGGCAACAGAACAACTGCCGATATAACAGACCACAAGCCGATTAGCATTTGCGGCCGCGAGGTCGGGTCCAGCAATTGCAGTGAAAAGTTGTAAAGCCGCTCAGGCACGGCGCTTTGCTGTTGTCTTTGCCAGTGGATTGTTAGCGCCAGATCGGCTTTTGGTAGAAAATCCAATAAGCTAATGGTGCATTCTTGTTATACTCTCCCAGGCATTTTTACAAGGAGCGGTAGATGACTAACCCACTGCGCACCTTCGCGTCGCTGTACAGTACCACCCTGTTGACGGTTCTTGCCGGGGGTCTGTTGACCACCTATCTGGGCCTTAAGCTTTCGGCCATGGCTGTGCCCCAGATTTGGATTGGTGCCATGATGTCGGCCTATTACGCCGGTCTGGTGGCGGGCTCCAAAATTGGCCACAAACTCATTGCACGGGTTGGCCATATCCGCGCCTTTGTCGCCAGTGCCGGGATAGTCACCGCCTCGGCGCTTGGGCATGCACTGGTAGACGACCTGTCGATTTGGATTGTGCTGCGCCTCTTGGTCGGCCTTGGCATGATGTGCCAGTACATGGTGCTGGAAAGCTGGCTCAACGAGCAGGCCGACAACAGCCAGCGCGGCGCCGTGTTCGCAAGCTATATGATTGTCTCGTACCTGGCGCTGATTTTGGGTCAGGGCGCCATCAGTCTGTATCCGGATCTGGGCCTTGAGCCACTCTTGCTTATCGCCATCTGTTTTGCCCTGTGTATTGTGCCCATTGCCATTACCCGCCGCATTCACCCGGCGCCGCTGGTGCCTGCGCCGCTCAACGTAACTCACTACTTTAAAAAGGCGCCCCAGGCGCTGACCACAGTTGCCATCGGCAGCATGATTGTGGGCTCTTTTTACGGCCTGGCGCCCGCCTACGCCAGTAACCTTGGACTGGACCCTCAGCAGGTGGCCACCTTTATGACCGCCACCATAGCCGCAGGCCTGCTGGCCCAGTGGCCCATGGGCAAGCTGTCGGACAAGATGTCCCGCAGCCGCCTTATTCGCAGCAACTGCCTGTTGCTGGGCGTGCTCACCCTCGGCATTGCCATCACCCCTTACCAGCCCACGCTGGCGCTGGTGATGACCTTCCTGTTCGGTATTCTCGGCTTTACCCTGTATCCGCTGGCCACGGCGCTGGCCAATTCGCGGGTAGAACAAAGCGAGCGGGTGGGACTGTCGGCCACCATCTTGCTCACCTTCGGTCTTGGCGCCTGTATCGGCCCATTAATCGCCTCTACCCTGATGCAGTGGTTTGGCAACAGCATGCTCTACGGCTTTATGTCTGCCTGTACCCTGGTGCTGTTTGCCGGGCTGAATTACATCAGCGCCCGCCAGAAAGCCGAAGTGCCCTCCACCGACGACTACATTATGGCAACGGGCGATCTGGTATCCTCACCGCTTGCCGCCGCCCTCGACCCGCGGGTGGATATTGAATCTGTGCAGGAACAGATGACCCCAAACAGCGACGATAGCGCAGATGCCGACAGCCAGGCCGACACTGACGACAGCACTGATAACAACTCAGACGAGCATGATGGCGATGACGACCAAGACAGTGGCCATGACAGTCGCGATGACATTGACAGCGACAGTGTTCGCGATAACAGCAGCGACAACAGCAACGGCTTTATCGAAGCGCAGGACTTTGTCACCGAACAAGCGCCCTCGGCCGAAGCCGCACAGGATAAAGCACCTGAAGCAGAGCCCGGCGCCGACAAGACCGGGACGCTGAGCCCCAAAAGCTAACCGCCAGACTCCTGCCATCAATAAAAAACCTCGCCGCAGCGAGGTTTTTTATTGGCTTAAGAATCAACGGGTCAACGGGTCAACGGGTCAACGGGCCACGTTGGTGTAATCCGCCATATCCCGCTCACGCTCTATGTTGATACGGGCGGGAATAAAGGTGCGAAAGCCGGGGGCACGACCATAGACCTCGCCATCCCGCTCCTCACGCTCCACCACATAAAACACCCGCTCACCATCAATCATCTGGCTGTTAATCGGGTACCAGTAGCGCTGCGCGAAGGGTAAGCGATCGATTCGCACATAGTCAGTTTCGACCTGATAGGGCACAGGTGCGGCCTGAACGAAGGGAATACTGCTGAGGCCATTTTCATCCGGCGCGCTCCAATCGCCGCTGGCAAAGGTGTTTTGCACTTCAGCGCCATTGAACTGCCAGCCCCACAGGCGCTCGTAACTGAGCAGCCCCATGGCATCCACCGAGCCCGGCAGCCAGCTGTTGATTTCCCCCACCCAGAAACGGCTGGCGGAACTGGGCTGCAACTCGGCCGCCCCCAGTTGCATGCTGGCATCGCCCTTCACCCAAATGTCATACACGGCAAAACGCTGACCGCCGTGCTCGAATACCGAAAACACCCCCAACTCAATGCCGAGCTTATCGAGAATTTGGCTGGTCTGGGTCATGCCATCGGCGTAAGTGATAACCAGCCTTCCTGCCCCATCCACCTGCCAATTGGCGCTCACGTTGGAGTGCTTGCCCATTACTGTGCCGTTGGCAGCAAACTGCAGTGCATCGGCGTAGGCAGTATGGGGGAACAGATAGTCGTCGTAGACCCTTAACCCTTCAGAATAATGGTATTGCCCGCCCCAAAGCCCAGCCAGGCAGGTATCACCCGAGCTGCAGCCGGTAACGAAGGGAATATTGTCGATATCGTAGTTGGCCCGGAAGTTTTGGGTCGCAGTTTCCAGCAGTAGTTTCGGCTGAGCTATGGTGAGGGTGCTGCCATCGTTAAGCAAAATCGGTGGGGTGTTAATTTCACTGCGGGACTCCACCGACACCAGATCCACCAGGCTGCCATCCACCACCCGGGTGTAGGCCCGCTGGACCAGGCTGCGACGGGTCACAAACAGATCTGTCACGCCGCCCCCGGCATAGTATGCGGCGATTTCTGCCGGGTCGTCGGTCACATATTCGATACTGTCGGTCAGCTCCTCGGTCACGGTCGCATTGGGGTAGCTCGCCTCGATGCGGCCATTCGCTATCTGCCAGTTAAAGCTTTCGTTGATGGCCTGCCCGTTCCACTGCTGAAACCTGAGATCTGTGCCCGTCATAGTGACATTATCAAATTCCAGCGCCGCACCACTTCGCGCCATAAAGCCTGGGCTGGTGGTGCTGATGGCGTAATAGAGGCTGGGCACATCGGCGGCACTGAACCCGGCCACCAGATTGCTGTCGGCCAGAATGTCCGCAAGCGCCTGCTCCAGCGTCTCAGGTGGCGTACTGGCGACAAAGGTCTCTACTGCGGCGTCGTCAGCGATAAAGCTGAGGATACTGTCAAAGCCTTCCGGCAGCTGATAATTGGGGTCATCCACAATCAACTTGATAATGGCCGCCAGCTGAAACAGCTCGGTGGCGTCCACCGCGGTTTCGGCCTGTTCCAGTTCCGCCAGCGTGGCCGGTTGCTCGCCGCCATTGGCCTCAAGCACCAGGCTGTATTTGGCCGTGGTCAGGTTAGTCACATTGATGGGGTCATCTTCACTGAGCACCCTGGAAAAGCTGCCCACCAGATTGACAAAGTCGATGCTGTCGCCGGTTTCGGCATTGGTGGCCGACGACTCAATCAGCAACAGCTGCTCAATGTTGGTGGTGAGCACATCCAGGCTGTACGCGCCGTTTTCATCCGCCACCGTGGTAAAGGTGTTGCCATTGAGGGTGACAGACACTGTGGCATAAGGAATAGGCTCGTCGGTCACCAAGCCGGTGATGGTGGCCGCAAAACCGCCGCAACTGGCGGGCACGTTTTTCACATCGGCAACCGCCATATTGGCCATATCGCCATTAACCACTATGCCGACCTGGCACGGCAGAAACGCGAGACTCGCGGCATCGATTTTACTGTGGATTTGCTTTGGGGTTTGAAAGGCACTTAATACAAAGCCCGGATTGGCCGCATCCACAATCTCGATATAGGCATCACCGGCGCTGTCCTGCCTGTGGTGATGACCATCGATTTTGGCTTTCACCAACAGTTGATTAGTGTCGGCATCAAAGTGCACATTCTGGATTTTGATTTGCTCGGCAAGCGCAGCGCCGCTGAATGTGAGGCCGGAGCAAAGCGCCAGCGCACCCAGCCCCCATGCCGTGGAGAGTGATTTGACTTGCATACTGATTTCCCTTTTCGTCTTTGAATAAGCTCCTGCTAACCAGACGAATGCAGGTCAGAGTTTCGCGAACGCATCCTGCCACAACAACCCCTCCTGCCTTGGTCAAGGAGAACGGATAAGGGTAGTCGACATCGGCGGGATTGCCACTTAAGGGCTAGACACTAGCACTTTCGTACATATGGCTGCGGGTGTTGCCAGGATCTGGTCCTGACAGCCAATTCGGCAACGGCTAACCAAAACTGCCGCTGGCCCTGAGCTTGGCAACCGCTGTGACTGCTGATTACTGGGGTTCCATGGCGCCACTCGATTACTGGGGATCCATCGCGCCGCTCAGCACTTGCTCTCACAGGCTGCGCTATGCCTAACGATACTCAGGCACCCGCCACACACCAGCCGGCCCAGCCTATATCAGGCCCTCGGTGGCGAGGTGGGCGTCGTCCAGATTGTCGATGGATTACTTGAGCGGATCGCACGGGATCCCCGCATAGTGCACCACTTCGACGAAACGGATATTGCGATATTCCGCGAGCGCCTTATCGAGCATCTGTGTGCTGTTACCGATGGTGGCTGTGTCTATCAGGGCGAAAATATGGCCGACAGCCATCGGGGTTTGAATATCACTCAGGCCGACTTTGATGCCCTGGTGGGGCACCTGATTGAATCCATGAAGGATGCAGACGTTCCGACATCGACCCGCAACGCCCTGTTAAAACGCCTTGCCCCCATGTATGGCGACGTGACCTATCAGTAGCCACTTTTAAGCCGCTTGCGACAGATTCTATATCGCAAGAGTCAGGTTTTTAGTGGCAAGTACCAGCGCAACTGCGGCGACGCAGACGAACGCAGGCGGCTAACCAGATAAGCGTATGCGGCTAAGTGGATAAGCGTATGCGGCTAAGTGGATAGCGCGGGGGAATAAGCAAAGAGCGAAGGCGGAAAAGCAGATGCACGCAGGCGCGTGAGTTTAGAGCAGTAAGGACTCATCGATGGGATGAAAGCGGCTTGCCGCATCCATCAGGGATTTTGCGGTGAGCGTAGGCACGCCATACACCTCGGCTTCAACGCCATATTTTTGCCTTATCTTTGAAAGCAATAGGGCAAAATCACCATCGCCCGACAGCAGTATCACGCAATCCACCTCGGGCGCTGTCTCCAGCACATCTATGGTAATGCCCACATCCCAATCGCCCTTGGCCGAGCCGTCGCTGCGCTGAATAAAGGGTTTAAGCTTAAGCTCAAACCCAATATGCCTCATGGCATCCTGAAACTTTAACTGGCCATCGTCGCCGCGATGAATGGCGTAGGCAAAGGCGCTGACAATTTCCCCCTCAGCACAGAGCTGCTGCCAGAGTTTGCGATAGTTAAACTGGCGCTGATACGCCTCACGGCAGGTGTAATAGATGTTTTGTACATCGACAAACAGGGCGATTTTTTTCACGGGCGATTCTTATAACAGGCCGATTCATATTAAAGACGAGTAGGCTTTCAGCATTTGGCTGTCAGCGGCGAGACTCTGCGCACTTTAGCACAGCTAGAAACTGATGGCGCGCACCGGACAAGCTGCACCTTCCCTAATCCACAGGCCTCAACACAAACGACAGCAGCCAGCCCTACGCCTGTGGCTCGCCAAAAAACACTCGATTTCGCTGGTGCCACAGTATTATTAAGGCGCGTCTTTATATTTTTATGGCTACCAAGCATTCATCAAGGTTTAATTTAATAATCCAGACAAGACGTTTTATAATCACAATGCTGACTAAAATCAAACCAACTTAATACACAACACCTTAGTAGCAAGATAAAAGTTCAATACGCCATATAGAGCTTGGCGAGCCACAGCCATCTTACTCATTAAAAATATAACAATCCGATCCCACCAATTAATAAAAACTTGATAAAACCAAAAAAGAAATCCGATATAGCACTGATATCATTTAATTTTTAATTAAATTTACCCTAAACAATCACACATTAAATACCTGCAACCTTGATAGCAAAAAAAAGACGCAGCACGACTCAGGCACTTTACCTAACGGGTTTAAACACCCTAAAGCTTAAATCAACCTTAAATTAAACTGCAGGGTTTTTAATATTCAGCGTTTTCTTATTAATGCGACTTTTATCACCATTGACATGAACTAACATGACGTTATGATGCCTGCCATTCGGCGTTCAAAATAGAGATGGAATAAATGAAAAAGTTATTCATTATGCTGGCGATGTTTTTTGCCGTCAGCCTGGCAACCAGCCCTGTGGTGGAAGCAAAGAAATTCGGCAGCAATAAATCTGCCGGTAAGACTCAGCAAACGGCACAGTCGCAGCCTGCGGCCACCAATACCACTGCTACCAATACCCCTGCTGCACCTGCCACGGCAGCACCTGCGGCTAAAAAAGGCATGATGGGCGGTATGCTCGGCGGCCTGCTGGCGGGTGGCTTACTGGCGGCACTCTTTATGGGCGAAGGTTTTGAAAACATCCAGATTATGGACATAGTGATCATCGCCTTGCTTGCCTTCGTGCTGTTTAAAGTCATCCGCATGCTGATGGCCTCCAAAGCACAGGCGCAGCCAAGACCAGCCTATTCAGGTGTAGGGCAAGCCAGCGCCGCACCTGGCCAGGACCTTTATCGCCAGCAGTCTGAGCCTGCCGCCTTTGGTGGCCATAGCGGCAACAGCGGTTTTGCCCAGCCCCAGAGCACAGTGCCATTTCACTTGCCGCCGGGTTTCGATTTAGCCGCCTTTTTGGAAGGCGCCCGCGGCCACTACAAAACCCTGCAACAGGCCTGGAATGAGGGCGATCTGAACAAAATTCAGGAATACGTGTCGATTGAGCTCTTTAACGAACTCAGCCAGCAACGCCGTGAACTCGATGGCCAGCAGCACACCGAAGTGATGTTCCTCGACGCCGAACTGGTGCGCGCCACCTACAACAACGCGCTTGCCGAAGTGAGCGTAAAATTCAGCGGCCGCTACCGCGATGCCGTTGAAGGGGTAGAAGAAGACATCAAGGAAGTCTGGCATTTGGAGCGAAACCTGCTGCATGCCAACGCCCCCTGGCTGATTGTGGGCATCCAGCAATAAAAGCGCGCAGTAGCATGCTCTTTGCCACACAGTGACACCAAGCAAAACCCCGGCACAGTCCGGGGTTTTCTTTTTACGGTCCGAAAGTCGATAGCAGCCGTTTGCAGAGCCGCCCTATCTCAAGGAAGGAAGAAAGAAATAAACAAAGAAAGAAGCACTCACCAGCTCCTTAATCTGCTTCGTGATTTACCGCAGCCAACACTTGCCTGTTAAAACACCATACGGTAGTCTGGTTCCACTTTTTGATTGATGTACTTTCAGCTGATAAGCATCTGATTATTAAGCCAGCTTAAGGGTTTGCTAAATCAACTTGCAGTTCAGGTCAGCCATAGGCTTTGCAGGTCGCAATCAAGCTATCAAATCAACAGTGTGGATCAGGGAAGATGCGCAGCGCCGTTAGCGTCTGGCTATTCGGCTCTAAGCAGCAAGGAAGGCTTTCTGTTACTTAACCTCCTCGTTTTTCCCTCCAATCAGCCACTATGGGCTTTGGCGTGTTTTTTGACCTCAACCAAGGTTTCGCCACCGCCAAACTGTTAGCTTTGATGTTGTTTTAAAAATGTTTTTTGTTGAAGATGCGTTTCACAGACGAAACGCGCCGTGCGGTAGCTATGCCTGGAGATAAGGGTTACCGCCCTAACTACGGTTTAGGGGTTAATGCCAAGTTGCGCTTGGCGAAAGTCGTGAGCTCCGCTCACACAGGGCAAGAGGGAATCAACAGCAATTCCCGGTGACGCCGACAGCCCCTTGGACTTATGGGCTGAAACAATCACAAACCAATATGGCATCTTGGTGCAACCTGTAGATTCGGTACAATGGGGCAAAAAATAGGAGTACTTACTTTTGTAGTTAAATAGTACACCGTAGGCCCCTGTTACCTTTTTACATGAGTAAAATTAAATGAAGATTATCAAAAAAAATGCGATACAGAAAAATCGACTGTCTTTTAGGGATTAATAAATAAGTATGGCAATTAGACAAAAAACTAAACTAGGACAATACCACATCGGAGACTCAATTAAGCTCCTCAGTGGAAACCTCGGGAAGAAAATAGAAGGCTCGGTAAACCTAATTTTAACCTCACCACCTTATCTATTAAATAGAAAAAAGAAATATGGAAATTTAACTGAAAAAGAATACTTAGAGTGGTTTATAAGTATGGCTCCTATATTTTCACGCCTGTTGACTGATGATGGTTCTGTTGTAATTGAGTTGGGAAATTCATGGGAGCCAAAGCGACCTGTGCAATCCCTACTTCCATTAGAATCTTTAATGGGTTTTGTCAAAAATGAAGAAGCTGGATTTCGTCTATGTCAGCAATTTATCTGCTATAACCCATCAAGATTACCTTCGCCAGCTCCTTGGGTCACTCAAAAAAGAATAAGAGCGACTGACAGCTATACTAATGTGTGGTGGATGTCTAAATCGGATTTTCCTAAAGCTGATAACAGTAAGGTCCTTAGACCTTATAGCAAAAAGCAAAAACAGCTCCAAGCAAAAGGTTCTTACAATGCGGGAAAACGTCCATCTGAGCATGATATAAGTGAAACAGGATTTTTAAAAGATAATGGTGGAAGTATAGCTCATAACTTCTTTGAATTAGAAGTAATGGATTCAAGTAGAGATGTGCGATTACCGAACTCATTTGCATTTTCGAACACCAGTTCTAATGATTACTATCATAGAAAGTGCAGAGATCTAGGAATCATCCCCCATCCAGCGAGAATGCCTGAGGGGTTAGCAGCATTTTTTATTCAAATGCTTACAGACGAAAATGATCTTGTCTTAGATCCTTTTGGAGGAAGCAATACAACAGGATATACAGCCCAAACTCTAGGAAGGCGATGGATTTCAATAGAAGCACAAGAAGAGTACTTGAAACATTCAAAAATAAGATTTAGTCAAAGGAGATAAGACTTATGGGGATCTTCAACGAAGTAATTAATCTTGCAAAAACAGATATGTTTCAGCGAGAACAAGATGGAACGTACGCAACAGGGATAGAGGTTGGCAGACCATTTTACATTGACTATGACAAGGTAAATGTATTGGTTGCTGATGCTAGAAAATACAAGGCGAATGGGATCCCTCAAGGTTGTTTTCTTTTGGCTTATTATGAGCATGATATAGATGTAAAAGAAGCAGTGCTGTTAAGAGTTATTGGTCCGGCAAAATTACCGACGGACAATGACGTTATCGCGTCAATGATTGACTACTACAAAGAGGGAGTGGACCTAAAGTCTGAACCAGATAAGATTGATAGTTTCACCAGATATGAAATGGGCTTTTCAGGAATAGAATGCCGTGTACTGGGAACTTTCTACAATGAGGGAGATGACACTTTATTTGGTGCTGATTTAGAAAATTTTTTTAGTGCTCATAATTACACTGTAGTGAAGCCCAATGTTCGTGTATTAACATTGCTAGCAAACTTCAGGGACGATAATATCGTAGGGAGACCAACTGATATTGAAATCGGAAAAGTAAGATACAGTTCATCAAGAAGATTCTCTTCTGCTGAAAAAGATGTACCTGTTTATGTAACTCCTACTGACTTTCTAGGTAAAAGAACTGCGTTATTTGGGATGACTCGAACAGGTAAGTCTAATACGGTAAAAACCATTATATCAGCATGTTGTGATATGAGCGACAAAGCAACTCTGGACGTTGAATCTTATAGACCAAGCAATCCTTTAGAGCTACTAGAGCCATTTACTGAAGATGGCACTCCAAAGTTCAAATCCGGTCAACTAATCTTTGACATCAATGGTGAGTATGCCAATCCGAATGCCCAGGACAAGGGTACTGCAATATTTGAAATTTACGAAAATAGGACTGACAGATTTAGTACAATAGAGAAAGATGGTTTTAAAGTCATGAAGGTTAATTTCTTTAAAGACCTCAGTGACGGATTTGAACTTATATGCTCTCATTTTAGCCAAAATGGTGAAAGCTCACATTATATTGGGAGCTTCACCTCGATAAGTCTCGATACTCCGGAAGGATATGGCAAGAACGATGACGAAGGTAGATCTATAACAACGCGGTACGATCGACTAAAAGCTGCCTATATTTGCTGTCTATACAAATCAGGATTCAAGGTACCCGATAACTTTACAACAATTAAGTTCTCTGGCAACAAAGATCTCAATAAAATTGCCTTTCCAGACGACGAAAAAGATCCAAGTAAAGGGATTAGTTTGAGCGCCGCATGTACTTGGTTTGAAAATGTTTGGACAAGCATGCTAGAAGGGAACGAATTTTTTACAAAATATAAAAATAAAAATGGAAAAGATTGGGCAGATGAGAGCCTGAAAGCTGTACTAGTTATGCTTACAGGAAAGAGACAGTTAAACAACTCCGTCAGCGGCTTCAAAATGCTTTCACCACTTAAAGGTCTGCACACATCGAAAAGTGACATTAGTTTCGACATCGACATATTAAAGTCATTACGTAGAGGAAAAATTGTTATTGTCGACCTTTCTCAAGGTGATCCTGAGATACAAGCAACATACTCAGAGCGAATATGCCGAGCTATATTCAATGACGCCATGGAAAACTTCATTAGTATGAATGCAAATAATTTCATACAATTTTACTTCGAAGAAGCTCACAACCTATTCCCCAAAAAAGACGACAAAGATCTAAAACAAATATACAACAGAATCGCAAAAGAAGGAGCCAAGCTTAATTTGGGTATGGTTTATGCCACGCAAGAAGTTAGCTCAATAAGTTCCAACATTCTTAAAAACACACAAAACTGGTTTATTGCACATTTGAACAATGATGATGAAACAAGGGAAATTAAAAAATACTATGACTTTGCCGATTTCACTTCAGCATTAACAAAATTCAGCTCTGGAAATGATAAAGGTTTCGTTCGAATGAAGACCTACTCTAGTGCTTTTGTTATTCCTGTTCAAATCCACAAATTCCCTAAAGTACACGACGAAAAAGGATGCTAACATGGCCTACTCCAGTGGAAAAGGATACAAGCCATTTGAATCTGCCAGCAAATCTGCCCATAGTCAGCTTATAAATGATCCAAAAATGAAGTCTCTGTTAGAAAACTGTAGACTTCCGATAAAGAAGAATGACATTGAGCTGCAGAGTATAGAGCACCATTTAATCAGAGGTGGTAGCACGGGCATTGACCAAATTGTTGTAATTGACGGCGGTTACACTGATGTTGAAGTAGATAAGGGATACCCATCTTCAAATGTCTGTTTCTTTCAATTTGGTGCGATGATGTTGAAGATGTCTGATTTAAAGGAATTAGACAGTAGTAAGTTTATTGATCCTGAAGATATTGCAAAATTAAATAAAATCGATAGATTGAAACTAGTGTTACCATCTAATCATGTATGTAGAAAAGATTGCAGAACACTTACAGAGACAATATCAAAAACTTTGTTTGAGTTTTTTCTTTCTTCTGATTTAGGTGATAGTTCAAATCTATGTCAAACTTTAAAGTGGTTACTTTTTTCTGAATATCTTCCAAATGAAGAAAGAAAAGACGGAAGCACGTTCAACGACCAAGAGCGGGATGATAAATGGATATTGGCATCTTGCCCTCACTGCTCAACAAAGGATATAGAATTATATAGAAGCAACTTTGAGGGTAAATTTTTAACTCCCTGTACTGCATGTGGTGAGGAAATAAGAATTACAGATGTATTCCGATTACATGAAGCGGTAGATGACATCCTAGGTGCTGGGGGCGTTATGGGTTATGTAACATCGGCAACAGAGCAGTTAATGCTAGCCCACATTTTTAAGTTATTAAAAGCTGTAAAACCAGATTTACTTAAGAACACTTTATTTTTGAAAGATGGTCCACTCAGCTTCCCAGGGCAAACAGCCAATATTCATAAGCCAATGAGAAGAATGGTTTCTTACTTGGAGATGAAATATGGTCTCAAGCTGGCTGGAGTAGAGAAAAGTGGCCAATGTGTTGAGCACGCATCGTTAATTGAAGGATATGTAAAAAAAGGAACAGCTCTTATATTATCTACACCATATCTTTATAAATATGTATATCCAGGTGACCCAAATTCTAAAACTCCATTTGGTAGTACAAGCTATTACGGTGGAAAAATAATATTCAAATCTGATTCTGAAAATATGTATGTAGTCACACTACCTATGCAACAAAAGAAGTTAACACCTTCAGTTAGTGATTATCGATATTTAGACAAAGTTTTGAATACAATAGCTAGATTGAAGTGCGACATGTATGATAGCGCATTAATTCCAGTAGCTATGGCTAATAAGCTTGTATCCCTTGCTGATTTGCCAAGCTCAAAAATACTTCAGCGTTTTGCCAAAGAAGCTATAAACGGAAACTCAGGTTAGTACCAGAAACAAGTCAAAAGAAAACTCAGGACAGCCATAGCACTTCTGTCGAGGAATACACAAATCCCGCTGCTTGAAGCAGCCGCTGGGCGTTTGAGCACATGGCTTAGCTGCGACAAGACTTCGAAGTGTTGTAGGTGTCCTCTCTCTCTCCCCATGCGCACTATACAACTGTTAGTTGCCTCACCCATCAATTTACGGTATTTCATTTGGTTTTTTGGTGGTTAACTTGTAAAATCCCCCAAAAAATAAAGGTGTCTAATTTCAATGAAACTAACTTACTATTCTTATCACTTTAAGCGTAATGATAATAAGTATCGTCATACCGTCTTAGACTTACTGCGAGCATACGTTCAGAATGCTCCTGCACATTTGAAGCGGTCATTTGTATCTCGTTCAGGTGAAACAATTTTCTTGATTCCTAGCAATAATGCTCATTTGTTTACCCTGATTACTACAAAAAATAACGAGCTTATAAAAATCATAAATTCCGAAAGCTTTACATATGAAGACATCAGAGATGACTTAGACGACAACGAAAAAGTAGGTTTCGCCAGCTATGTCTATATCGAGAATGATCATTATGCGATTGCATCAACTAGCCAAGGACCAAAAAACTCTAGTTTTGTTTACTTCATAGAACAACTGCTTTCAACGCTGTCATTGACGTATGAATTTATTGCTACTCCATTTCCTGTGCAGGTTAGCTCAAGTGATGTCATGACTATGAACTCAGTTGGTAGAACAACTTTTGAAGTATCTGCCTCAAATAATGCGTTCGTGCAGTTTGGGCAGTTTTTTGGCGGTACTCTTCCTGATGAGATTGATGCTATAGAAGTTACATTTAAACCGCGTCGCGGTTGTGATATTAAGGAACATATTCCAGCTCTAACAAATGTGATTTCAGGTGATGGTCTTGAGAAGTACATGGTTAGGGCCAAAGAGTCGTTAGATGAGTCGTTGTCAGACTTTTATATCGCAGGTAATGGCTTTATAAACGATTACCTTGAATCGTCTGAAATGAGTATAGCGACTAGGATTGCAGAGAAAAAGCTAGCGAATCAACCATTGAGCTTGAAGCTGGCAGAATATAGAAACGATGAAAGGTATTCAAATGATAGGCTTGAGGATGTTGCTAGTTACTGTAATGCTAGCGCCTGGGATCGGTTTGCACTTCCTTCTGAAAGCGGGGATATCGAAGCCTCTGCTGGGGAAGCTAGCTAGCAAATCAGATGTTTTGCTGACAATACTGGCAACATTCAGCTTTACGATGTTAGGTTTCTTGATCACGGCTTTAGCCGTGATCGTGGGTATGAGTGATAAACCAAGAATATTGAGCTATGCAAAGTACGGTTACTTCAGAGTTTTTGGTGAACTTTACTTAGTAACGCTGATAACGTTACTGTTAACCTTCATACTCTCATCAATAACTGTTGTGTTTACCGGTTTAATGCCATGGGTAGTAGTGGCTGTTGCTATATCTCTAGTACAAATTTTAATGATCTCTATTGCATCTTATAGCCTTATATTCCATAAAAAAGGCAACTAACAAACTCGTCGAAAAGCTAGGACACCCAAAACGCCTTTGCCGAGGAATACTCCCAATCCCGCTCGAAGCGGCCGCAGGGCGTTGCTGAAAATGGCGTAGCGAGGCATGGCCGTTCACGGGCGTCCTGCCCTTCACGGCATTGGGACTCCTGTCCGGCAGATGCTTACCAGCGCCAGTCAATCAGGGGCGTGTGTCACGCAGTGACAAGCTCACGAGCGCGAGGCACTGACGCCGAGCCGGGATGGATGTAAATCCGAGCGTCTGACGCGAGAGCAAAAGGACACCTGATGCCCAAGGGGTCGTCCGCTTCGTCGCGCAAAAAAGACAGGACACCCATAACACTTATGCCGAGGGTTACGCCAATCCCGCTCGAAGCGGCCGCAGGGCGTTTGAGCACATGGCGTAGCTGAGACAGGACGTCGAAGCTCGAGGGTCGAGCAGGATGCGAGTCTCTCGTGTAGCCAATGGGCTCAAAAACGCACAAGGAGTCGTCCGCTTCGTCGCGGGTGTCCTTTGGGATGCAAGGGGCTTTGTACAAGCAAAGCCCCTTGCCCGGAGGCGGCGATTTTGGGCCGCCGAGAACGGCCAAATCTCACACTCCCCCGCCCTCGGCAGATACCACTGAAATGGAAAAGGCCCGCGTTCAATACGCAGGCCTTTTCCTTAACTACAGAGGCTTAACCCTGCCTGGTTCTACCCTTTTGGCTTAAAAGAACACGTCTTCATAACTGAGGTGCTCGTTGAGCTAATGCGTAGATCATCTGTGAGTTTCATACTTAGCACTATGTGATATTCACAGCCTGCATCTCTATCGCTGGGAATACTTTCCAACTGTAAATAGGTGGGAACCTTATTCGAGTAATGTTCGAAACGAAGCGGCTCAACACCATATTCGTTGCTTATCCAGAGCAAGAAAACATCATGCTTGTTATCAAATCTCAGCTGCTGATCGACACGTTTTTGCCAAAGAGCCTTTTGCGCCATGACTGCTCCCATTTGGGGATCGGGTGTTTCACACCCAATAACAAGGCCACATATCAGCAGTATCAAAAGCACATGTTTCAGCATAGACAGCAAGATTCTCGTTTAGCGGTGTTTTCAAATATGCTTGGAAGCTACTCCGATTACCAGACAAAATTTGCCTGCTTTCCTTTGAAATCATAGGGGAAAGTAAGGCCAGCCATAGCACTTCTGCCAAGGAATGCACCCAATCCCGCTCGAGGCGGCCGCAGAGAATTGTGGATGTCCTCGTGGTGCGTGATACAAACTCTAAATATTCATTTAAAAGGAATTAGTATGAAAAAAACACTGGCACTGAGCACCTTGTTCTTGGCAATAACGTCGGGTTGCAGCAGCACAAATCAAAGTTCACAGACTTCCTCGGTTCAGCAGTTGGCTCCTCTGACTGAGTTAGCGGTCAGCCCCAATGACCAACGTGGTTATCGCACCTTGAAGCTGGACAATAACCTTGAAGTGATTCTGGTATCTGATCCTTCCACAGATAAGTCAGCTGCAGCATTGACTGTGGGAGTGGGTTTATTACAAGACCCCATGACTCAGCAGGGGTTGGCACATTACCTGGAGCATTTGCTGTTTCTGGGCACTGAGAAGTACCCGGGTACCGCTGAATATAAAGAGTTTTTGTCTCAAAATGGCGGTACGTCCAATGCCTCTACCGGGATGACCGGCACCAGTTACATGTTCAAGGTGAAGAATGACGCCTACGATGAAGCGCTGGACCGCTTCTCCGATTTCTTTAAGTCTCCCAAGCTTTATCCTGAATCCTCTGAGAAAGCGAAGAGTGCGCTGAATGCCGAATGGTCCATGCGCCGTGAGCTGGATTATTTCGGTCAGTTCAAGCTTTCACGGCAAATGATGGGAGAGCATCCCGCCAACCGTTTCCTGATTGGTAACCTTGAAACGCTGGGTGATAAAGAGGGCAGTAAGTTACACACCGAAACAGTAGCCTTCTACGACAAGTACTACTCGGCCAATATTATGAAGGTGGCGCTGATCAGTAATCTGCCACTGGATGAAATGGAAAAGTTGGCGCGCAAACACTTCTCCCCAATCAAAGACAAGCAGATAGACAAACCTGGCATTACCGCTGAAATAAACTTTGCGGATGTGGGCGGCAAGAAGGTGTATTACAAGCCCAATAAAGACGTGAAACAGCTAAAGCTGGATTTCACCATACGCAACAATATCCATGAGTTCATGTATCAACCCAATCGCTTTGTGACTTATCTGCTGGGTTCTGAAATGCCGGGCACGCCTGAACAGCTGCTGAAAGAGAAGGGCTGGATAAGTTCGCTTTATGCCAGCTCCAGCCCTAAGAACTACGGCAACTATGGCGAACTGAGTATCACCATGGATCTGACCGATGAGGGCATGAAACACAGAGATGAAGCTCTGGCGTTGGTGATGCAGTACATAGAACTGGTGAAGCAACAGGGTGTGGATAAAAAGTATTTCAACGAGATCAAAACCTCGCTGGATAACGATTTCCGCTTCCTACGCAAGGTGGAAGAGTTCGACTATGCCTTCGCCCTGGCTAACACCATGCAGGACTATCCAATTAATTATGCGATTAATGCCAATTACTATTACGGTCAGTTCAATGCAGACGCCATTAATCGGCTGCTTGAGCAGCTAACCCCGCAAACGCTCAGAGTTTGGTATATCAGTAAAGATGAAGAGGTTGCTGATAGCCAACACTTCTACACTGGCGAGTACCGAATTGAGGATATCCCACAAAGCCAGTTTGACAGCTGGCAAGGAACAAATACCGCGTTGGCTCTGCCCCGGGTTAACCGCATGATGCCGGAGCGCTTTACTTTGAAAACCCAGGGGATGCAGCAGGCAAAACCTGAGCTTAAAGTGGATAAAGACGGCGTGAACGTGTGGCATTACCCCAGTCAGCAATTTTCTCAGCAGCCCAAAGGGGGGTTGGTTGTTCATCTGAATGTCGGCGACGCCATTGAACAGATAGAAAACCAGGTGGCGCTGGAGTTGTGGGAGGATCTGTATGAACTGCAGCAAAGTCAGCTGACCGCTGAGGCAAGAGCGGCAGGTATTTATGCCTCGCCCATTGTCGGTCAGGGCATGTATTTGCAGATTTTTGGCTTTACCGACAAGCAGCCGCTGCTGCTCCAGGAGATGCTGAGGCTGCAACCCACAGTGGATGAAACCAGTTTCGAGCAAGCTAAAGACAGATATGTGCGGGCATTGGCCAACAAGCAAAAGCAGCTTGCCATCTATCAGCTATTCCCGGTGCTTCAGAAATTGACCCAACAGCATCAGTTTGAAGATAAGGCGCTGAGTGCTGCGGCTGACAAAATGTCACTGGCAGATTTTAACACTAGAGTTAGCGGGCTAATTAAGCACAACCAACCCCGTATTCTGGCCTTTGGTAACTATGACAATGCCGAGCTTGAACTGGTGGCCAAAGAGGTTACCAATGCTCTGGGAGCTGAGCACCAGCAGATTGATTTCGTTAAAGGGGTGGGGGTGGTGCCACAGCCGGGACAGGTGCTCAGCTATCAGCAGGATACCGCAGTGGCAGATATCGCACTGGCCGATTTGACGGTACATGCCCAACCGGGTGTGGAGCAAAAGGCGATGGCCAAGGTGCTGGCAGCGCATTTCCGTCATGAGGTGTTTAATCAGCTCAGGACAGAAGAGCAGCTGGCCTATTCAGTAGGCGCGCGGGACTACCCCATCGATGAGTACGCAGCTGTGGGTATCTACATTCAGTCTCCGGTAATGGACTTGTCACAGGCTCAGGACAGGTTTGACCGCTTCAAAAAAGAGTATCAGGCCAAGTTGGATACATTGTCTGAGCAGGAGTTTGCTGACATCAAGAATGGTGTGCTGGTGGGACTGAAAGAGGCACCCAAGAATATGCTTGAGGAAGTGGAACCACTAAGGGGGGATTGGTTCGCTGAAAAGTGGCAATACGATTCAAAAGACAAGCTGATTGCAGCGATTGAGCTGGTGAGCCTGGATGATATCAAAGCCTTTTATGCACAGACCATGCTTAACCCCAAAGCTGCCCGTATTAATGTGCAGCTGCGGGGCACTAAGTATCAGGATAAGCCTTTTGCCAAACTGCCTAATCAGCTGAAGGTAACGGATGTTGCTGAGTTAAAGGGTAAGCTGAAGTATCAACTGTAACTTATGAAAGATAGGGTGAATGACAATAACTCAGACACCCATAATTGTTGGCGCCTTCGTCATGAAGGAAAAGACAGGAAAAGAGTGCCGAAAAGAGTGCGGACACCCACAACACTTTTGCCGAGGAATACACCCATCCCGTCCGAAGCGACCGTATAGAGAGCTGTGAATGTCCGTACTCTTATACAAACCTTGATAAGCACCTGTTCTTTTTCAGAATGTTGGTTAAAGCAACTGACAACTATCTGGCTCAGATATAGACATCTTGGGTATTCAGCCCAGCCGCCAAAGCGGCATCGATAGGGCTGTAAGGAAGTGAAATCTTTGGGCGCGGGTTTAAGAAAAGGTGTGGGTGTCCTCACTCTTTTCTATTCCTTGGGCATTGACCAGGTTGAAGATGTGTAGCACCTGATTGGGTTTAATTAACTCCGACCGCTTTATCCGTAGCATGCTCTTTGCCACGCAGTTACACCAAGCAAAACCCCGGCACAGTCCGGGGTTTTCTTTTTACGGTCCGAAAGTCGATAGCAGCCGTTTGCAGAGCTTCCCTATCTCAAGGAAGGAAGAAAGAAACAAAGTAAAAAGCAAAGAAAGCAGCAAGCACCAGCTCCTTATCAGCTTCATGATTTACCGCAGCCAACACTTGCCTGTTAAAACACCATACGGTAGTCTGGTTCCACTTTTTGATTGATGTACTTTCTGCTGATAAGCATCTGATTATTAAGCCAGCTTAAGGGTTTGCTAAATCAGTTGCAGTTCAGGTTAGCCATAGGCTTTGCAGGCAAAAGCGAAGGTCGCAATCAAGGCTCTTCACTAAGAGTCAGGCAATTAATAAATCAACAATGTGGATCAGGGAAGATGCGCAGCGCCGTTAGCTTCGGCTCTAAGCAGCAAGGAAGGCTTTCAAATACCCCCTCCTCGATTCCTGCCACTTAAACGCAACTGCTGATGTTGCTGATAAGGGCGTGCTTTTTTGACCTTTACCAAGGTTTAGCCACCGCCAAACTGTTAGCTTTGACGTTGTTTTAACATGATTTTTTGAAGAAGGTACGTTTCACAGACGAAACGCGCCGTGCGGTAGCTATCGCTAAAGTGATGTTTGCGTCCTTCGGCGGTAAGAGTGGGTGCCAAGCTGCGCTTGGCGAAAGTCGTGGGTCTCCAACCCACACCCGGGGAAAGGGGACCGTTTCGACTGGCCCCCTTATCCAATCCCCATCGACCCCTGACGAAGTCGAGCACTTTGGCCTTATAGGCTGAAAACGACCACCATGACCGATTCGCTCCCAGCTCACCGGTCATTGCCTCGATATCCCTATCTCGGCTTGGCCGTTTCACTCAGCCCAACCGCCAAAGCGGCTTCGATGGGGGTAAGTGCCGGTGCAATCTGTGAGTGATATGTTTTGGCTGTCCTGACTTTTTGCGATTTGTACTAAATTTAAAACGAAAAATAACAATCAAATTATGGCATGCACCAAAGCAGCACAGGGTCCCAAACAGGCTAGCGGTATCGCCACCTGTTCGCCCCCAGGTATAAACATTAGGCGCTGTAACGCCTACCGCGACCAATACACTTACACCAGGATGGAGAAATAGAGAATGAGAACCTGCCTTAAAATGGCTTTTGCGTTTACGTTGAGCGTAACTACGCCATTCATTGCATTTGCGCAGCACTACGATGTTGTCATCCAGAATGGCCGGGTCATGGATCCGGAGACGAAATTTGATGGCGTCCGCAACGTCGGCATCAAGGATGGTCAAATAGCTGTTATTACCTCAAACAGCATCAGCGGAAAAAAGATCATCGATGCCACCGATCATATTGTCGCGCCCGGCTTTATCGATCTTCACGCCCACGGGTTGAATATCGGCGACTACCGCATGCAGGCTATGCAGGGTGTAACGACCATGCTCGAGCTGGAGTCGGGCATTCTGCCGGTCTCAGACTGGTACGAAGGCCAGGCGAAGAAGAAGCTCCCGCTTAACTATGGGGCAGCCGCAGCGTGGACCTATGCCCGCATAGCCACGTTCACCGAAAAACCACCTGAGGCGACAGCCGAGTATTTTCAGGGCGTTCAAGGGCGGGCAGACTGGAAAATGAACATTGCCACACCAGAGCAGCAAGATAAAATCATGAAGCTTGTCGAGCAGGGCCTTGATGAAGGCGCCCTCGGCATTGGCATCAACGCCGGTTATGCGCCGGGGTATGGGCAGAAAGAATATTACGCCCTTGCAAAGCTGGCCGCGAAGCGGGGGGTCGCCACCTTCACCCATGCCCGCTACGCCAGCAATATGGAGCCCCAAAGTTCCTTTGAGGCGATTCAGGAACTGATTGCCAACGCCGCGCTCACGGGCGCGCACATGCATATCTGTCATATCAACAGTAACTCTCTGAAAGACATTCATTCCACACTCGAACTGGTGGACGATGCCATCGCGAAGAACATTAACATTACCGTCGGTGCCTACCCCTGGGGAGCTGCCAGCACTGTGGTGGGCGCTGCCATGTTTTCCGGCGACGGCTGGCGTGAACGAATGGGCTCAACGGCGCAAAACTTTCAGTTGGGTACCCAGCGTATGACAGAAGAGCAGCTGAGTGACTACCAGAAAAATAAACCTGGCACCTTCATTACCTGGCATTTTCTCGATGAGAGCAATCCAGATGACCTGGCTCTTCTCGATGCATCTATCCTTCACCCGAATGTGCTGATCGAGTCAGACGAGATGTTCTGGATGTCTATGGACAGTAAGGGCAATGTCGAAAATTACGCTGGCGACAACTGGCCGCTGCCCGAAGATTTATTCTCGCATCCGCGATCAAACGGTACATTCGCGAAAATACTGCGTTCGTACGTTAGAGAGCGCAAGCTGATGAGCATGCAGGATGCTCTGCGCAAAATGAGCCTGATGCCGGCGCAGACCATAGAGGGCTTTGTGCCACAGATGAAGAAGAAGGGACGCCTTCAAGAAGGTATGGATGCCGACATTGTGGTTTTCAATCCTGAAACCATTAGTGACGTTGGAACCTATGAAAAGCCAAACCAGCCTGCCGTGGGTGTGCAAACGGTGGTGGTGAATGGCGAGCTCGTGGTAACAGATGGACAATTAGTGCTGGATGCTGCGCCCGGTAAACCGATTCGCCGCGCGATAGCGAATAAATAAACAGGAGGATTCAAATATGAATAAGCTGACAGCCATGCTCATGGTTTCACTTGGCTTGCCTTCCATGGCGCTCGCTAATGACTACGACCTAGTCATCAATAACGGCCGGGTGATGGACCCGGAAACCAATTACGATGCCGTGGCGAACGTCGGGATTAAGGATGGTGTGATCACGGCAATTACCAAGGAAAAAATAAAAGGCAAACAGACCATCAATGCAAAAGGTCTGGTAGTTGCGCCGGGGTTTATTGATACCCACTTTCACTCAGTGGATCCGTTTGCGACCAAACTCGTGGTGGCCGATGGCGTCACAACCGGCATGGACCTAGAGGCAGGTGCAACACGTATTGCCCAGTGGTATGCCAACAAGGAAAAGGCGGGCTGGCAGGTCAACTACGGCACCACGGTAGGTATGAACCTGGCGCGGATGCTGGTTCATGATTCAGAAGTGACTATCAATGAACCGATTGACGCGGCTAACGGTGGGCACTACATCAACGAAAGCGCCAAAGACGGTGTGCAGGGCTGGTCGTTAACGCGCAGCTCGATCCCGCAGATGAACCAGATCATGCAGTTGCTCGATGATGGATTGCGAGATGGTGCCATTGGTATCGGTGTTCCGGCTGCCTATGCGGCACGTGGTATTACGAGTTACGAGCAGTTCGAGGCGCAGCGTACTGCGGCACGTTACGGTCGCCTGACCTCCGTGCACACCCGCTATCACCTGAATACGCAAACACCTAACGAAGCCCCGATCTCACTTGATGAGGTGCTGGTTAATGCCATGTTGTTGAAGGCGCCGCTGCTAATGGCGCATGACAACGATTACGGCTGGTGGGAGAACGAAGAAAAACTGCAATTGGCCCGCAAGCAAGGCTTCAATGTGTGGAGCGAGTATTACCCCTTTGCTGCCGGTTCCACCCTTGTCAGCGCAGACTTCCTGCGACCGGAATTATGGGAAGAAACCCTTGGCAATAAGTATGAGGAAACTATCTATAACCCTGGCACCGACAAGTTTCTGTCAAAAGACGAATACCTTAAATTGGTGAAGGAGCAACCGGGATATTTCGTCGTCGTGCACTTTCCGCCGCGCAAGCAGTGGATGAAGTACTGGCTGACGATTCCTGAAATGGTTGTCGCATCAGATGCAATGCAAGGAGTGGATAAAGATGGAAATCTACTGCCCTGGGACGCGGATGTCAGTAAATATGCAGGACACCCGCGCACTGCATCGTCCTATTCTACGACCTTGCAAATGGCCCGCGACAATGGCGTACCGCTGATGTTCACCTTATCGCAACTGAGTTACTGGACAGCCAAACATCTGGGCGACACAGGGTTAGAGGCGATGAAACAGCGTGGTCGCGTACAGGTTGGCAAAATTGCTGACCTTACCCTCTTTGATCCGGATAAAGTGGCACCGCGTGCAACCTACAAGAATGGCGAAAATGGGCTTCAGCCTGTGGGTATTCCGTTTGTGATCGTTAATGGCACGATAGTCGTCAACAAAGGAAAGGTTTTGCCGGTAAAGCCCGGTCAGCCGATCCGCTTCCCGGTCGAGGAGAAGGGACGCTACGAACCGTTGGACTCTAACAAGTGGTTAGGTGAACACACCATCAATGTACCTGACATGCATGTGCCTGATGATACCGGTGCGGCAGCGCTGAAATAAAAAACTCAGGACACCCAAAACACTTATGCCGATGAATACACCATTCCCGCCCGAAGCGGCCGCAGGGCGTTTGAGCACATGGCGTAGCTGAGACAGGACGTCGAAGCTCGAGGGTCGAGCAGGATGCGAGTCTCTCGTGTAGCCAATGGGCTCAAAAACGCCCAAGGGGCTGTCCGCTTCGTTGCGGGTCGCTAGGGGATTGGACAAGGGGGCAAGTCGATACTGCCCCCTTTCCTCGGGTGTGGGGCGAAGCTCCACGACGTTAAGCCGCTGCAAGCGACTCTCAATTTATCTGAGCCTGCGGCACGCAACGCCCTCATATCTCCCCCAAAACCGGCAGCCATGACTACCCCAAACCACTCCCCCACCCTCGGCAGAATCCACTGAAATGGAAAAGGCCCGCGTTCGATACGCGGGCCTTTTCCTTTCTTGGAATAAACAAAACCCCGGAACAAGTCCGGGGTTTTGTTGTGGTCTCAGAGAGACCAAGGCAACCGCCTTGATCAATCTGCGGCGGGGCAGATTACATCATGCCGCCCATACCGCCCATACCACCCATACCACCCATATCAGGGGCATCGGCCTTTGGCAGCTCGGCTACCATGGCTTCGGTGGTGATCATCAGACCGGCTACAGAGGCTGCAAACTGCAGTGCTGAGCGGGTTACCTTGGTTGGGTCCAGGATACCCATTTCCAGCATGTCGCCGTAGCTGTCGTTACCAGCGTTGTAACCGAAGTTACCAGCACCGTTCTTCACGGTGTTGGCCACTACAGAGGCTTCTTCACCGGCGTTGGTGGCGATTTGGCGCAGTGGGGCTTCCATGGCGCGCAGGGCGATAACCACACCGTGCTTCTGATCTTCGTTGGCTACTTCAACGTCGCTAATCTTGGAAGCAACGCGAACTAGGGCTACACCGCCGCCAGGAACCACACCTTCTTCAACGGCGGCGCGGGTGGCGTGCAGGGCGTCTTCAACGCGGGCTTTCTTCTCTTTCATTTCCACTTCGGTGGCAGCGCCAACCTTGATAACGGCAACACCGCCGGCCAGCTTGGCCATACGCTCTTGCAGTTTTTCACGGTCGTAATCGGAAGAGGTTTCTTCGATTTGCTGTTTGATTTGGGTTACGCGAGCCTTGATCTGCTCCTCGGCACCGTTGCCATCGATGATGGTGGTGTTGTCCTTGGTGATCACAACGCGCTTGGCAGTGCCCAGATCTTCCAGAGTGGCTTTTTCCAGCTCCAGACCGATTTCTTCGGCGATTACAGTACCACCGGTGAGGATGGCGATATCCTGCAGCATGGCCTTGCGACGGTCACCAAAGCCTGGGGCTTTAACGGCAGCAACCTTCACGATACCGCGCATGTTGTTCACTACCAGAGTCGCCAGGGCTTCGCCTTCCACGTCTTCGGCAACGATCAGCAGAGGCTTGCCGGTCTTGGCCAGACCTTCGAGGATAGGCAGCAGTTCGCGGATGTTGGAGATCTTCTTGTCAACCAGCAGCACGAATGGGTTGTCCAGTTCAACTGAGCCGGTTTCTGGCTTGTTGATGAAGTAAGGAGACAGGTAGCCGCGGTCGAACTGCATACCTTCTACTACGTCCAGTTCGTTTTCCAGCGCCTGACCTTCTTCAACAGTGATAACGCCTTCTTTGCCTACTTTTTCCATGGCGGTGGCAATGATTTCACCGATGGACTCGTCAGAGTTGGCAGAGATGGTACCTACCTGAGCGATGGCCTTGGAGTCGGCACATTCCTGGGACAGGTTTTTCAGTTCGATTACGGCGGCGGCAACGGCTTTGTCGATACCGCGCTTCAGATCCATTGGGTTCATGCCAGCGGCAACGGCCTTCAGACCTTCGTTCACAATGGCCTGAGCCAGTACAGTGGCGGTGGTGGTGCCGTCACCGGCAGCGTCGTTGGCCTTGGAAGCCACTTCCTTCACCATCTGGGCGCCCATGTTCTCGAACTTGTCTTCCAGTTCGATTTCTTTGGCTACAGATACACCGTCTTTGGTGATCAGCGGCGCGCCGAAGCTCTTTTCCAGCACTACGTTGCGGCCTTTAGGGCCCAGAGTTACTTTAACGGCGTTGGCCAGCACGTTTACACCAGCCAGCATTTTTACGCGGGCGTCGTTACCAAATACTACTTCTTTAGCTGCCATGTTCGATTTCCTTTAAATATTTGCGTTAGACTGAAATTTCACAATTGGAGTGGATTATTCCACTACAGCCATCAGATCCATTTCGGACAGGATCAGCACTTCCTGACCGTCGATTTTTTCTTTCTTCACGCCGTAACCTTCGTTGAAGATCACCTGGTCACCAACTTTTACATCCAGTGGACGTACGGTGCCGTTCTCAAGGATCCGGCCATTGCCTACCGCCAGCACTTCGCCACGGGTAGACTTTTCAGCCGCGCTGCCGGTCAGCACAATGCCACCAGCTGAAGTGGATTCCACTTCCAGACGCTTAACGATTACGCGGTCATGTAATGGACGAATATTCATCTATGGATTCTCCTAAAGATTTTTTGCCCAGCAATGAGCGGTTTTTGAAGTCGCAGCTTCCCTTACGGGCATGCCGCTCGATGAAGTCTATATGGGGACAGGGGCCAAGGGACTCAAGGGGGATTTACAAAATTTTTTGGATTTTTTTGGCCTGGCTTTTCGTTCGCCGTCATCATTCCTGTTAGAATCGCGCCTCGCACCGCAATAAGAGTATTTTGGCCCCCATGAAAGACAGACACGGCCTTTTAACAGCGCCGATTGGCTCTGTACTGTTAAAAATGACCCTGCCCAACATGCTGGGGATTTTGACCATTCTGGGGTTCAGTCTGGTCGACACTTTTTTTATCAGCCAATTGGGCACCGAAGCCCTGGCCGCCATCAGCTTTACCTTTCCCGTTACCCTGGTGCTGTCCAGTATTGCCGTGGGCATAGGCGCCGGGGTTTCCACCAATCTTGGCCGTTTAATTGGTTCGGGCAGTGCCCCCGAAGCCAAGGTGTTTTTGCACGATGCATTGCTGCTGACCTTTGCCCTGATAGGCACCCTCGCCTCGCTGGGACTGGTATTTATCGACCCGCTGTTCAGCCTGCTTGGGGCCAACGAAAAAAGCCTGCCGCTCATTCATGAATACATGCTGGTGTGGTATCTGGGCTGCCCGCTGCTGGTGCTGTTAATGGTGGGTAATCAAGGGCTTCGCGCCACCGGCGATACCAAGTCACCGGCCAAAATCATGGCGCTGGCGGCCATTATCAACCTTATTCTCGACCCCTTGCTGATTTTCGGTATTGGTCCCTTCCCACGGCTCGAAATCGAAGGCGCCGCCATTGCCAGCGTGATTTCCTGGGTGGTGGCCATGTCGCTCTCGGGTTATCTGCTTATCGTCAAACGGCGGATGCTGACCCTCACCGAAGTGGTGTGGTCGCGGCTTAGGGATAACTGGAAACGGCTGGCGCACATTGCCCAGCCAGCGGCGCTGATGAACCTGATGAACCCCATTGCCAATGCCGTGATCATGGCCATGCTGGCCCGTATCGACCACGGCGCTGTGGCGGCCTTCGGTGCCGGTACCCGGCTCGAGTCTGTGCTGCTCATTGTGGTGATGGCGCTGTCATCGAGCCTGATGCCCTTTGTGGCGCAAAACCTGGGGGCGGGTCAGCCACAGCGGGCGCGGGAAGCGCTGATGATGTCGCTGCGCTTTGTGCTCTTGTTCCAGTTCCTGTTGTATATACCACTGGCATTGCTGGCAGGCCCCATTGCCGGGCTCTTCAGTGATGACCCACAGGTGGTGGAATGGCTAACCTTCTACATTATCGCCCTGCCCGCCGCCTACGGCCCGCTGGGGGTGGTGATCATAGTGGCCACCTCCTTTAACGCCTTCCACCGGCCGATGGCGTCGCTGATTATCAATGTGTGCCGGCTGTTTTTACTGATGCTGCCGCTGTGCGCCCTGGGCTCTTTCCTCTATGGGGTAAAGGGACTGATGCTGGCACTGCCGCTGACCAACGCCCTGATGGGCATTGCCTGTTATTTGCTGGCAGGACGTGTGACAGAGCCAGACAATGTGCTGGGCGCGGACGCGAAGGCGAGGAGCTAGGCCCTCGTCTACCGTCTACCTATTCCCAATTCACCCTTCACCATTCACCCTTCACCATTCACCCTTCACCCTTCACAACCCACCATTCACCATCCCCCTCAGCACCCTGGATTCCGGCCTTTGAAAGCTTATCGGGCGCCAATTAACCTGGCTCGACGGCGCTGCGCATCGACATGGGTTTGCCGTCCGGCGTCAGCTCCTGCAGAACAAAGTCGATAAAACGGCGACACGCCTGGCTGACGAAGCGCCTTGACGGATACACCAGAAAGCACTCGCCCACATAGGGTTGGAAATCCGGCAACAACTGCCGCAGTTGTCCCGTGGCCAGATAGGCGTCACACATTTCCGCCGGTAAATAGACTATGCCCTTGCCCAGCAGGGCATATTCCCTCGTCAATACCAGATTGTTGGTGCAGAAGTTGCCCTGCACCTTGACCTTGACCACCTCCGGCCCCATGCCCACCTCAAATTCATTGAATATCCGGCCGTTGACCAGCCGATACAGGGCGACATTGTGGTCAGCCATATCGCTAAGGGTACGGGGCTCGCCGCAGCGGGCCAGGTATTCCGGGCTGGCAAAGAACCCCAGCTCTGTGGTCAGCACAGGTTTTGCCACCAGGTCCTGCTCTTCGATGGAGTTTTCAATCAGAAAGGCCACATCCAGGTGGGCTTTGACCATGTCGACCACTTCGGTGCTGTCTATCACTTCCACCGTCAACCTGGGATGCAGCGCCATAAAGCGGAAAATCAGCCGGTTCAGGATAGCGGTTTCAGGCAGGGGGAACATCTGGATCCTCAGGTGACCAGTGAGTTCGGCATCATCCCCGGTCAGCTCGATCAGGGTCTCATCCAGTTGTGAGAGTATCCCCAGAGACTTTTGGTAGAAATGAGTTCCGGCGGCAGTCAGGCTGATGACCCGGGCCTGGCGATGGAACAGCTTGACCTTAAGTTCTTCCTCCAGGCTTTGCAGACGCCTGCTCAGGGTGGACTTGGGCAGGTTGAGCAGGTCCGCCGCCGCCACCAAACTGCCGGTCTCAACGATGCGGTGGAACAGGGCAATATCTTCGGTTTTCATGTTTCAGCACTCTCCACGCCCAACAACAGTTGCATTTTTCGGAACCAATAATTCCAAACAATCCCGTTTTTAGCAACAGATTAAACTGCTATCTTCGCGCCTGTTGAACATGCCCCACAAGGAACAGCGCCGATGAGAACCCGCTTGATAATTCCACTCGCACTCGCCATGCCCCTGCTCGTCAGCGGCTGTATGGAGGCCGAGAGCGCCATACCCGCGCCGACAATCCGTCCGGTGAAACTCATCGCCATCGAAGATCCCCTCGCGGGGGGGCAGCGCAGTTTCCCGGCGCGGGTAACGGCCAACAGTCGCGCCGACCTGGCGTTCCGGATTGCGGGCCAGTTGACCGAGCTGACGCTGGTGGAGGGTCAGGGTGTCAGCGCCGGTAGTCTGCTCGCCCGCCTCGATGACAGGGATGCACGCAATAATCTGATGGCCCGGGAGGCGGAGCATGAGCTGCTGGCCGCCGATTATGAGCGCAAGGCTGAGCTGCTCAAACGCAAGCTGATTTCCCAGGCCGAATTTGACACCATCCAGGCCCAACTGAAATCCGCCAAAGCGGCGCTGGCTGCCGCTCGGGACCAGCTAAGCTACACCCAGCTGACGGCGCCCTTTTCCGGCACGGTTGCCAAGCGTCTGGTGGACAATCACCAGCAGGTTCAGCCCAATCAGACGGTGCTGACGCTGCAAAATAACCGCCTGCTGGATGTCAGTGTGCAGGTGCCCGAGAGCCTGTTGGCCGACCTGAAACAAGCCAGCGGGCTTGCGAAACTGGATGCCAATGTGAGCTTCAGCGCCTTTCCCGGCCACAGCTTCAAGGCCAATTTCAAGGAATACTCCACTGAAATAACCCCGGGCACCCAGGCCTATGAACTGGTGTTCTCCCTGCCCCAGCCGGACGCTGTCCAACTGCTGCCCGGCATGAGTGCCGAGCTGAGCTTCCGTCTTGATGGCGATGGCCAGCCCATCGCCGTAGTGCCTGTGTCGGCACTGGATAAGAGCGATGCCGACGGTTTGGTGCGGGTATGGCGTTACCAGCCCACTTCAGGTCAGGTCGATGCCGTACCCGTTACCCTGGGACGGGTGCGCGCCGAGGGCATAGAAGTGCTCAGCGGTCTGCAACGCGGGGATCAAATCGTCAGCGCCGGTATAAGCCAGCTCAGTGCGGGCATGCAGGTAAAGCCATTGCACTGGCAACGTGGGGTTTGAGATGAATCTTGCTGAATATTCGATTCGCCACAAGGTCATCAGTTGGATGTTCGCCTTGCTGTTGCTCCTGGGCGGCGCCATTGCCTTCAGCGGCCTGGGCCAGCTGGAGTTTCCAGAGTTCACCATCAAGGAAGCCCTGGTCATTACCCCCTATCCGGGCGCCTCACCGGAGCAGGTGGAAGAAGAGGTGACACTGCCCCTTGAAGACGCCCTGCAGCAGCTGGACGGCATCAAGCACATCAACTCAATCAACAGCGCTGGGCTGTCGCAGATCCGCATAGAAATCAAAGACAAGTATGACAAGCATAGCCTGCCACAGGTGTGGGATGAGGTGCGTCGCAAGGTCAATGACAGTGCCGGACTATTGCCGCCGGGCACGGGCACCCCCAGGGTGATGGACGACTTCGGCGACGTGTTCGGCATACTGCTTAATCTGTCCGGGCCCGATTACAGCAACCGCGAGCTGAGCAACTATGCCGATTTACTGCGCCGTGAGCTGGTGCTGGTTCCCGGAGTGAAAAAGGTGTCGGTGGCCGGTAAGGTGACCGAACAGGTCGTGGTCGAAATATCCCAGCAAAAGCTCTCGGCCCTTGGTTTGGATCAAAGCTATATCCATGGCCTTATTCAGAATCAAAACGTGGTGTCCAACGCCGGCAGCCTGCTGGTGGGTGATAATCGCATCCGTATTCACCCCACCGGTGAGTTCACCAGCGTGCAGGATCTGGCGCGGCTGATTGTCAGCCCCCAGGGCAGCCCGGAGCTTATCCATCTGGGTGATATTGCCCATATTGACAAGGTGTATGACGAGACCCCGGAGCAGCTGTATCGCAGCCAGGGCCAGAATGCCCTGTCGTTGGGAATCGCCTTTTCCGGCGGCGTGAACGTGGTTGAGGTAGCGGCCGACATACAAAAACGGTTGGTGGAACTGGAGTCCGAGCGGCCCCTGGGCATGAAGCTGGATACCGTTTACAACCAGGGTCTGGCGGTGGACGAGACGGTCAGCGGCTTTCTTATCAATGTGCTCGAATCCATCGCCATCGTGATAGCCGTGCTATTGCTGTTCATGGGGCTGAGATCCGGCCTGCTGATGGGGCTGATTCTGCTGCTGACAATTCTGGGCACCTTCATAGTGATGAAGCTGCTGAACATAGAGCTGCAGCTCATTTCACTGGGGGCGCTGATTATCGCACTGGGGATGCTGGTGGATAACGCCATTGTGGTTACCGAGGGCATCCTCATAGGTCTGCGCCGGGGCAAGAGCCGCCTCGAAGCCGCCAGCCAGATAGTTGCCCAGACCCAGTGGCCGCTGCTGGGAGCAACCGTCATCGCCATTATCGCCTTCGCCCCCATAGGCCTGTCGCAGAATGCCGCCGGTGAATTTTGCCGCTCCCTGTTCCAGGTGCTGATGATTTCTCTGTTTATCAGCTGGATAACGGCAATCACCATCACGCCCTTCTTTTGCCATCTGCTGTTCAAAGATACGCCGCCAGCGGAGGATGAGGCCGATCCCTATAAGGGCTGGTTCTTTACCCTGTACCGCGCTGTGCTGATGTTCGCCCTGCGCTTTCGGCTCGCGAGCCTGGCGTTGGTGCTGGCCATGCTGGTATCGGCGGTGATGGGTTTTGGCCATATCAAGAATGTGTTCTTTCCGGCATCGAACACCCCTATCTTCTTCGTCGATGTCTGGATGCCTGAGGGCACGGATATCAGGGCGACCGAGCGTTTCACCGCCGCAATAGAAACGACACTGCTGAGCCGTAGCCAGCAGGCAGACCAGGGCCTGCAGCAAATAACCACAGTCATAGGCCAGGGCGCCCAGCGCTTTGTGCTGCCTTATCAGCCGGAGAAGGCCTACCCAGCCTATGCACAGTTGATAGTGGAGATGCGGGATCTGGCGTCACTCGGGGCCTATATGCCACTGCTGGAAGACTTCCTGCGCCAGGAATATCCCCAGGCTCAATTCAGGTTAACCAAGATGGAGAACGGTCCCTCACCGGCGGCCAAGATTGAGGCCCGTTTCTACGGTGACAACCCCGAGACCTTAAGGAGTCTGGCTGCCCAGGCAGAGGCCATTTTCAGCGCCGAGCCCACCATGGATGCCATACGCCACGACTGGCGCAATCAGGTGGCGCTTATCCGGCCACAACTGCAAACCGCCAGGGCGCGGGAGAGTGGTATCAGCAAGCAGGATCTCGATCAGGCGCTGCTGCTCAACTTCAGCGGCAAGCAGATAGGTCTCTATCGCGAGACCAGCCACTCGCTGCCCATATTAGCCAGAGCGCCGGCAGACGAGCGACTGCAGGCCGACAACCTGTGGGAGTTACAGATTTGGAGTCAGGAGCACGCCAGCTTTGTGCCCGTGTCCCAGTTGGTGAGCGACTTTGCCACCGAATGGGAAAACCCGCTGCTGATGCGCCGGGATCGCAAGCGGGTACTGACGGTGATGGCCGATCCCAAACTGGGTTCGGATGAAACCGCCGACTCTGTACTGAGAAAGGTTAAGGCCAAGGTAGAAGCCATCCCCCTGCCTGCGGGCTACAGCCTGGAATGGGGCGGCGAATTTGAGTCCTCGGGCGAAGCACAGGAAGCGGTATTCAGCTCCATACCCATGGGTTATCTGGTGATGTTTTTAATCACGGTATTTCTGTTCAACTCGGTGCGCCAACCCCTGGTCATCTGGCTGACAGTTCCCCTGGCCCTGATAGGCGTGACCGCAGGATTGCTGCTGTTCGATGCCCCCTTCAGCTTTATGGCACTGCTGGGGCTTTTGAGCCTGTCGGGCATGGTTATCAAAAACGGCATAGTTCTGATGGATCAGATAAATCTGGAGCTCAGTTCAGGCAAGTCGGCCCTGGCCGCCCTGGTGGACTCCTGTGTCAGCCGGGTACGTCCGGTAATGATGGCGGCCATTACCACCATGCTGGGGATGATTCCTCTGATTACAGACGCCTTTTTCGGATCCATGGCGGTCACCATCATCTTCGGTCTGGGGTTTGCATCGCTGCTGACCCTGATAGTACTGCCGCTGATTTACAGCCTGTTCTTTAAAATCGAGATGGGAGGTGACCCACGGCCATAGTCCCATAAGCTAAACCGGCGGCGGCCAAGGGGCGTCGCCACAGAAAAACGCTTCCCGGCGCGACCGAACAGCAAGCTGTTCGGTCGTTTCATTTATGGGAGTGGGCAGGCAGTTTTAGTGGATCACCGGCAAAGAGCCGGTCAGAGAAACTCCACCGAATCCAGGAAGGCCAGCGCGGTTTGCTTTTCTCTGTCATTACCGGCGTAGCTTGCCATCAGCAGCAGTAAGTGATTGTCGTGGGTGTAGATATGCTGCACCAACTCGCCCTTCTCGGCGCCGAGGTTAATCACCAGCTCGTAGCCTTTTTTGCCATTGTGCTGAATAAAACCACGGCGGATGATGGAGGCATTGATGCCATAGTCGGTACCAAAGCGGCGGCTGATACTGTCGAAATCTTCCAGCGACAGCTCGTTGATGTCCTGCTCGTCGAACACATCGAAGGCAGTGCCCATGGCCAGCACCACCAGGGTCATATCGCGGTTGTCAGCCTTTTGGTTCACCACCTGCTCTACGCTCACCTGGCCGGTCATACGCGAGGCGGTATTGGGCTCAGGCAACATACGCACCTTCACCGGAATGCTGGCGAGGAAGTGACTTTCGAGGGGGATGGGCGCCAGAAAGTGGCGATAGCCGAAAAAGCTCGCTGCCAGTACCAGCAGCAAAAATACCAGTCTTGTCATCATTCAATCCTTTGAAATTGACCACAATCACGCCCCAACGACGCCACGGGGCATGCTTTGAACTTATACAGGCTGAATTTTAGCAGCCTTTTCGCCTACCCCGCGTGCGCCGAAAGATTGAGATAAGCGGATTGACGCAACCCATCACAAAAAAGCCCGCAAATGCGGGCTTTAGAACAATGCTGTTAATGCTTAGATAGGCGAGCCCGGCGGCATTGGCAGTGGCTTTTTGATGATGCGGGCAGTGGCGTCATCGAGGCCGCGGGCAATGCCCAGCGCCAGATACTTGTAATGGGCGGCATCGGCCTCGCTGGAGCGGCTGGACTTACGTTCCAGCTGCTTTTGGGCGTAGGCGAGCCTGGCACCCAGCACCGCCTTGACCTCGGCCGAGGTGTCGTCGTGGTGGAAGGCATCCAGCACCGCATCCACGGTCACGGCATTGAGGCGCATCCAGACGCCACGCTCAAGGCCAATCTTGCCCTCCTGGAACAGGGTCACGGCAAACAGGCGGTCCACTAACGTGGTGACCGACAGCTGCTCGCTGTCGCCCTGGAAGCCCTGCTCGACCCGGTTAAGGCGCTTGGGCTTAAGCAGCGTAGTGACCGTGTGGCGGGACAGCACTTCGGCCATGCCGATGGGGTCTGGCAGAATGCCAAGGCCCGAGGCAAAGCTTTCACGGCTGGCCTGATAGTTGCCCTGCTTGGGCAGCAGGCTTTCTACCAGTTCGCGCGGCAAGGTCAGCTCGGCGGTATCCAGGGTGGCCAGCACTGTGCCCAATGCCTGCTTTTGCAGCTCAGGCGCCATATAGTGCCAGCTGTAGGTACCATCGTAGCCATAATCGGCGCCACCAATCACCTTGGTGGCGGCTTCAATCTGGTAGCGCGACAACAGATACAGGGGCACCAGCGCATCAGCCAGTTCGCCCAAAGGCTCGCCTTTAAGCAAGGCCTCGGGGTTAAAGTCGGCCAGCGCCTTGCGGCGCACCTCCTGCAGGCGGGTAAGCTCGGCCACAGGGTCGCTGCCGTTATCCCACAGGCTGGCGTAGGCGTGGCTGGCATCCGCACTGCGGGAGTCGCTCTCGCCTATGTATCTGAGGCCCTTGGTCTGCACGTCCATCAGCAGTTTCGACAGCCCCGCCGCTTCGTCGGCGCCAAAGTCGCCGTAGCCATAGGCGATGGCAAACTTGTCCCACTCGCCTATGCCCGGGGTGTAAGGCTTTGAGATATCAATCTTGCCGCCATTGAGGCTGATCATGGGATGGGGGTAATCCATCACAGAGGCATTATTGTTGCTGGAGGCGGCAAAGTTATGGTCAAGGCCAAGGGTGTGGCCAATCTCATGAGCCGACAGCTGACGGATACGCTCAAGCGCCAGATGTTCAGACGCCTTGGCGGCGGCGTCTCTGTCTTCCCAACCGGCGGTGAGGCCGCGGGCAATCAGGTGGTCCTGACGCACACGCAGGCTGCCCAGGGTTACATGGCCCTTGATGATTTCGCCGCTGCGCGGATCGGCAATGGCCGAGCCGTAAGACCAGCCACGGCTGGCGCGATGCACCCACTGTACCACGTTAAAGCGCACATCCTGGGGGTCGGCATCTTCAGGGAGCAGCTCCATCTTGAAGCCATTGATAAAACCGGCGGCATTGAAGGCCTCTTCCCACCAGCGGCCGCCGTCAAGCAGCGCACTGCGGATAGGCTCGGGCACGCCCGGGTCGAGGTAATAGACTATGGGCTCAACCACCTCGGAAGGTGCGGCGCCGGGGGTCTTTTTCTGCAGGCGGTGGCGCAGCAGATGACGCTTAACTACGCTCTGGTCGATGCCGGTGGCGTAATCAAGATATTCATCAGACAGATAGCCGCTTTGGGGGTGATAGTCGCGGGCCAGATAACCGGCCTCAGGCAAGGCAATAAAGGAGAAACGCATGCGGATGGAGATGGCCTTGGGGTCTGGCGTCACCTGGGCCACATAGGCGCCGGGCTCGCCGGAGGCGAAGGTGAGCTGCACATCCACATCGCTGTTATTGGGGAAGGATTTCACGTACTCGGGGATGATGAGCGAGCGTGAGCTATCCAGGCTGAAATTGCCCTGCCCGCTGGCTTTCAGCGAGTCGGTAACGCCGTGCAAATCATTAAGCACCAGCGCGTTGAGCGGAGCCAGCGCCGTCTTGCCATCGACTACAGGGGCGCGCCACAAAATGGAATCGGCAAAGGCTTCTTTTACTGCCCGCTGCTCGGGGGCATAGTCGCTGCCGGCGCGGTAGCGGGTGTTGAGTTCACGCAAAATCAGGTCGGGGCCGATGCGTTCAAACTGCACCATACGGGTGCGACCAAGCTGGCCACGGTCGAGGCCGATATCGTTGGAACCCACGCCCTGTGGCAGGCTGGTGACCAACAAAAACGGCTGATTAAGATGGTTAGCCTCCACATAAACCTGACCCTGTTTATCGTAATGGAGATTCAGAAACCCCCGGGCCGATTGGCTCTGCTTGATGATGGCGGCGGCAGATTCGGCGGCCCAGATTGGCGAGGCAGGCACGGCAGCGAGCATAAGCGCCAAGGCGAGGGTCGAGGGTTTCATGTGTTCTCCTTTCAGGGGGTCCGATGTTTTTCTTTGTGTCCTATCCAGTGGCTCAGCGTCTCAAACAGCTCGGTGAGCACTATCGGCTTGGTAATGTGGGCATTCATGCCCGCAGCCAGACTTTTTTCTCTGTCGCCGGACATGGCATGGGCCGTCATGGCGATAATGGGTAATTCATCAAAACTGTAACGCTTGCGAAGCTCGGTGGCGGCGGTCAGACCGTCCATCACCGGCATCTGAATATCCATGAGTACCGCATCGTAGCTGCGTTTTTCAACCATCTCGAGTGAAATCTGGCCATTATCGGCCACATCCACCTCGTAACCGGCACTCTTCAGCAGCTCGGTGGCCACCTGCTGGTTGATAAAGTTGTCTTCTACCAAGAGCACCACGCCCTTGTGCTCGCTGTCGTGGCTCACTTCCGGCTCCGGCAGCGCCTCGGGGGCGGCCGGTGCGAAAGCGCGGATGATTTCATCGAACAGACTGGAGGCCTTGAACGGTTTTTGCAGCATGGCAAATACCCGATCGCTGTCCAGATCCATACGAAGCGGCTCAGCGGCATAGGCGGTCATGATGATGATCACCGGCCGGGTGGCCAGCTTTCCTTCGGCGACCATATCGTCGATGGCATCTATCACCTGAATGCCGTCCATTTCCGGCATCATCCAGTCGAGCAATACCAGATCAACCGGTTGGCGACCCAGCTTATACAGCGCCTCGGCGCCACTGGCGGCGGTTTCCACCTCGAAGTGGAAGTCGCGCATCACTGTGGAATAAATCTGCAGCGCAGTGGGGTTATCGTCCACCACCAAAGTGCGCAGGCTTGCCAGCCGCTCGGGTACTATCATTGGCGGCGCCTTGGCTTCTTCTGCAATCTCGAAGCTCACGGTAAAGCTGAAGGTGGAGCCCACGCCGGGCTCACTCTCAACCTGCATGGTGCCGCCCATCATGGACACCAGATGCTTACTGATGGACAGACCAAGGCCGGTACCACCGTATTTGCGGGTGGTGGAGCCATCGGCCTGGGCGAAGGCGTCGAACAGCTTGTCCTGCTGCTCGCGGCTGATACCTATACCGGTATCGCGCACCCAGAACTTGAGAGTAATGCGATGGTCACGCTCGCCCACATCTTCACAGCCAAGTTCAATTTCGCCGTGCTGGGTAAATTTAACCGCGTTGGACAAGAGGTTAATCAGCACCTGCCCCAGACGCAGCGGATCGCCCTTGAGCATCAGCCCGGCGGTCACAGGGGCGTACAGCAGCAGCTCAATGCCCTTCTCCTGCGCCTTGAGGGCGTTGAGATCCAGGGTGTGGTCCAGCACCTTATCCAGCGGGAAGGAGACTTTTTCCAGCTCCAGCTTACCGGCCTCAATCTTGGAGAAGTCGAGGATGTCGTTGATGATCCTAAGCAGCGACTGGGCCGAGAAGCTGGCCTTATCGAGGTAATCTTTTTGCTGCTCGGTCAGACTGGTGCGCCCGGCCAGCTGCAACATACCGATAATGGCGTTCATCGGGGTGCGGATCTCGTGGCTCATATTGGCCAGGAATTCACTCTTGTACAGGTTCGCCAGTTCCGCATCCTGCTTGGCTTCGAGCAGTGCGACTTCGTTGCTCTTGTGGCGGGTAATGTCTTTGTGGGTACCCACCATCCGCTTGGGCTGGGCATCCTGGGTAAACTCCACCACCCGGCCACGGCTCAGCATCCAGTGGTATTGGCCGGTCTTGGCGCGCATCCTAAACTCAATCTCATAGGCGCCAATCGGGTCTTTGAGGTATTGCTCGCGATATTCCTGCACCCGAATGCGATCGTCCGGATGAATTAGGCTGTCGATGGTCGACAACAGCGCCGGAAATTCGTTGGTCTTGTAGCCCAGCATCGAGTAATAGGCCGGGTTACAGATGATTTGCTCTGAGTCGAGATACCAGTCCCACAGGCCATCTTCCACCGCGTCCATGGCAAGGTGATAACGCTCTTCCGAGAGCCGCAGCTGCTCGGCCGACTCGTATTCGCGGGTCACGTCACGCCATACCGCAATCAGACCCATCAGCTCGCCGCGGCGGTTGTAAAACGGCAGCTTGAGGGTATCGAGCAGCACCGGCTTGCCGGCGAGCTCAATCTTCTCCTGATAACGCAGCGGCGTACGCTCACTGAGCACCTGCTCGTCTTCGGCGCGGATACGGCTGGACTGCTCGGGACTGGTCAGCTCATCGCTGGACAGGCCAATCATCTCGGCTTCGCTGAAGCCCAGCATACGTTCGGCCGACTTGTTACAGCCGAGGTAATGGCCTTCTTTATCTTTAAAGACAATGGCTTCAGGGATTGAGTCCAGCAAGGAGCGCAGCAAGGCGTACTCACGCTCACGCCGCTCTGTGGTTTCTTTAAGACGCTCGGTGCGGCGGGCCACCAGCTTATCAAGGCGCTTGTTCTGCTCGGCAAGGTGCTTGGTATATTGCTGGTTTTCTTCAAAAATCCGGCTAACCAGTGCAAACCAGGGCTCCCAACCAGGGGTCACTTTCTCAGGCGCTGGCATCGGCTGGGCCGAGCAGCCTTCGAGGTGCGACAGCAGCCGTGACGCCGGACTCACGAAGGAGCGACGGGTCTGCCAGTGCACTATGGTTACCAGCACCGACAGCGCCAGTACCACCAGAATAAAGGTCAGCTGCAGCTTCTCCCAGCTGTCTTTAAACAGGTCATCGACATCTTGTATATACAACAAACGCCAGGGGGCGTTATGCAGCGCCACCGAGTGAATGTAGTAGCCGTTACGAATAACGCCGCCCTGGGCATCGAACAGCTCTGACTCCGGCAGTGAATGCAGCTCAGACGGAATACGCTGGCTGATGTGATAGACCCGCTTGAGGTCTTCGCTGGCCATGTCGGAGTGGGACAAAATATTGTTGCTCTGGTCGAGCAGGATCACTGTGCCCGGCATCTTGAAATACAGCCGGATTTGCCGCGCCAGCGAGGCCAGGGTCATGTCCAGATTGATGGAGCCGATAAACTCATCTTCAAGATAGATGGGCACGCCTAAGGTGGTCAGCAGCCCCTTGTCGCTGGAATCGAGGTAGGCCTCACTCCAGAACACGCTGCGCTGGGGGTTCATGGCCGGGGTGGCCAGTTGGAACTGTTTCTTGTTCAGCAGTTCGTCGCGAAAGCGTTGCTCATCCAGCGGCCAGGGGTAGTAGGACATCATCCGCCGCTTGGAAATGTAATAAATCGCCGATGCCTTGGGCGCCGCCTCTTTGGCCACAGGGAACGACAGCGACAGCTCGAACAGCATCTCCAGTTCCTGATAGAACTTGTCGACCCTGTCTTTGAGGGAGCCTATGCCGGTGATCCGCCCCATATTGGTGAAAGGTTTGCCGCTTTCGGCATAGTGGGGTTCGAGGGTGAAGTACTGGCCGTCCTGATTGAACTTTTCGTACTGGGGCAGGCGCTCTTTACGGACCAATTCCCCAAGCCGTAAATGGTCCACGGCCACGTCTCTTAACGACTTTACCGCGCGGATACTGGATTCCAGCAGCAGGTCGATTTGCAGTACGTGCCTGTCGATTTGTTCTTCGCGCTGGGCCAGCAACTGGGTCTTTTCCCGGTCGAAGAAGAACCAGGCCGTGAGACACGCCATGACGATTACACCTATATAGGTGTAAAACACCGCCCGGTTGTAATTGCGTTGAATAGGCGATTTGAGCTGAAGATCCGGCTCATTTGATTTCATCAAAAAACCTTTCGCATCCCCTGTGGCGGGGCCCTGTCCCCGCAAAACTTGACTGGGTATAGTAACAGGAACCCGATTGAAGGCACATAAAATAATTGTCGTTGAATATGTTTCAAAGTAGCTGGTTTTACACCGCTTTAGGTACAAAAAACGGACCCGTTGGGGTCCGTTTTTGCCGCATTTACGCCGAAGGAATTACAGGTGTTCCTCAGCGAACTCTGCCAGACGGGATCTGACCACACCATTGAGGTAGACATTGGCACTGCCCTCAAAGTTCTTGAATCGTTCCACTATGTAGGTCAGACCTGAGGTCACGGCGGTCAGGTAGTTGGAATCGATTTGCGCCAGGTTACCGGAGCAAATCAGCTTGGTGCCTTCCCCCATGCGGGTGATCATGGTTTTGATTTGGGAGGCGGTAAGGTTTTGACATTCATCCAGAATCACAATGGCATTCTGGATGGAACGGCCACGCATAAAGTTGATGGATTTAAACTGGATATTGGCTTTTTCCATGATGTAGTTCATGGAGCCATGGGGGTTTACATCATTTTTGTGCAGCACTTCCAGAGTATCGGTAATGGCCGCGAGCCAGGGCGCCATTTTCTCTTCTTCGGTGCCGGGCAAAAAGCCAATGGACTCAGCAATTTCAGGGGTGTTACGGGTCACTATCACCTTGTCGTACTGATTGCGCTCCACCACCAGTTCCAGCGCGGCGGCCATGGCCAGCAAGGTCTTGCCGCAACCCGCGGGTCCGGTGAGGATAACCATGTCGATTTCAGGGTCCAGCAGCGCCTGTAAGGCCATGCCCTGATAGACATTTTTCGGGCGAATGCCCCAGGCTTCCAGATTGAGCAAACGGCTCTGACCGAGATCCAGAATATGCAGATGGGTGTCGTCCTTGGAAATCACCCGGCCACAGAAGTCGGACTCTTCGTCGATAAGATATTGATTGATATAGAGGTGGTCGTCTTCCAAATCTTTCAGGGGCACTTCGTGGATGGTCTGGCGGCCATGGCGGGTGGTGGATACCTTTTCCAGATGCTCCCAGAAGTTGCCTTCAAACTGATGAAACCCTTTGGTTAAGAAGCGGATATCGTCAATCAGCTGGTCGGTACGGTAGTCCTCTACCAGCTTGATGCCAGCGCCCTTGGCCTTGAGGCGCATATTGATGTCTTTGGTCACCAGCACCACGGCCCTGGGGGCGTGGAGTTTTTGTAAGTGCAGCGCAGTATTGATGATTCGATTATCGTTATGGTCGCCCGGCAAGCTGCCGGTGGACATTTCGAGTTGGTGGTCGGGGAAAATCGCCAGGGTGCCTGAGGCGTCGTGGCCTTCACGGGCTGGCAGGGATACGCCTTCGATGATTTGTTCGGGGGTGGTTTCGCCGCCCAGGGTATCTTCCAGTGCCCTGATGGCGACCCGGGCGTCACGGCTGACATCCCGCTTGCGGTCTTTAATCTGATCCAGCTCTTCGAGCACTGTCATCGGTACGACGACGTCATGTTCTTTAAAGGAGTAAATCGCTAGGGGTTCGTGCAATAAAACATTGGTATCCAGTACAAACAACTTTCTGTCGTCTTGTTCCATGGCGCCTCCGGTTTTAGTGACATAGGGCGATACTGTTACAGCGCTGGCTTTTGTGGTTGGGGCCTTGTCCTCCTGGGCTGACAAAATCAAATACCGTCATTAACTTAATACTGGCACCCTTCCCCAAAAAGCTCAACTGTCCAAAGGGTGTAAGCCAGAATCCATTGGCCGGTGTTCACATCCCTTATGGCCATTGAAAGACGTTCATATGACAGGAAAGTGACAATCGCAGCGGTTGTGCTGACGCCTTTGGGGATCTAGTCTGATTCAAATATCCGGGCCATTGGTATAACATACGCGCCCTTTGAGTTTCCCCTTGAGTTGAGAGTGTAAGATGTCGTTCGCGATTGGGCAGCGCTGGATAAGCGATACAGAGTCGGAGTTGGGTTTGGGCACAGTGGTGCAGGTTGAAGGGCGCATGGTGACTGTGCTGTTCCCCGCTACCGGCGAAAACCGTATGTTTGCCATGGCCGAAGCCCCCCTGACCCGGGTAATTTACAACCCCGGCGATACCATTGATTCGGCCGAAGGCTGGAGCATGACGGTAGACAAGCTCGAAGAGATGAACGGCATAGTGTTCTACTTCGGCAAGCGTACCGACGATGGCGAAGAAACCATGCTCAGGGAAACCCTGCTCGAGCACAATATTCGTTTCAACAAGCCCCAGGATCGCCTCTACGCCGGTCAAATCGATCGTATCGAGCGCTTTGGTGTGCGCTACAAGTCGCAGCTTTTGCGCCACAAGCTGGCCACCTCCGACATGCTGGGTCTGCAAGGCCCCAGGGTTGGCCTTATTCCGCACCAGCTGTGGATTGCCCATGAAGTGGGTCGCCGTCACGCCCCCCGCGTATTGCTCGCCGACGAAGTAGGTCTGGGTAAGACCATCGAAGCGGGCCTGATTATTCACCAGCAGCTGATGACCGGCCGCGCCGAGCGTATTCTGGTGATAGTGCCCGACACCCTGCGCCACCAGTGGCTGGTGGAAATGCTGCGCCGCTTTAACCTGCGCTTTGCGGTATTTGATGAAGACCGCTGCGTGGAAGCCTTTGCCGATCACGACAACCCCTTCTACACAGAGCAGCTGGTTATCTGTTCGCTGGAGCTGCTGCGTAAGAAACGCCGTCTGGAGCAGGCGCTGGATGCCGACTGGGATCTGATGGTGGTGGATGAAGCCCACCATCTGGAGTGGAGCGAAGACGAGCCAAGCCGCGCCTATCAGGTAGTGGAAGCCCTGGCTGCCGTGGTGCCCGGGGTACTGCTGCTGACCGCAACGCCGGATCAGCTGGGTCACCAGAGCCACTTCGCCCGTTTGCGCCTCTTGGATCCGGATCGTTTCTACGACTATCAAGCCTTCCTCAATGAAGAAAAAGGCTATCAGGCCGTGGCCGAAGCCGCCGATGCCCTCGCCCGTGGCATCAAGCTTTCCGACGACGCCATCAACGGCCTGACCGAGCTGTTGTCTGAAAAAGACATAGCCCCGGCCATCCGCCAAATTCAGGCCGAAAACCTCGATGAAGAACTGCGTCAGGCCGCCCGCGACGAACTGCTGCAGGAGCTGCTCGATCGCCACGGCACCGGCCGGGTGCTGTTCCGCAACAGCCGCGCCTCGGTAAAAGGCTTCCCCAAACGTATTTTCCACAGCTACGGCTTTGATATGCCTGAGCAATACGCCACCGCCATGCGGGTAAACGCCATGATGGGCGGCAGCAAGACCGCCGAAGCCAAGGTAGCCCAGGTGCTGAGCCCAGAACGTATTTATCAGCAGTTTGATGATAACAACGCCAGTTGGTGGAAGTTCGACCCCCGAGTCGACTGGCTTATCGACTTTTTGAAAGCCCACCGCTCCAAGAAGGTGCTGGTCATCGCCAGCCGAGCCGAAACCGCACTGGCGCTGGAAGAAGCGCTGCGCACCCGCGAAGGCATTCAGGCCACAGTATTCCACGAAGGCATGTCCATTATCGAGCGTGACAAGGCCGGTGCTTACTTTGCCCAGGAAGAAGGCGGCGCCCAGGCGCTGATCTGCTCCGAAATCGGCTCAGAAGGCCGTAACTTCCAGTTTGCCAGCCATCTGGTGCTGTTCGACCTGCCGCTGAATCCGGATCTGCTGGAGCAGCGCATCGGCCGTCTGGACCGTATCGGCCAGCGTCATGATGTGCAAATTCACCTGCCATTCCTGAAAAACACTGCTCAGGAACAGCTGATGAACTGGTACCACCAGGGTCTGTGTGCCTTCGAGCTGACCTGCCCCGGCGGCCATCTGCTGTTCAGCGAGTTCAAGGGCCGTCTGCTGGCCATGCTCGCCGGTGAGATGGAAGATGAAGCTGAGCTGATGGCCGACACCCAGGCGCGCTACAAGGCGCTTAAGGAAGCCATGGAACAGGGCCGCGACAAGCTGCTGGAACTCAACAGCCATGGCGGCGCCCGCGCCGAAGCCCTGGCGGCCAAACTTGCCGATGCCGATGAAGACACAGATCTGATTGCCTCTGTGCTGCGGCTGTGGGATGTGATTGGTCTGGATCAGGACGATCGCGGCGAAAACTGCATTGTGCTGCACCCCACCGATCATATGATGTTCCCCACCTATCCAGGCCTCAGCGAAGATGGCATTACCGTCACCTTCGATCGCAACACGGCGCTGTCCCGTGACGATATTGCCCTGATCACCCTGGAGCACCCGCTGGTACAGACCGGGTTGGATCTCATCACAGGCTCTGACACAGGCACCACCTGTGTGGCGCTGCTCAAGAACAAGGCCCTGCCCGCCGGCACCCTGTTCCTGGAGCTGATGTACCTCGCCGAAACCTCGGCGCCCAAGGCCAGCCAGGTGCAGCGCTATCTGCCGCCTACACCTATCCGGGTGCTGCTGGACAAGAGCGGCAACAATCTGTCAGACAAGGTCGATTACGACAGCTTCGACAAGCAGCTTTCCGGAGTGAACCGCCATATCGCCAGCAAGCTGGTGAACGCGTCTCAAACCATGCTGCACCCACTGTTTGCCAATGGTGAAGCCGTGGCGCAAGAAGCGCTGGCCAAACTCACCGGGGATGCCCGCAGCCGCATGGAAACCCAGCTGACGGCGGAACTGTCACGTCTGGAGTCACTCAAAGCGGTCAACCCCAACATCCGTGACGAAGAGCTGGAGCACCTCAAAGGCCAGATTACCGAGCTGTCAGGCTACCTTGGCAACACCCAGTTGAAGTTGGATGCCATTCGTCTGGTGCTGGTAAGCCACGCCTGAGCCGAGCCAGAGCCCAGCGACATTTGCTGAGACGTTTGTTGTAAGAAGCTCAATAAAAAGACCCGACTGTGCGGGTCTTTTTTTCGCCATTTTTTCGATGACGATACGGGAAAGAGGATGGTATAACCCGTTAAAGAATAAAAATAACTCAAACAAGGAATGCCCATGCTTTGCCAACATCCTCGCCAGCAATGCCCCCAACAGCGCCGCCAAACGCCCGCCCTGCAATCCGCCGCTGCAATCAGCCACAACATCAACAAGCGCAGTATCAAACAGGCCATCCGCGCCGCACTGCTGGGCGCCCTGAGCCTGAGCCCACTGCTCGCAACTCAGGCCAGCGCCGACGTTATCATGCTGAAAAATATCAAGGGCTATGGATTCGATGCCGGGCGCAATCTGGTCACCTTTAACCAACTGGTTTACGACGATGTCAGCGGCCGGGTGCTGGCGCGGGGCAATGGTGCGCAAGGCTTTGAACAGGCCAAAGTGGTTGATGGCAAAGGTAAGACACTGCTGCCGGGGCTGATTGATGGTCACGGCCATGTGCTGGGGCTGGGCCAGAGCCTGTCCAGGGTAGAGCTGCGTGAAAGCGCCAGCGAGCAGGACGCAGCCGCCATGGTCAAGGCCTTCGCCGCGGCTAATCCAGCACTACAATGGGTGCTGGGTCGAGGCTGGAATCAGGAGCTTTGGCAAAGCAAAGGCTTCCCGAGCCGCGCGTCTTTAGATGCTGCAGGCGTGGATAAGCCGATATGGCTCAGACGCGTCGATGGTCATGCCGGCTGGGCCAACAGCAAGGCGCTGGCGGTGGCAGGCATTACCAGAGACACCCAGGATCCGGATGGCGGCCAAATCCTGAAAGACGCCAATGGCGAACCTACCGGCGTGCTGGTAGATAACGCCATGGCGCTGCTTGAGCAGCATATCCCTGAGCCCACCACGGCCGAGCGTCGCGCCGCCTTTGGCACGGCGTTTAACCATCTGTTGTCCCTTGGGATCACCAGCGTTCATGACGCAGGCATAGGCGCCGATGAGCTGGCGGACTATCAGGCGCTGAAGGATGAAGGCAAGCTGCCGGTGCGGATTTATGCCATGTTGTCGGCCTCGGCCCCCGAGCTTGAAACCTGGCTTAAACAGGGGCCGATACTGGATGATAAGCAGCAGCTGGTGGCACGCTCGGTAAAAATCTACAGCGATGGCGCCCTTGGCAGCCGCGGCGCCGCGCTACTCGCCCCTTACAGCGACAGACCGGGGGAGACCGGCCTGCTTGTTACCCCAGAGCCGGAACTTGGCAGCCTCATTAAAGCCGTGGCCACCGCCGGGTTTCAGGCCAATATTCATGCCATCGGCGACAGGGCCAATCGCATGGTGCTGGATAAGCTGGTCAAACTCGATAAAAAATCCCGCGAAGCGGCCCGTCATCGTATCGAACACGCCCAGGTGGTCGCCCCGGCAGATCTGCCTCGCTTTGCCAAACTCAAAGTGCTGCCATCGATGCAGCCCACCCATGCCACCTCGGATATGAATATGGCGGGCGATCGTCTCGGTGAAGCCAGACTTAAGGGCGCTTATGCCTGGCGTACCCTTACCGACCTTGGCAGTCCGATTGTTGGCGGCTCCGACTTCCCGGTGGAACTGGCTAACCCCTTCCATGGGCTGCATGCCGCGGTGACCCGCCAGGATCATCAGGATCAGCCCGCAGGTGGCTGGCGCCCGGAAGAAAAACTGACCCTGGCAGAGGCGCTGCGAGCTTTCACTGTGGATGCAGCCTACGGCGCCTTTCAGGAGCAGGATTTGGGAAGCCTTGGCGAAGGCAGCATGGCGGATTTTATCCTGGTAGACAGGGATATTTTCGCCGCTGAACCTGCCGCAATCTGGCAAACCCAGGTGCTTGAAACCCATGTGGCGGGCAAACGCCTTTATGCCCTCGGGCAATAGACCTTGCCGAATATCAGGCCTGGAGTTCTAACAGGAGGGTGCCATGGGTTATTATCAGAGGGTTATCCGCTTTGACCACGGGAATCCCATGCGCGCCCTTATTGTCCTGAGCCTGAGCTTATTGTTTGGCGTGGCCGTTGCAGCCGACGACCCGGCCTTCGATTATTTGCAAAGCCGCCAGCTGCGCAGCATCAAGGTGGAAGGACAGGACTTACCTGTATTGGTGCGCCCCTGGGAAGGTAAAAAGCAGCACGGCGCAGCGATTATTTTTGCCGACACCGGCTTTGGCCCCGATGCCCCCGGGCTGGTGGCCTACCTTCGCAGTGGCCTAAGCCCCACAGGCTGGGCCAGCATCAGCATGACGCCGCCCAAGAGCCCTCCCCACCCCAGCTTTACCACAGCGCCGGAAGAAATTACCAAGGCAGGAGAAGGCCAGCTCAGCACCCCGGCCGCCAAGGCCATGGAAAAATACAAGCCGGAAGAGTGGCAAAAACACGTGGAAACCCAGCTTGGTTTTGTCGAAGCCAGCCTCACCGGCCTGACCCAGATTGGTGCCGCCTATCCAGGCAAACGGATTTTGGTGGCCATGGACAGAAGCGCAGCCCTGATCCTGAGCCTGCTCAATGATGGCAAGGTGGCGCCGCCGGATCTGTTGGTGATCATTAACCCTTACAGCAGCTCACCGGAATTTGACGACCGCCTGCCAGGACTGGTGGCGGTGCAGGAAGTGCCGGTGCTGGATATTCAGTCGCCGGATGGCAACACCGCCAGCCTCGCCAATGCGCCGCTGCGCCGCGCGGCGGCCTCGGCCAAAGATGGCATGCAGTATCGCCAGCTGACCCTGTCACTCAATATCAGCGAGCCTGACGCCTGGGCCGAGGTGCTGTCGGCCCTGCGCGGCTTTGCCGCCAGCATCAAGGAAGCACCGCCGCAGTAGGTCCGCAATACTGATTGTGCTTTGAGGACAGCTTCTCTATCAGGATTTGTCCTTGGTCAGCATCAGTGCCAGCGCCACCAATACCACCACTATGCCCATGTACACCAGCTCCAGCGCGCTCTGGGGCTTAAGCTCGCTGAAAAACGAGAACAGCTTGATCACCAGCATCATCAGGATGACCTTGCCAAGCTTGCTCTTGAGCGAATCGATACTGCTGATAATCAATATCTTACCGCCGACATCCGACTCGGAAGCCGGTTTGATGTCGCGGATAAACAGCTCGTACAAACCAAAGGCAAAAATCAGCAGCACGGCGCCCAGCAGGAAGGTATCGAGGATTTCAATCACCACCATCACCAGATCGTTTCGCACTTCGAGGCTGCCGCTGACCAGATAATCCCACAGCAGGTGGAACATGTGCAGCATGTCCTTGGCGCCCATGACAAATACCACCAGGGCCGCCACCACACAGGCAACCACCCCAAAAATCACCGACAGACGGCTGCTCCACAGCAGGCGTTCGAGTTTGTTCTTCATCCAGAGTCTTCCTGACGTTTAACGCGAAACAAAAAATAAAGCGCCGATTGTCGGCGCTTTGATGGTGCGAGGGCAAGTCCGGCGCCTCAGTTGTGTGAGGCAAATGGGACCCTGCCGGTAAATTACCAGAATCTTTGTCTTGGACGATACGGCTTATCCGTCTTGCCCTGCTCCCGCGCTCCGGCGAGACGGAAATTGGCGCCAAGGAGTAGTCGCAGCTGATACCAGGACTCACGGGCCAGCAGGCTGCGAATACTGGCGCTCCAGCTGTTGTGGGTGGAAAACTTAATCGCCGCCAGCGCATCGGGTGAGCGCTTAAGGAGCTCATCGGCCAGCGCCTGCGCCCGGGCCATGGGCTCTTCATCGACCCAGGTAACCAGCCCCAGTCCCTCGGCCTCAACGGCGTCCAGCACCCGTGCCGTCATGGTCAGCTCCAGCGCCTTATCCTTGGGCATAATGTTACGCAGGCTTACCAGCCCAGCCATATCCGGCACCAGGCCCCACTTGGCTTCCATCACAGATAACCTGGCCCCAGGGCTGGCAATTCTGAAGTCTGCCCCCAGCGCAATCTGCATGCCGCCGCCGTAGCAATAGCCTTCAATCACGGCGATAACCGGCATCGGCAACCGGCTCCAACCAATGGAGACCCGCTGGGCCAGATTGGCGTTTCCCGGAAGCCATTTTGCGAGCAGCCCAATGGGTTGCAGCGGCTTTTTGATCACGCTCTTGATATCGAGCCCGGAGGAGAAATTGCTACCACGACCCGACACTATCACCAGCCGGATATGACGCTGGCGTTTCAGCTGTTTCTGCACCCGGCAGATATCCAAAAACATCTCGTAATTCAGGGCATTGAATTTATCGGGGCGATCCAGGGTCACCAGAGCTGTCTCTCCCTGATATTCCACTGTCACTGTGCTTGCTGTCATGGCGGCTCTCAACTGGTCTGTCCAGGTCGGGATGGTAACACATTTGGCATAAATCACTATTGGCTTTAACATATGCAGACTTTTGACGAGTGTCAGTTTTCTGACATTCCTGTGCGTAACTGTATTGCACGTCAAAGTCAGCAGAGTATGATTCGCCCTAAGTGTGCATACGTTGGCGGTTTTTTTACGACTTTTGGCCTGCCGATTCTCTTTTAACTTTCCCGAAGAAGCACTCAGAAACAGGCTGACACCCATATTTGGTGTTATCTTGAATAATAAGAATGAACGAGGACTCATCCCCAGCATGGCACTTCCAGTATTGATTTGTGACGACTCAGCCATGGCTCGCAAGCAGATGGCGCGCACCCTGCCCAAGGACTGGGAAGTCGACATTACCTTCGCCACCAATGGCGCCGAAGGCCTTGAAGCCATACGCGCCGGTAAAGGCGAAGTGGTATTTCTCGACCTCAACATGCCGGTGATGGATGGCTATGAGGTGCTGCAAACCGTGCAGCAGCAAGACTTGCCCGCGTTGATTATCGTGGTCTCAGGCGACATTCAAATTAAGGCCCACGAACGGGTTAAAGCCTTGGGTGCACTGGACTTTATTCAAAAGCCAGTCAGCGCTGAGGCCATTGCTGCCATCCTGCAGGAATACGGCATTTTGGTGCCAGGCGATGGCGAGCTGGAGCAGGAAGAAGAGAATCCGCTTATCAAGGTGGACTTGCGCGATGCCTGCCAGGAAATTGCCAACGTGGCCATGGGCCGCGCCGCTGATCTGCTGGCCAAGCTGCTCGATGTATTTGTGCTGCTGCCCATTCCACGGGTAAACGTGCTGGAAGTGAGTGAACTCACCATGGCACTGAAAGCCACCGAATCCAGTGCCAAGATCACTGCCCTGTGTCAGGGCTTTATCAGCGCCGGGGTCGCGGGCGAAGCCTTACTGCTGTTCCATGACTCCAGCTTCCAGGACATGGCCAAGCTGATGAAGCTGGACGACCCCAATGATGCCGCCACCGAGGTGGAAGTACTGATCGACACAGGTAACGTGCTGATTGGCGCCTTCCTCAGCGGCATCGCAGAGCAACTGGATATGCACTTCAGCCAGTCTCACCCCGTGGTGCTTGGGCGTCACTGCACAGTGAACGACCTTATCCACGACAACGCCGAGAAATGGCATCGCACCCTGGCGATGGAAATCAACTACCGCATCGAGGACCACAATATCGAATGTGACCTCCTGCTCCTGTTCACCGAAGACTCGCTGCCGACCCTGACCTACAAGCTCGGCTACATGTTGGATGAAGATTGAGGCAAGACAGCAGATGTCCAATGATGCAGACCTGATGAATGAGCTTCACTGGCTGATCGATATGGTGCAAACCATAGAGGTCGGGCTGGTGGTGCTGGATAGAAATTACAATATCGCCCTGTGGAACGGCTTTATGGAAAACCACAGCGGCGTGTCGCCCAATTCCATCAAGGGCAAAAACCTGTTTGACGAGTTTCCCGATCTGCCCGCCGGCTGGCTGAAAAAGAAAATGGAGTCGGTTTACCTTCTGAAAAACCGCGCCTTTATCAGTTGGGAGCAGCGTCCTTACGTTTTTAAATTCAAAAACTATCGCCCCATTACCGGCCGCGCCGAGTTTATGTACCAGAACGTGACTCTGCTGCCGCTGGCATCCCTCACAGGGCAAATCACCCATATCAGCATTATCGTGTACGACGTAACCGATGTGGCCGTGCACCGCTTGCAACTGAAGAGCGTCAACGAGCAGCTGGAGCACCTGAGCCAAACCGATGGCCTGACTCAGCTGAATAACCGCCGGCACTGGCAGATGTGCATGAACCGCGAATATGAACGCTTTAACCGCTATGGCGACCCTGTGAGCCTGGTGATGTTCGATATCGACCGCTTCAAGCAGGTAAACGACGAGCACGGCCATGTGGCGGGCGATAAGGTTATCCAGCACATTGCCCATCTGCTCAGTCAATCGCTGCGGGAAACCGACTGCGCCGGCCGTTATGGCGGTGAAGAGTTTGCGGTGGTATTGGCGGGGACGTCCTGCGAAGAAGCGCTGCACTTCACCGAGCGTTTGCGGGAAAAGGTGGCCAACTCGCCCATTCAGTTTGAAGGCAAAAAAATTCAGGTCACTATCAGTCTGGGCATTTGCGGCATGGGCGACTTTATCGAAAGCGCCTCCCAATGGGTGGCCAACGCCGATAATGCCCTCTACCAAGCCAAGCAAAAAGGCCGTAATTGCTCGGTGATTTACAGCGAGTAACCTAAGGTTTCGCCCACAAAAAAGCCCGTCGTTGGACGGGCTTTTTGCTGCTTAGCGCTTTCACGCCTGGCTTTGGGATACGGCTCAGTGGCGCTCGATGGGGAAGCCGTCGTCGTCGAAGTCTTCTTCATCGTCTTCGTCGTCCAGCTCGTCATCATCACCCATAAAGTAGGTGCCCCAACCGTCGTAATCGACCTTTTGCTTCACCGCCAGATTCAGCAGCTGCTCACAGGCCTTATCAATCAGATCGGCATCCAGCTTGTGGTTGGCAATGGCATCGAAACAGAAGATCAGGCTGCCGTCTTCCAGCTCCAGCTCTTCGGCGTCAGTCACTTCAAAACCCAGTTTAAAGGCATCCACGGCGGCCTTTTCGAGACGATCGAAATTGGTGCTTGAGAAGTGGTGCTCAATTATATACTCGGCATGGGGATCGGAACCGTCGTCCAGCAGTGACTGAACAATATCGCGGGTCTCTTCCTGTTGGGCCTTCAGCAGGCGCTCGATAGACATGGGCTGACTCCAATAACAAACTCAGTCGCCGGCCCACCACGGGCGGCGCAGTTTGGGCGCAGTATAACAGAGATCCAAAAGAGCGTCAGTTGGCCAGACGCGCCTTCTTCATCAGGGCTTCGGCTTCGCGGTTAAGCTGCTCGAGTTTGGCCGACATGGCCGCGTGAATTCGCTCAGACAGCTCTTTGACATTGCTCTTGTCCAGCCCCTTGGTTTCAAAGGGCTCCATCACTTCGATGATCACCACGCCATTGTTCCAGCGGTTAAGCTTGATATGGCATTGGTTGGACGCCAGCACGGGCACCATGGGCACGCCGGCGGCAATGGCAGTGTGGAAGGCACCGGCTTTGAACGGCAACAAGCCCCGGCCACGGGAGCGTGTCCCTTCGGGGAAAATCCACACCGACAAGCACTTGTCTTTGATCTTGCGGGCGGTGTTGGCCATGGTTTCAAAGGCGCGATTACGGTTCTTGCGATCGATAAGAATATTGCCGGAGAGCCAATAGATCTGCCCAAACAGCGGCATCCAGGCAATGCTCTTCTTACCCAGGCTCACGGTGCCCTTGGGCACAGCGGCGGTATGGGTGAACATATCGAAGTTGTTCTGGTGGTTGGCCAGGTACACACAAGGCTCTTTGCGCTCGTCGCTGGGGCGGCGCACAATCACCTTGATCCCCAGTACAGGGGCCACAGCGGAAAACCACTTGGCGAACATATGTACATTGTCCCTGTGACGTGGACGCACGACACAGGCAACACTGCCCACCACAAAGGCAACCAGCAACATAATGGCAAGCAGTAAGGATCTGACGATTAACAGCACGACATACTCCCGGTAAAAACTCCTGCGCAGTATAACGACACAGGCCCTGAGGAACAATCCTTTGTTTACACGTGTTCGCTGATTTTAACTATCAACATATATATCAATAAATTAAGCCCACCTCTCGGTGGGCTTAATCAGGCTTTGGCGACGCATTTTACCCTATTGACGTGCTTTGGCGGTAATTATCCGGAAGCTTGCCGCCGACAGTGCCAGGGTTGCCACTATCATGGCGCCGCTGGGCAAATCGAACATTGCCGACAGCACCAGACCGGTAAGATAGCCGCAAAGCCCCACGCCGTAAGCCCAGCCGAGCGCACGGGAGCCTGTGAGGCGATTAACCGCAAGGGCTGGCAAAATCAGGGTACTGAAGACCAGATACACACCCACCAGCTCTACCGACAGGGTGATCACCAGCGCAAACAGCAAGTAGAAGGCCGGGCCATCAAGCAGGGTCGGACGCGCCATGATCAGCGCCAGTACAGCGGCAGAAACCAGTGCAGGCAGCCACAGTTGATCCCAGCTGACCCAGAGGATCTGTCCGGACATCAGCTGCTTGAGCAGCTCTGCGCCATGGGGATCGTTGGCCAGCAGCAACATGGCCGCCACCGCCGCCAGCACATACAGGCAGCCAATCATGGCCTCCAGCTCTCCGGCCATGCGCCGCGATAACCAGGCAATCAGCCCGGCGCCCGCCAGCGCAAACAGCGCCGGCATCCACAAACCGGAGAATGGCGCCTCTTCCAGCAGCGGATGCATATGGGACACAATCGCCCCCAGCGCCGCCACCTGAGCAATGGCCAGATCGATAAAGATGATGCCACGGCGCAGCACCTGCCTGCCCAGCACCACATGGGTGGACAGCACCAGAATACCGGCGCCAAGCGCTGGCAGCAGAATGTCCAGAAGATCCCAGTTCAACATAGGTCAGCTCACGTCTTTCAGCAGTTTGATGACACTGTCGTAGAGGCTGAAGAGATCCTGACTCTCATCATTGCCCCCCACAGACATGGGCAACACCACCACCGGCAAGGTGGCTTTTTCGGCCAGCCAGTTGGCACCGCGGGTGTCCTGGTAAGATGCCACCACAATGGCCATCACATCGCCCTGACGTGAGCGCTCAAGCAAACTCGCCAGATGGCCGCTGGAAGGCGGCAGCCCCGGCTTGGGCTCAAGATCGGCCACCTGCTCTACCCCCAGCCAGTCAAACAGGTAACGGAAGCTGGTGTGATAGGCAATCACCTTACGTCCCGCCAGCACCTTGGCATCGGCTTCCCAGCGTGGGATAGCGGCCTGCCAGCGGTCGCTGAACTGGCTCAGCGCGGCCTGATAATCGGCGGCGTGCTCAGGATCAATTTGCTGCAGGCGGGCACTTACAGCCTGGGCCACAGTCAGCAGCCGCGATGGCGAGAAATGCAGGTGCGGGTTGCCCTTGGCATGCACATCGCCCATGGCGCGGTCGACCTTGGCGAGCTTGTCCAGAGTATCGATGGCATCGGCGGCGTAGAACATGCCCTCGCTGCCATCACGCACGGCGCTGTTGGCCGACTTCATCTGCAGCATCGGCAGCCAGCCCACTTCCAGATCTGCCCCGGCGCAGATAGCCAGATCTGCCTGGCGCATCTTGGCAATCAGGCTCGGGCGAGCCTGTACCTGATGCGGATCCTGCAGCGCCGTGGTGGCTGAGTAGATGCTGGCCCCGGGGGCCAGCTCCTTCGCCAACGCCGCGTACTCAGGTTCGCAGGCAAAAATATTCACCTCGGCCAGCGCCGCAGCGCTGTGACCGAGCAGTAATGCGGCCAGTGCCGCTGAGATTTTAGAATTGATGCGCACCGTGGGCCCCCAAAGTCATCACGTATTGCAAAGTAAACAGGTTGTCATCGCTCAAACCATCGAAGTTGGTGCCCTTCTGACGGGTGTACTGCAGGCGAACAGTAGAGAAATGGCTGTGATGCCAGTTAAGGCTGAACTCGGTTTCCTTGAGTTTCTGGGCATCGAAGTGGTCGTCATGGGCCAGCTGGGTATCCAGCTCACCGTAACGCAAACCGGCAGACCAGTTGGGATTGAACTGATACACACCGCTTAAGTACCAGCCCTGGTGGTAGTCCTTGCCATGGCTGTGGTCGTGATCGTCTTCTTCGGCATGATCTTCATCGTGCAGCTCAAGTGCCTTGAAATCATTGACGCGGAAGAACTCGCCGCTCAGGGTCAGGTGCTGATACTTGTAGTTGCCGTTTGGCGCCCACTTGTACACCACATCGGCCACATAGGTTTTCTCACCTGTGTAGGCTGCGCTGTGGCTGTGACCATGGTCGTGCGCCTCGTCAGCATGGGCTTCTTCGCCTTCTTCATGGGGCGTGAGACGGCCATTGCGGTTGTTCATCATCGCCAGACCCAGCTGCCAGGAGCTGTTGTCGCCGATGTCGCCACCGATTTTGGTAAAGGCGTTATAGACACCCACGGTATCGAACTCGCGCTCACCGTGCTCATCTTCGGCGCGCATGCTGTCGCCCTTCAGGGCTTCAAAACCCAGGGTCCAGTAAAGGTCGGTTGGAGCCACCCAGCTGATGCGCACACCGTCATCGAAATAGTGACCACCGAGGAAGGCGCGATAGGCCGCAGGGCGGTCGGCAAAGGCATCGGTGTGCAGGTGCTGGTTGTTCAGATAACCGATGTCAGAGAGGAAGCGACCGGCACGAACCGAGAACCCGGCAGGCATGGCCAGGGTTTGGATAAAGGCTTCTTCAAGCTCGATTTCGGTCTCACCGTCGTGAGCCTCAATCACTGTGGTCACCTTGCCGTAGAAGAGGTCATCGATATTGGCGCTGATGGCAAGCTCGCTCTCCCCCAGACCAAAACCTTCTTCGCGGCCACCCAGGGCGCGATCGCCGCTCTGATAATAGCCATCCAACACGGCGCTGATGGCCGGGTTGGTCAGGGTCGGCGACTCGGCAGCGGCGGTGGCAGAAATCAGGGCAGTAGCCAGCAAAGAAAAACGAAAGGTGTTCATAAATTCTCCAAAAATACAGCAAACACCCGGCAGCAAGCCGCTACCGGGTAAACAAGTCAAAAAATGCGTTAAATGTGTTGTATTTAAGGAGCGGCAGGAGGGCCACGGGCCTGGGGCGAGGGAGAGTCAGCCGTGACAGCAAACACAGGTTCGCTGACAGGCAGTTCACGCACAACCCCGGCAGGCACGGCCACAGAGGCAGTGCCGGGAAGCAGTTTGTTCAGCTGGTGCTGATGGAAGCAGAGGGTACAGTGACTGTTGGCACCCTCATCGAGGTGCGACACGCTGTGGGCCGAGGACACAAACGACAGCACTGCCAGTACGGCGGCAAGCCATACAGCAATCAGTCGATTGGGTTTGTATCCTGAAAAGCGCACGCAGCGGTTCCCCTCAAAATTTAAGCCGCTCAAGTTTACGGCAGGGTTTACACACTGGCAACCACTGCGATAACCCAATGGTTACAGAATATTTTCCGCATATCATGCGGGTTTGACGGGGTTAATCTTGCCTTAAGCCGCCAGGGTTACCATGGTGTATAAGTGAGCAGATGGTCTGCTTGCTGTGTCAGGAGAAGCTTGAGATGAGCCAGTTCTTCAAAGAAAACGTCAAACTTATTCTGGTGGCCGTGTTGGTAGTTGGCGGCATTCTGGGTGGGATCTGGTGGGTAGAAGCCTCACTGGCCGCACAGGAAACCGTGCTCTAACGGTATTTCTGCCGCTCGTGGCTTTTGTCTTCCACTTCAGGCGCTTCAATCACAACCAGCTGATCCATCAGGTGTGATACCAACAGCAGCGTCAGGCAAAAGCCCGCGGCCAACATCGCCAGGCCCCGCCAGGGGGCATGCAACCAGGCAGTCAGCACTGCCGCCACGCCCAAATAAAACCCCAGCAACTTGAGTTTGGCCAGCAATGGGCTGCGCCCAAGCCAGGCATCACAGTGGGGACACTGGATCTGGGCTTCAAACCCCTTGCCACGTTGCGCCTTCACGGCGGTCGCTTTGAAGTTGGAATGACAGTGGCTGCAAATCATGGGGAGTCCTCGGTTATTGAGGCGCGAATTCTATCAAAGATACGCCCGGATGGGATCACACTTGTGAGGCCGCAATTGTACCGCAGCGGTTTCTGTCGCTATGATGCATGCATCTTTTGGCAACAGGATGTTGAAAATGCATCGATTCATTCCCGTTTTGCTGCTGGGGGCAAGTGTACTGTCTGCCCCGGCCTTCGCCGTCAGCGATGACTTCAAAAACAGGGTCACCAGCCTGGAAACCAGTATCAGTCAGGATCTGGATGCCCTCGGCCGCGCCAAGGGCGAGTTGGTGGCCATCACCGAATTTCGCATCGGCGAGAAAACCCGCGAGCTGCAACAGATGCTGGGCAATGCCCTGGAAGAGCCCAACGCCGACAGTCAATATCTGCTCGCGCTGGTGGAGCATCAGCTGGCCTATGTACAGAAATCCCAAAGCTATCTGAAGTCAGATATTGCCAGGCTGCAGGCGACTCTGGGCACAGACAATGACGCGCCGACGCTGGTCACCCTGTCCAATCGCGAGCGTCAGCGGGATGAAAGTTTCAAGACCGAGCTTAAGTTGCTCGATTGGGGCGCCAAGCTTGGCATGGTCACAGAACCACGGCGGGCCGAACTCAAGGCTTCGCTTGGTAACCGTGCCGATCGCCTCGCCAGTCTGGTGAACTACACCCAGGAGCAACTGCAAGCGGCGGTGGAAGATGCCCGCGCGGCCGGTAAAGACGTGACCGCCGAGCAGACCGCCAAGGTGAGCGAACTCAAGGCCCGTTTGGAGCAAAACAGCCAGAGTTTATCCACCGCCATCGGCCTGCTTGATGAGCTTGGCACCGACACCGCCAACCTGAAACAAACCCTGTTCAAGGTCTCCGGCGACATCACCCAGGATGTGCTCGACATCGACGTGGTAGGCAGCCTGCTCAGCCAATGGCTGGGCGCCGCCGAGGCCCAAACCATCGAAAACGGCCCCAAGGTGATGTTCAAGGTGTTTGTGTTCCTGCTGATCCTCTTTGGAGCCAGCCTGGTAGCCAAACTGGTGAAACGCCTGGTGAAGAAAGCCGTCAGCAACTCCAAACTCAAGTTCAGCAAGCTGCTGCAGGACTTCTTTATCTCGCTGTCGGTGAAGGGCGTGTACACCCTCGGGGTGCTGATTGCCCTGTCGCAGCTGGGCTTTGAGCTTGGCCCGCTGCTGGCCGGTTTCGGTATTGCCGGTGTGATTATCGGTTTTGCGCTGCAGGACACACTGTCGAACTTCGCGTCCGGCATGATGATCCTTATCTACCGCCCCTATGATGTGGGCGACCTTATCAGTGCCGCCGGGGTAACCGGCCGGGTCAGCCATATGAGCCTGGTATCTACCACCGTAAAGACCTTGGATAATCAGCGGCTTATCATCCCAAACAACAAGATTTGGGGCGATACCATCAACAATATCACCGCTGAGCGCCATCGCCGGGTGGATATGACCTTTGGCATCAGCTATGCCGACAATGTCGACCACGCCGAAAAAGTGCTGACCGAGATAGTCAGAGCCCATCCGAAGGTGCTCAAGGATCCGGATGTGACAGTAAAACTGCACCTGCTCGGCGAGTCTTCGGTGGACTTCGTGGTGCGCCCCTGGGTGAAACCGGACGACTATTGGGAAGTGTACTGGGACATCACCAAGGCGGTGAAACAGCGCTTCGATGCCGAAGGCATCACCATTCCGTTCCCGCAGCGGGATGTGCATTTCTTCCGTGGCTAACCCTTAGCAGTCACAGCAAAAAGGCACCCCAGGGTGCCTTTTTATTTTGCCTGGTTAACTGCGGTGACTAGCCAAGGCCGATGATATCGCCGCGCTCATCCACGTCGATATTGAGGTAACCGGGTTTAAGCCCAAGGCCTGGCATGGTCATCACCTTGCCGGTGAGCACTGTGATAAACCCTGCTCCGGCACTGAGCCTGAGCCCTGCCACCGGTAGCTCAAAGCCGCTGGGCGCGCCTTTCAGAGCCGGATCGTGACTGATGGACAGCGGCGTTTTGGCAATGCACAGGGGTAATTTGGACAACCCCAGAGATTCAATCAGCGCCAAATCGGCGCGGGCAGAGTCTGACAGGCTGACACCCGAGGCGCCGTAGCGTTCAGCAAGGGTCATCAGCCGGGCACCAAAGTCCATCTCATCATCGTAAAGCCGCTGGAAGCTGGATGGGCTGTCGCAGGCCCTGGCCACCACAGTCGCAAGGGCTTTGGCGCCCTCGGCGCCGTGGCTGAAGGCATCACTGATTTCACAGCCAAAGGCCCCTGCTGCCATGCAACGCTGTTTAAGCCATTCAAGCTCGGCCATGGCATCGTCTGGAAAGCGGTTAACGGCCACCACCAGCGGCAAGCCGTAACCCATCACGTTGCTCATATGCCATTGAAGATTGGCAAAGCCTGCTTCGAGCCTGCTTTGCTCATCCCCTTCCACCCCGGAATTGGCCTTAAGTGCCCGTAAGGTCACTACCAGCACGGCCGCCGCAGGGGCGATATTGGAGGCGCGGGTCTTGATATTACAGAATTTTTCAAAGCCCATGTCCGAGCCAAAGCCGCCTTCTGTGACCACAAAGTCGTGGTGCGCCAGCGCCACCCGGTCGGCAATAATCGATGAATTGCCGTGGGCAATATTGGCAAAGGGTCCTGCGTGGATAAGGCAGGGCGCGCCGCTCAGGGTTTGCATCAGCGTAGGTTCAATGGCATCACGCATAATGGCTGTCATGGCGCCAGCCACCCCCAAATCTTCTGCGGTAATCGGCAGACCGGATTTGCTCATTGCCAGGATCACCCTGCCGATGCGACTGCGCATATCGGCAATGTTTTCACACAGGGCTAGAATCGCCATCAGTTCAGATGCGGCAGTGATATCAAAGCCACTGTCGTGCACAGGGCCATTGTTGTCGCCAAAGGCCACCTGAATGTGGCGCAGCGCCCGGTCGTTATGATCAACCACCCGCCGCCACAGGATGTTTTCGGGGTCAATATCCAGCGGTTTAAGGCCGGTTCTGGCAGCAAAAGCCTCCGCGCCAAGGCGGGACTCATGGAACAGCCTGGAATCGATAGCGGCAGCTGCCAGGTTATGGGCACTGGTCACCGCATGTATATCGCCTGTCATATGCAGGTTCATCACTTCCATGGGCACCACCTGGGCAAAACCACCGCCGGCAGCGCCCCCCTTAACCCCGAATACCGGGCCAAGGCTTGGCTGGCGGATGCAGGCGCAGGCCTTGTGGCCCAGCAGATGCAGCCCCTGGGTCAGGCCTATGGTGGTCACGGTTTTACCTTCCCCGTGGGGAGTGGGAGTCACGGCAGTGACTATGACCAGTTTTCCCCTGGCCGGGGCGCGGGCAGCGTCGAGACTGATTTTGGCCATGGAATGACCGGCTTCGCGCCACAGGTGCCTGCCAAGGCCGAAATCGTCGGCAATCCAGCCAATCGGGCGTATTTTGGCCTGTCTTGATATTTCCATATCTGTCAACATAGTGGGATCTCGCTGTAGAGTATTATTTGACCCTGTTAGGCGGGCCTTGTGACACAAACCTACGGCAAAAGCCGGGGCTCAGGAAGCTCAATAATTCACTAATTCACCTTTCCTGAATCCAAATCAATTTCAGCGCAGTTTTTAGGAACCAGCATGAGCAACACCTCTTTTACCCTCTCGGAATTTATCGGCGGATTCTGGCGCTTGGCCGACTGGCAACTGAGCCTGAATGAGCGGCGCCAATTGGTAGAAACCTATCTGGAACATGGTGTCAGCGCCATGGACCATGCCGATATTTACGGCCGCTACCAGTGCGAGCAACTGTTCGGCGAGGTACTTAAACAGGCGCCCCATCTGCGACAGGAAATGATTCTGATCAGCAAGTGCGGCATCAAGCCCGCCATCATGGGCGATGCCAGCCGCTATGTGAATCACTATGACACCGGCCGTGATCACATAATTCACAGCGCCGAACGCTCTTTGGCCAATCTGGCGACGGATCATCTGGATCTGCTGTTGATCCACAGGCCCGATCCGCTGATGGATGCCGATGAAGTGGCTGACGCCTTCAACACCCTCAGGCAGTCCGGCAAGGTACGCCATTTTGGCGTGTCCAACTTTACCCCGGCACAGTTTTCGCTGCTGCAATCACGGCTGGATTTTGCCCTGGTAACCAATCAGGTGGAGCTGTCGCCGGTGGCTATGTCGGTGATCCACGATGGCACTCTGGATCAATGTCAGCAGCTCAGGATTCGCCCCATGGCATGGTCCTGTTTGGGCGGCGGCGCACTGATGACAGGCTCGGACGAGCGGGCCGTGCGCCTGCGCTCGGTGCTGGAGCTCATCAAAGAGCAAACCGGCGCCGCCGATATCAGCCAGGTAATTTATGCCTGGGTAAGAATGCACCCAAGCAAACCCTATCCGATTATCGGCAGCGGCCAACAGGCGCGTATTCTATCGGCGCTGGCCTCAGACAAGGTCAAACTGGATCGGCAGCAATGGTTCAGTATCTGGCAGGCGTCCACCGGCCACAGCGTGCCTTAAGCGGTAAAAGCTGTTTGAAATGCCATAAAAAAGGCCGCTGCTGCGGCCTTTTCCATTTATAAGCACTGTGGCAAATCAATCGTGAAATGTCACTTCGCCACTCAGATGGGGGCGGCGACCTTTCTGGTCGCGAAGCTCAAAACGCCAACCGGTATCCACCGACTCAACACCAAAGGTCACCTCTGCCGGCATAAACAGCGGCAGCTTGAAAGCCACGTCCAGCGTGCAGGGACGGTTGCCAATCTGTTCCATCAGCTCCGCCACACAGCGGGCCTTGGACCACATTCCATGGGCCAGCACCCGATCGAATCCAAAGCGCTTGGACAAAGAAGGATGCAGGTGGATCAGGTTGTAATCCCCTGATGCACGGGCATATCGCCAGCCAAGCTTGTCGTCCAGCGCCCAGGTTTTCACATCTTCCCAGGCCATTTCGCTGCCCTTTGGCGGACGGGCACGGCGACCGGCAGACTCGATGCGGTACAGATAAATGGAGTGCGCTTCCCACACCAGTTCATCACCCACCCAGGCCTTGGACACCAGCTCGAACTCCAGCCCGGCGTCGGTTTGCTCGCTGCCGGTGAGGGCACATTCGAGTCGCACCTTTTCCTGAGTGCTGACCTGACGGTACTGGCTGATACGGTTTTTCAGGTGGATCATCCCCAGCAAAGGGAAGGTAATGGCGTCATGGGTGAAGATCACCGCATGCAGGCGAAACGCCAAAATGTAGAGGAAAGTCGGTGGTAAAGTGCTGCCATCAAAGCGAAAACCACACACCTCGGCATAACGGGCCACCACGGCCGCATCGAGCGCAACCTCAGACACACTGACCTGGATTTCCGGCAGCGGCTTTTGATCCCAGCCGGGCTTACGGCCAAGAAATATCTTGCGATACAGCGAAAACAGCGATGGCATCGCCTTTAATGTCACCTGGTGTCCCATGGTGCAAGCTTCCCCCACATGAAAAGAGCGGGAATTATACTCTCATTCCCGCCAATGTGTACCCTCGCCTGAATCCACAGCCTATCCATATGAAATTTATGAAATAAATATTTAAACCCTGTTTGATTTTATTGCTCTAAAAGACATTCATCTGCCCATATCCCCAAAATGCCAAAGCTGTGCCACACTATCCGCCGTTAATTCACTGCGGATGAGCGCAATTGCAAGATAAGAACTTCGACTCCCTGGCGGGCAAATTTGCCAAGAATATCTATGGCACTCTAAAAGGCGATATTCGCTCGGCGGTGCTGTGGCGGGATCTGCAGGAACAGCTGCCCCGCCTCGGCCAAGGCAAACTGCGGATTTTGGATGCCGGCGGCGGTTTTGGCTTTTTCAGCCAACGGCTGGCGGCGCACGGCCACAGCGTGGTGCTGTGTGATATCTCAGCCGAAATGCTTGCCGAAGCCAGGCGTCAGATTGCCCTGAGTCCCGAGCCCCTGGATATCGAGTGTATTCATGCGCCCATTCAGGAGTTGGATGCCGACGCTCTGGGGCAGTTCGATCTTATCCTGTGCCATGCGGTGGTGGAGTGGCTTGCCGATGCCAAAGGCACCATGACCGGCCTTTTGCAGATGCTGCGGCCCGGCGGCTTGTTTTCACTGATGTTTTACAACAAAGATGCCATGTGTTTTCACGCACTGGTGGCGGGTAACTTTGGCTATGTGGCGTCGGGATTCAAGGCCAAGCGGGTGCGGCTGAGCCCCAATTTTCCGCTGACAGTGAACGAGGTTGAAAGCTGGTGCCGGGAATGGCAGTTTGAGGTGCATTGCCGCTCCGGAGTCAGGGTTATCCACGACTACCTTAAGAAAGGCAGCCTTTCAACCGAATACTCTGATGCCGGACTGATAGAGATGGAGCTGAAATACTCCCGGGAAGCGGCATTTCTGCCGCTGGGACGTTACGTGCATTTTGTGTGTCAAAAGCCAACAGCCTAAAACAGCTCCACGCTGCCCGGCTCCGGTGCATCGGCATGCTGGGTAACGTCTTTGAGGTAGGCCTCTTCTTCTTTCTCGATTTGCGCCATGCCAGTCATCTCCAGGCGCTTTAACTTTACCCGGCCGCTCTGGGGATGAAACAGCACCTTGCGCGGCCAGGGGCCACCGAGATCTTCCGAGATCACCGGGATCCCTTCCATCGCCAGATACTCGCGCACAAAGTCAATATTTGACTGCCCCACATTGAGTACTGAAATCCGCCCCAGACTGGCGCCACCAAAAATTTTCGCCTGCAGCCGACTCTTGAGACCACCCACCGCCAGAATACCGTTGATTAGCTGCTCCATCGCCCAGTTGCCATAGCGGCAGGAGTAGCTGGTCAGTTGGTGCCAATCTTCATGGAGGGTTTTTTCCGGCAACAGAAAGTGGTTCAGCCCGCCTATGCCCATCAAAGGATCCCAGATACAGGCGGCAACACAGGAGCCGAGGCGTGTGTAAACATATTCATCCTGACAGGTAAGGTAAAACTCCCCCGGGTCGACACGGGCAACCTGAGATTGCTGCTCGTTGTCCCAATATCTGGGGATTTTTTCAAAACCGGGGTAGACCAATTGTGGGGATTGCAATGCCATGGCGCCTCCGTTGCTACCTTAACAGTATAGACAACGAAAAGACGCCGTACGGTATTGGTAGGAATTTGCCTACCTAATTAGTAAAAAGTGCCCCCGCCCGCCTGAATCAATAACCTGAACAGATTAGTGGCGGAAATGCGCCCTGCATCAAAACTTGCAAACTGCACCATTCGCACCGCAGTGGCCTAGGGCGCTGTGAATGACTAAATCACGCTGCGCCAGTATCGAAGTCAGGCTCTGCTCGCCCACCAGGTGCCCGGCGCCCACCACTACCATCAGGGTATCCGGGGTGTCCGGCTGTGCCAGCATGGTCATCAGGGTGTCTGCCATACGCTGGTTTCTGTCCCACAGCAAGGTTTTGAGCAAGGTGAGGTCTTCTCCTTCTTCCATGGACTCACGCATCAACTGCGCCAGCGAGTCTATATCGCCGCTGCGCCAGCTTTGTACCAGATCGCGGATATCCGAGTCTTTGGCTTCAATCGCCTCCCGTACCATGGCCCATTGATGTTCGGGTTGCAGTGATGCCATCAGGTTGAACTGGTACTCCATGCCCTCGAGCTCAAGAATGCGTTTACTGCCTCTGGCGCGCTCAAGCAGGGTGACATCCACCCCCGATTCCGGGCTGAAACCCATGGCAGCAAATTGCACCATGGTGATTTGCGATGCCTGCAGCCAGGGGGCGAATGCCGACAAGGACGCACACACCTGCTGCCTTGGTGCGCAGTATCCGGCCAGTGCCGCCGCGGTTTGTGTATCCGGCTTGCCACTTGCCATGCCGTATTTGGCCAGTAGCGTTTGAATATCGCTACTCGCGGCGCCAACATCCGCTTCGACCACCAATGCATCGGCCCGGGCAAAGGCCTGCTCCACCGCCTTGGGCAAAGGATAGAAGTCGCGGCTGCCCACGTGAATCGAACCCAGCAGGTACACGGTTTTACCCTTATGGCTGAATTCGTAAAACGGCGGTTTGTCCTGCTCTGCGGCCTTTGCCGCCCCCATCCACACCAATCCGGCCAACGCTATGGCGGCCAATCGCCATGACCATGAACTTGTTGCCATCTCCCTTGCCTCTTATAATCCCGAAAAAATTGATTGGAAGCTGTTATGCCATACACCAAGGTCCTTGAGCAACTGACCGAAAACCTGCAACTGGCTTACCGCCAGGCCATCGACGCCGACACCCGCCTGGATGAGCTGCAAAAGGCTGGCCACGGCAAGTTCAGTTATATCTTTACCGCCGATGAAGGGTTCAGCACCCGCAGTAACCGCTTCGGCCCCTATGTGCAGGAGCTGGGGACAGACTTCAGCCGTCTGCGTGAAGCCGAAGTGACACCGGCGGCACTGGAAACCGTGGTGCGCAAACTCGGCGTATTGCTGCAAACCCTGCAGGCGTTCAAACAGCAAGGCAAGTAAGTTTCATACTTTTGTCATACCGCTGCCATAGACTGCGGGCATCCAAGCACCTGAGTTGCCTCCATGCCCGCTATCGACCTTCAGGCAGAACTGACAAAAATCATTGAAAAGCAAAGCATCGAAGCCTTGTTCCAGCCGATATTCAACATATCGGTGGGAAAGGTGCATGGCTTTGAGGCTCTGTCCCGCGGCCCGGCCCACAGCCCTCTTTTTGCCCCTGTCCCCCTGTTTAAAACGGCTGAGCACGAAGGTCGGCTGAGCGAACTGGAAACCCTGTGCAGACAAATCGCCGCCTGCCGTTTTGCCGAGCGGCAACTGCCGGGCAAGCTGTTTATCAATATATCCCCCAAGGCGCTGCTGGATCCGGATCACCCCCGGGGCAAGACCCTCGCCATGTTGCAACAGTTGGGGATCCCGCCTTCTCAGGTAGTCATTGAGTTATCTGAGCAGCACCCCGCCGACGATATTGACCTGCTCAAGGCCTGCCTGCTGCATTACCGCAACCAGGGCTTTTTAACCGCCATAGACGATTTGGGCGCGGGCTACTCCGGGCTCAGGCTCTGGTCAGAACTGGCGCCAGACTATGTAAAAATCGACCGCCACTTTATCCATAACATAGATAAACATCCGGTAAAACAGGAGTTTGTTCGCTCTATTGTTGAGCTTTGCCAAAGTCTGACCTGTAAGGTCATTGCCGAAGGCATAGAAACCGAAGCCGAACTTCAGGTACTCAGGCAACTCGGCATTACCTACTGCCAGGGGTTTCTGCTGGGGCTGCCTGCCCTGCATCCTCAGCGGCAATTGCCGGAGTCGCTGGTAAGCGGCAGCGCCGCTATCAGTGTCAGCCCCAGATACGGAGAGTCGGCCGAAAGCCTGGCCTGCAGCGCGGTAACTGTAGGGCCAGACACCAAATTAAGGCATATCAGCGACCGTTTTTGCAGCCAACCGGCATTGCAGGCAGTGGTGGTAGCTAATGGCGATACGCCCCTTGGGCTTATCAGTCGCACCGCCCTGCTGGAACTCTTCTCAACCCCTTACGGCCGTGCCCTGCACGAAAACCATCTGGTAACCGAAGTGATGGACAGCGCCGTGCCCCTGGTGGAAGCCTGTGAGCCACTGAGTTCAGTCAGCCAGCGTCTCACCGCCGATCCTGAGCAGCAAATGGCGCAGCACTTTATTATTTCCAGGCAGGGTAAGTTGATTGGGGTGGGCCACACCAAGGACTTGCTGTCGCGCATTACCGAGCATCGGATTAAAGTGGCGCGCCACGCCAATCCGCTGTCCGGGCTGCCAGGGAATGTGCCTATTCAGGAAGAATTGCAGCGCCTCAGACAACACGCGCGCCCCTTTTATCTGGTGTATTTTGACCTGTGCCACTTCAAGCCTTACAACGATATTTACGGGTTTTGTCGGGGCGATGAAGTGATTTGTGAGGTAGCGGGGTTGCTGGGGCAGCACCAGGACAGCGACTGCTTTGTTGGCCATATCGGCGGCGATGATTTTGTAATGATTTCCACCGAAGATCCCCACAACCGGGTGATGTCGGTGATTGCGGCCTTTGAGCAAACCCGGGAAAGCTTTTACCACCAACAGCACTGGCAGGCGCAGGCAATTGAAGCCGAAGACCGCCAGGGCAACATCTGCCTGCATCCTCTGGTATCGCTGTGCGCCGGAATACTCTCGCCCAAGCACACCTATCACGCCACCGAACATGAATTGTCAGAGCTCAGTGCCCGGGCAAAAAAACAGGCAAAACTCACCGAGGGCGGGTTTTGCCTGCTGGATACCCTGCCGCCTAAGTTGCGACAGGCTTAAGCTTTATTACAGCTTGGGAGCCACTTGCTTGTCGAACCACTGGGACAAGAGACGGGACTCATGCATAAACGGCTTATCGTTTACCGGACGAATGTCGTTCATAAAGTTCAGGTTGGTGAGCTTCTCGTCACCGGCAATCACCACCTGCTCGCCGTCCAGCACCTGATAGGTAAAGGTCAGGCGTGGTGGGTAGATTTCCTTCACGATTCGCAGATCGTTGGCAGTGGCGCCAAAGGTGGGGCGCATATCACCGGCCAGATCCACATCGGTTACAACCAGTTCCAGTTTCTGGTTAGGTTTGAGCGACTTGGACGCCTCTTTATTGAGCTCCTTGGTCAGGGTCTCAAACATGCGATTCTCATAGCGTGACTGCAGCTCACCGCTGGATTTGATATCGCGAAACTTTTTCGGCTCCTGCCAGGTGATCTTCACCGCGCCGTCTTCGGTCACCGGGTTCGGGGTGGCCTCGTCGGCCGCCATCGCAGAACCTGCAATAAAGAGACCGGCAATCAGAATCATCTTGGATTTCATAAAGCCTCCTTGGGCCTGTACACTTTTCACTCGTATCAACTCTAGCTAAATAAAGCTGAACCAATACTTAATACAAAACCGGCATCAATACAATGTACCGATTATAAGTTTTTGTTTATCCATTAGTTTAGACAGAGTAGTCGCAAAAGGTTCTGGTATCAATTTGTATCAGGCAAAACCCACTTCCGACCGACTGCCGGGACGGGTGGACATGGATTTCAGCGCCGCCACGTTCAGCCGTCAGTTGCAGCCACTGATTAGCTTACGCTGATATAACTACCTGAAATACAAAGCCTGATATCAGGGATCTTGCCAGCGATGTTGGCAGTCAGGCAGCGCACTGCCGTAGCGCGGCACCGGGGTTCCAAACTGAGGAAAGCCCCCAAATCGGGCAAAATTCTGTTCAGCGGCGGTTCAACCCCGGCCGCTACCATGGCCGGGTCTTGTCTACTTTGAGGGTAACACCATGACCAAGCCATCCACTGCCACCCTGATGTCTGCGTTGGCCCTGACAGGTATGCTCAGCATCAGCAGCCTTGCCAATGCACAAACCGGTATTAAGCCAGAAACCAGTGCTCAGCGGGCCGCTGTCGCGCGTCATTTTTCGCTGTTGGAACAGACACAAACCCAGGTGGAAAAGAGCTACAGCGATAAGAGGTTCAATCAAATGAACGAGCAACTGAAGCAGCAGGAATCGGCACTGGTTGCCCGGCTTTGCACCGAGCACGGCCGTCAGTACGACGACGCCACCAGCACCTGCACTGAATAATCAGAAAGGAAACAGCTGACACAGGGCCGGGTAATTGGCCTTAAGATCCTTCGGGCGGGTACTGAACTGCTTGCCCGCTGGGTTGACACTGCCAGAGGGCACGAAGGGCAGCTCCTGCGAAGTTCTGTCCTCGTAAATCTGCCCGGCAATCAGATCGTAATCTTCAATAAAGGGATAAGCGTAGCCATCCACTGTCGGCCAGCCCGGCAATCCGGCCAGTGCATCCGGGTTCGCAACAATGCGCTCAAACCATTCCTGACCAAGGGAAATCAAAAAGCTGCGAAACTCGGCAAAGCCGTAGTCGCTGTCACATCCGGTTACCACGTAGGCAGCGCCCCACAGCGGCCAGGTATAGGCCTGACGCATCTTCTGCCCAAACCATTTATCGAAGGCTTTCAGCTGGTCATTATCCATCGGCTCCAGCGCCAGTTTCAGCCGCTCACACAGACTTTCCTGAGATTCATCGGCGCTTTGGCGGGTTACCAACTGCCAAAATTGGTTTTCGGTCATACAGGGTCTCCTTTTCGGAGCGCTATTTTATATCAATTGTATTGGCCATGGATATGATACCGAGCTGGACTGACCCTCTGGGTTTTTCTACACTTGGCCGACTTTCTGTGACGAGGATCCCCATGAAACTCCCGCCATTTCCCCTGCTTGTACTCTTGGTGCTCTATGTGGTGTTTACCGTTCTTGCCATTGGCAGACTGATTACCACCGGCGCGCCGGACATGTTTTCCCTGGGGGTTATCCCTGTACTGATAGGCTTGGTGCTTAGAGCCAACTGGGGTCTGTGGGCGCTGCGGATTTATGTGGCCATTCAAACGCTGGGCTTCGCCGCCCTGGGAGTGACCGCCATTATCGCGACCCAAATCAGCCCGGAAGATGCCAAGCTGTTTATCGAAGGCAAAGAAATCCCGCTGCCACTGGTTGCCGTCGCTATTGCCGCCTTGCTGGCATTCCAGTGGTGGGTGGCGTTTCACAGCAAAACCAAGGCCTATTTGAGCCAACAACAATAATAAACGGCAGCAAACTGAGGCCAGGGTGCCAGCTATGGCCCCCGGCAGCTACACTGATTGCAGCCCCTTTAACTGCGCCGGATCCGGCCTGCTTTTTGGTATTTGACGACATGCATCAACTGTCACCGAGTGAATTGTCCATTCTGTTGGTTGAACCTTCAGACACCCAACGCAAAATTATCATCAATCGCCTTCGTGATGAGGGCATTCTGAACATAGAAACAGCCCCGGGGCTGGAAGAGGCCCGTGAGCTTATCCGTGCCCACAAGCCGGATCTGATTGCCAGTGCCATGCATTTTGCCGATGGCGATGCCCTGGCGCTGCTGACCTTTATCAAGGCCGAACCCGGTTGTCAGGATATTCAGTTTATGCTGGTGTCCAGCGAGTGCCGCCGCGAGCAGTTGGAGATTTTCCGTCAGTCCGGCGTGGTCGCCATTCTGCCCAAGCCGTTTTACAAGGAGCACCTGGGCAAGGCGCTCAACGCGACCATCGACCTGCTGTCCCACGATGAGCTGGATCTGTCCCACTTCGATGTGCAGGACCTGCGGGTGCTGGTTGTGGACGACAGCCGCATGGCCCGCAATGTCATTCGCCGCACCCTCACCAACCTTGGCATGCGCCAAATTACCGAGGCCTGTGATGGCAGTGAGGCGATTGCCCTGATGCGCGAGCAGATGTTCGATCTGGTGGTGACCGACTACAACATGCCCAGCGTCGATGGTCTGGCGCTGACCCAGTTTATCCGCACCGAAAGCCAGCAATCCCATATTCCCATCCTGATGGTATCGTCCGAAGCCAACGATGCGCATTTGTCCAACGTCAGCCAGGCTGGCGTCAACGCCTTGTGTGATAAGCCTTTTGAGCCACAATTGGTGAAGCAAATCCTTTACCAGCTGCTGGATGAGAATTAATTGAGATAAAACCCCTGAAAAATTGATCCCGGCCGGGATTTTGGGCAGTAAAACCGCTTCCCAAACGTTCAGGGCTGTGGCATGTTAGGCGAGTTTTAAAACAATAATCACGGAAAGACGAGTATTTAGCTATGAACAGAACTGAACTTATCGCCAAGATTGCCGAGAGCGCCGACCTGACCAAAGCCGAGGCTGGCCGTGCACTGAAATCCTTTGAAGAAGCTGTGACTGCCGCCATGAAAGAAGGCGACAAGATTTCTATCGTAGGTTTCGGTTCATTCGAAACCAGCACCCGCGCCGAGCGCACCGGTCGTAACCCACAGACCGGCAAGGAAATCAAAATCCCTGCGGCAACCATTCCAAAGTTCAAGGCCGGTAAGGCCCTGCGTGACAGCGTTAACTAACCGATAAGTTCACGTAGTAGCTAAAAGCCTCCCTGTGGAGGCTTTTTTATTGCCTGCGCACCATGGCTGTGCATTTCTTGCCCAGCGACAGGGCAGCCTGCCCGTTCCTGACACAGAGAAAAACAAAAACCACATTAATATCAATTGGTTAATATTTGGCACAAGTTTGGCAATTCTTCCCCCGACCATACAAAAAGAACACGATATCAACCTTAAGGGGAATATGATGACCAAAACACCTGTTTGCTTACTGCTACTGGGCGCCCTGGCCGCCAGCTCACCCGCAATGGCGGCACTGGATGGCAATATTGGCGTGAGCTCCAACTACCTGTGGCGCGGGATCAGCCAGACCGGCGATGCCGTGGCACTGGATGGCGGCATTGATTACAGCCACGACAGCGGCTTTTACGCAGGGTTCTGGGCATCCAATGTCGACTTTGGCGACGACACTACCTTTGAGCTCGACCTCTACGGCGGCTACAGCGGCCAGATCACCGAAGCTATTGGTTTTGATGTGGGTTATCTCTATTACGGCTATCCGGATGCGGATGCCGATATCGATTTTGGCGAGCTCTATGCCAGCCTCAGCTGGGAGTGGCTGACCCTGGGTTACGCCCGGGTTATCCATGCCGGTAATGACCTGGCGCCGGATGGATTGTCAGATGACGATATGGATTACCTGAGCGCCGAGGTGTCCATTCCCCTGAGCGACAGTCTGAGCCTGGATTTCCACTACGGCTATTCCAGCGGTGATGTGGTGAGCAGCTGGTACGACGAATCGAGCTACAGCGACTACTCGGCGGCCATTACCAAGAGCACCGACCTGGGTGATGTGAGCTTTATCGTCTCCGACACCGATCTTGACGGAGACGATCCCAAGGTCGCACTGCGCTGGGCATACTCTTTCGGGCTGTGACAGTGCTTATGGCTATAGCGAAATAGCGACCTGACAGAGACTATCAGGCAATAACCGGGCGGTTCGCTTTGCGAGCCGCCACCATCTTCTCGATATGCTCGACGATGGGCTCTGCCACCTTGATGCCGGTGGCCTGCTCTATGCCCTCGATGCCCGGCGCCGAATTCACTTCCAGCACCAAAGGCCCACGGGACGAGCGCAGAATATCCACCCCGGCCACAACCAAGCCCATGGCCTTGACCGCAGCCACTGCAGTTTTCCGCTCTTCAGGGGTGATTTTGATTTTCTCGGCACTGCCGCCAAGATGCAGATTAGAGCGAAAATCGCCCTCCGGCCCCTGGCGGCGCATGGCGGCTACCACCTTGTCACCCACCACGAAACAGCGGATGTCGCTGCCGTTGGCCTCTTTGATAAATTCCTGCACCATGATGTTGGCTTTAAGTCCCAGGAAGGCCTCAATCACACTCTCAGCAGCTTTACGGGTTTCCGCCAGCACCACGCCTATACCCTGAGTGCCTTCCAGCAGCTTAATCACCAGCGGCGTACCGCCAACCATATTGATAAGGTCGGGAATATCATGGGGCTTATTGGCAAAGCCGGTGATTGGCATGCCAACCCCTTTGCGGGACAGTAACTGCAACGCCCGCAGCTTATCCCGCGAACGGGCAATGGAAATGGAATCGTTGGCGGCATACACCCCCATCATCTCAAACTGGCGCACTACGGCGCAGCCGTAGAAGGTCACACTGGCATGGATGCGGGGGATGATGGCATCAAGATGAGGCACTTCTGCCCCTTCCAGATGAATGCTCGGCTTCACCGAGTTGATATTCATGTAGCAATTGATGGGGTTAATCACCTGCGCCTCATGTCCCCGGGATACGCAGGCTTCCACCAGTCGGCGGGTGGAGTAAAGTTCAGGGAACTGAGAAAGCACACCAATTTTCATAACGTTAACCAAAGCGGGCCAGCCGCCTTCTTTTAAGGATATGAAAATTCTGTAGTAATAGACTCACCTTGGCAAGTCAGCCAACCCGGTATTTCGACACCGCTGGCAGTAGCACTTCCTGCTCAAAGGTGGCCGCATCCACAGGCCGACCATACAGGTAGCCCTGCAGCAACCGGCAGCCATGGGCGGCGCAAAACTCGGCTTGCTCGCGGGTTTCAATGCCTTCAGCCACAGACACCATGTCAAACCCCTCAGTAAAATTAAGCAGCGCTGTCAGCAACTTACACCCCTTTTCATCCTCAGGCACTGTGGACACCAAGCTCTTATCGATTTTGATCACCTGAATGGGGAAGTGCATCAGATGCTCGAGGGAAGAGTAGCCGGTGCCAAAGTCATCCAGCGCCAGGGTAACCCCCATCGCCGCCACACATGCCAGCGCATGGGCAATCTCTTCCGGCCGCTTTATTAACGCATTTTCAGTGATTTCGAGTTCAAGGTTTTGTGGCGCCAGCCCGGAACTGGCCAAGGCGTCGCGGATAACATGGGGCAATTTTTCGGCGGCGATTTGCGAGGCGGAAAAGTTAACGGCCACCGATAATCCAGGAATGTCTTCTCCGACTATATCGAGCCACGCTCGGGTTTGGTTGCAGGCGGTTTCCAGTACCCAGCCGCCAATTTCCTCCATAAGCCCGGCATCTTCGGCAATGGCCATAAAGCTGTCCGGCGCCAGCAGGCCATCTTCGGGATGTTGCCAGCGAAGCAGCGCTTCCATACCGGTTAACTGCCCGGTGCGGCTATCGAATTTCCCCTGATAAAACAGCCGGAATTCTTTATCCAGTATCGCCCGTCTGAGTCCCTGCTCGATACGGGTGCGGTAGCGAACCTCAGATTCCAGCTCCCGCGAGTAACATTGAATTTGATTACGGCCTTCCTGTTTGGCCCGGTACATGGCGATATCGGCGCACTTAAGCAACTCATCGGCAGTGTTGGCACACTCACCGTACATAGCAATGCCAAGGCTTGCGCCTATCATTACCGTGGTATCACCGAGGGCGAAGGGCTCCTCAAAGGTATCCAGAAGCCGCCTGGCAAGCCCGAAAGGTAAAAACTTATGGTTCTGATCGCAAAGCAGGGCCACAAACTCATCGCCACCAATGCGGGCAATCAAGTCACTTTCTCGCAGCGCCGACGACAATCGGCTCGCCACTTCCACCAGCAGCACATCCCCCATCTGGTGGCCAAGAGTGTCATTAATCCCCTTGAAATCATCCAGATCCAGCAGGATAACGCTGAGCATACCGCCAGTGCGCCTGACCTGGCTCAGCGCCCGATTCAAGCACAAATCGAAGCCATAGCGGTTCACCAGTCGGGTCAGAGAGTCATGCTCGGCCAGCTCTTTGAGCTTTTCGTGGCTGTGACGCAGCGCCTTGGCCATGGAAAAACGCTGGCGGGCGTTGATGATTGCGCGGCACAGGCGCCCCGGAGTGACCTCATCTTTGAGCAAAAAGTCCTGGGCACCCAATTCAATGCAGCGCTCTGCCAGTTTGTCGTCCTCGTAGCGGCTAATCATGACCACGGCGGTATCTTCGTTCCCCACGTCATTGAGCCAGGTCAGCACTTCCAGACCATTGGCATCGGGCAGCATATAATCGAGCAGAATGCCGTCGTAACGGTTTTTGCCAAACAGGGCCAAGGCTTCTTTGGCATGACTGGATTGCGATACCACAAACTCCCTATCCGACTGGGACAGGGCTCTGACAATCATTTCGCGATCGACTTCATCATCATCCACCAACAGCAGATTCATATCCCAATCCTCATATCTTTGGCAGTTCAACAATGCGCCAATAACCCTCCAGCATATTGATAATGTTGGAGAACTCTTCATTAATGTTGTGCTTAACCAAATATCCGGCCACGTTGAAACTGTAGGCGGCCACCTTGTCTTCATCGGAGCGGGAGGTGGTGAGCACAAAAACCACCGACGAGCTTAAGTGAGGATCGGCCCTGAGGGCCGCCAGAAACTCCAACCCATTCATCCGTGGCATATTCAAATCCAGCAGTATGATAAAAGCGCCCTGCACTTCACCACTCTTAAGCATATCCAGCGCAGTTTGCCCATCCCTTGCCCTGACGAGGGGATTTAGCAGCCGCATCTTCTGCATTGCCCGCTCAACCGCCATGTAGTCAACGTCATCATCGTCGACCAGAAACAAGACCGCCTGTTGGTACTCGGTTGGATTATTCATCTGGTTGCTTCCATATGTTCTGGCCAGGAAAACCAAAAACGGCAGCCGCGACCGGATGACTCCAGCCACACCTTGCCGCCGTAGCGCTCAACTGTTTTTCGCACCAGGGATAAGCCCAAGCCACATCCTTCCACTTCATCACGCGACTTAAGCGTTTGAAATATCTCAAATACCTTTTCCTGGTATTCGGGCGCTATGCCTGGACCGTCATCACTGACACAGCACTGCAGCCAGTGCTCATCCTCAGTCCAATTCACTTCAATCACCCCTTTTTCGAGATCATGGTGCTTAATGGCATTGGCAAACAGATTGCGAAACACCAGCTCCAGCGGCACCCTGGCGGTGTGCAACTGCACGCCGGGGGAACTGATTTTGAGCTCAAAGCCACTGGGCGGCGCCACATAGGCGAAGGTGTCACGCACCAGGCTGCCAAGCTCGATGTCAGACATTGCTTCTTCAATGCGGCCAATGCGGGAATACATCAGCAAGCCATCGAGCAGATTGCTCATCCGGTCAATACGGCTGCGGATAAGCTTTAAGTACTTGGCAGTGGATTTATCCAGCTTGCCGCTGAGGTCTTCTTCAATCCACACACTCAGCTGTTCAATGCCCCTCAGCGGCGATTTCAAATCGTGGGAAGCGATATAAGCGAAGCTGTCGAGCTCTTTATTGATCCGTTCAAGCTCACGGGTATGGGCCAGGCGCTGCACCTCTACGCTGCGGCGCACCGAGATATCGTTAATGGTGGCAAGCACCGACATACCGGATGCAAAATGAATAGGGGTAAGCCCCACCTCAATGGGGATCAGTCGGCCCTTTTTATCACTGCCATACAGCTCGTCACGCAGTGACATCTTCTTGGCGATGGGGTTGGCAAGATAAGACTCAATATGCTGCTGGTGGTTGCCCTGTAATTGGCCGGGCAGCAGCATATTCACGCTCTGACCAAGCAACTCCTCGCGGGTATAACCAAAAAGCTGCTCGGTGTGGATATTCACCAGGGTAATGATGCCCTTATTGTCGGTGATGATAAGGGCGCTCGGCGATGCCTCCACCACCAGTCGGAAACGCCTTTCGTTGGCCATCACTTCATCGGACAACAAGGCTTCCTGATGCCGGGCGCGGGCAATGCTCACCAGAAAATAGAACATCAGCAGCTGGAAAATCACCGTCATCAGCAGCATCAGTCCGCTCTGCAACCGTTCGGAGTCACTGATAAAGTTGGAGGTTGAGCCTATATTGAGCTGCCACTGATGTCCGCCAAGTTGCAGCGGTACCAGCGTTTGGTAGTGCCACTGCGCGTGGGGCTGGGCAGAGCTGTACATCAGCGCATCAGTGTCCAGACTGCTGCCATCGTAAATCTCCAAATCCAGCGCCGGAAAATGATTGCCAAGAATGCCGCGCATCAGGTCATCCACCCTAAAAGCCGCATACACCATGCCGGTCACGGCTTCCGGGCTGTTGCGCTCATCGGCATACAGCGGCAAATACATCAAAAAGCCAGCCTGAACATCCTGCCCGGTTTCCTGCACCAGGGTAATTTTGGCCGACACTGCGGCATTGCCGCTGTTCATGGCCCAATCTATCGCCCGGCGACGGTTGGGTTCGGTATACATGTCGTAACCGAAGGCGCGCTGATTGCGCCAATCAAAGGGTTCTAGGTAGATAATGACGTGGTAACGCTCACGTTGGTTGGCGGGATAAACAGCAAAGTCGCTGAAGCCTTCAGCGCGGATCTGTTGCTCAAGGGTGGGCAAGTCTTTGGCATCAAGAATTTTACTGAAACCAAACCCCTGAATACCTGGATAATATTCCTGCAATTTGGCATTGGCGACATAGATATGCCACTCGTCGCGGGAAACAAAGTCTGAGGCTTTAAACAGCCCCACACCGCTGCGAAGCACCTGTTCATAGGCCTGCATCCGGGCCTCAATCGCCAGGCGCATCTCCTGCGCCAAGTCTTCGAAGCGTTCGATGCCGCGACCATTAATGTACTGATGGAACAACAGCCAACCGCCGAAGGAAAACACAAAAGCAACCAGCATCACCACCCACACAAAGCGGGGAGCGCGGAAAGGTTTTGCGGGGGGAGCTTTCGACATCATGGGCACCGGTATCATCCTTTATTCGGTCACGGCATTTCCCTTTGCATCACGGCCGTCCCTTTGAGTCTGGTTCAATTGTGTTAATAAGCAAGTAAAAACCAAGTTTTTCGCTCAGGTATAACCGGCCTCATTTCAGGCTGCCATTCGCCCAATTTGCGACCATACTCACAGAAGTATCACTGACGAGAGTTTTTTACCCACACAACAAAAAATTTTTGCTTTTCTGAGCGAAACAAACTGGTTAGAAAGACCTTAAGGCAACCTATGAGGAATTCGTTATGGCTCGCATTATTGAAGTCTTGCCCCAGGATAGCGAAATTGAGGAACTGACCTCGCCTAAAAATGCCCAGGCCGCCAAAGCCCTGAAACACAGGCGAGAGGTCAAACGCCGATTGGACGACTATCTTGAACGTGCAGAACTGCGAAGAGCCCTTGGCGTCGATGACGACGAGGACTTCTAACCCTCACAGCCGGCAGGGCATAGCCCTGCCCTCACCCTAAAATCGCTCTATTAATTCAGTCGCTTAAGTGGTTGAAACGCGTGTTTCGGGCTATCATGTGTCCAGACTCTCTTCGGAATTAATCCGCCATGAACGATGCCAGACTCAGGTATTGTGAACACCTGAAACAGTTTTCTGATCGCCTCATCGCCCTGCAAGCCCCCATCAAAATTCTCGATGCCATCAAGTGGCCAAGAGAGCTGGAGCAGACCTTTTTTGACAAAGGTGCCAATAGCTTACCTCTGGTCAACAAGGCTTTTTACGACCGGCTTACCTTGCCCTTTGACGCCCACGGCACCCAGAGGGAGCTCAAGGCGCTGAAGCAGGAAATTCACCGCACCCTGGGCAAGGACGACAGCCTCGGAAAACTGCTGGTCGCCAACGTGGATCAATACCGCTTGGTTATCGACATGCTGGGCCACAGGGGCACTCCACAATTCGGAAAGCTCAGTAAAACCCTGTACGGCAGCGCCAGCAACAAGCTTCATGGCGACAGACACACCCTGCGTCAGCTCGGCGATCGCCTCAGCTACATCTTCTCGCTGCCCGCCGCGGCGCACATGAACAAACAACATCCCAAGGATATAGACGCCGCCAGCGCCGTCGATCACCTTGGCTCGCGGCTGAGCAAATATTTCCACAGCGACGAGATGCGGGTAAAACTCAGCGACGGTATTGTCTCCGATGCGGCCGTGGGTGGTGATACAGTAAAAATCAATTCCAAAGCCGTTTTCAGCAAGGCCGATTTGAACGTGTACGAAGTGCACGAAGGTTGGGTGCACGTGGGCACCACCCTGAACGGTCGCGCCCAGCCCCACGCCACCTGGCTTAGCGTGGGCTCACCCCGGGTAGCCGCTGCTCAGGAAGGCTTGGCAGTATTGATGGAGATGCTGACCCTGAGCTCGACCCCCGGCCGAGCCCGCAGGATCAGCGACCGGGTAACAGCCGTAGACATGGCGGAAAATGGCGCTGATTTCATTGAGGTTTATCGTTATTTTCGCGAGCAAAATCTCAGTAAGAAAGACAGCTACCGCGTCACCCAGCGGGTATTTCGCGGTGGCATGGTTGAAGGCGGCAGCTGCTTTACCAAAGATATTTCCTACGTGCGCGGCTATGTCGAAAACGTTAACTTTATCCGCAGCGCCATTGCCTCAGGGATCCCGGAACTCATTCCCATGCTGTTCCTTGGCAAGCTTGCCATTGAGGATATTCCGACCCTGTATCTGGCCTACCGTGAAGGCATCCTCGCCGGCCCCAGATACCTGCCGCCAATGTTTGATGACTACAGCGGCCTCTATGCCTGGTTTGGCTTCGCCACAGGGCTGGGCAACATCAACCTCAAGGGGGTGCAGCGCCACTTCCAGAGGCAGTTCCGTATTCTGCCCAACGTGGAACCCATGTTCCCGGCAGTGGAAGATACCGAATTCGACGCCCCGGCCGACTAGCCGCCCGAGCAAGGGACTTTCAGTGTAAGGAGCCTTCAGCGCAACTAGAGCTTTCAGTGTAAGGAGCCTTTAGCGTGTGAAAGAAAGGCCTTCAGCGTGAAAACCCTCTCGGTAAGCAGTCAATTGAGCCCTCTGCTCAAACAAAAAAGGATGCCTAAGCATCCTTTTTTGTTTGTGGATTTTGCAGGTTATTCCGCCTCAACCCCGACTTTTTTCTCCTCGCTGCGGCTGCTGAAAAACTCTTTGGTGAGTTTGAACACCACAGGGCTCAGCAGTGTCAGCGCAATCAGGTTGGGAATGGCCATCATGGCATTGAGGGTATCGGCCAGCAGCCAGACGAAGTCCAGCGAACCCATGGCGCCAAGTGGCACTGCCAGGGTCCAGATCAGTCGAAACGGCATCACGGCCTTAACGCCCAGTAGATACTGGACGCATTTTTCGCTGTATACACTCCAGCCAAGGATGGTGGTAAAGGCGAAAATAGCCAAAGCCACCGCCACTATGTAGTTGCCGATAGGCAGCGCGTGGGAGAAGGCATAGGATGTCAGCGCCGCACCGTTTTCACCGCTGCTCCAGGCGCCAGAAACCACAATGGCAAGGCCGGTGATGGTACACACCACCAGGGTATCGATAAAGGTGCCAAGCATACCCACCAGGCCCTGGGCTACCGGGCTCTTGGTCTGCGCCGCCGCGTGGGCGATGGGCGCACTGCCAAGGCCGGCTTCGTTGGAGAACACGCCGCGGGCAACACCCATTTGAATCGCGACCATCACAGCCGCACCGGCAAAGCCGCCCTGGGCAGCAACCGGATTAAAGGCGCTGTGGAAAATCAGCGACAGCGCCGCAGGAATTT